>JAUIHQ010000355.1 GCA_030432155.1 bacterium | reverse complement strand
CCGGCGCCTCTCGGCTCCTCGCCATCCTCCCGGCCTTCCGCCCGGCCGCCACCTGGACGACATCCACGCCATCGATATGAAGGGGCCATTTTGACGGCCGGTCCACGACGAGGAGTATATGCATGATCAGTTCTTGGGTGTTGGGTGCGGGGGTTCGAGAATCACAAGGTTGGCATCATCGGTCACAATTCCGAGCAGAATCGCGTTCATGACCCGGTCGATCCCGACGGAATAGCGGTGATCACGGGCGATGGGATTGCGATGAAACGGGTCGGCCACGTCCACCGTGCGGTTGACCCGGTCATAGCCGTGGAGAACCACAAAATGGCCCGATGGCTCCCCGCGAATATCGTCATCCTGCATGTCATCCCCGTATTCCCGCATCGTGCGGTACAGGTAGGTGGAACTGAGGCCGGTGATCATGGGGATGCCTCGATTGAGATAATTCCGCAGCAGCCGGGCGGTCAGATCGACCATGCGAACCTTGCCCCCGGCCTCGAGGTACGAGGCATAGGCCTGGCTGGCTGTGCGAATCCGCTCTCCCCGCCGGGTTGCGGCCTGGGCGCGTAGCTTGGCGACGAGATCGGGGAGCGGCGGTTCGAACCAGGTCGGATCAAAGATCGTGAGGTTGTACGTGTAGATGACCGCCGAAAAACCGAGCGTCAGGGCATGGGTGGCGAGGTAAACCCCCAGCGTCCCCCCGCCGCGTACGGTTGGCACCTGGCGGATCAGGTCGGGAAGAGGCAGAGAATGGCCGAAATAACGGTACACGGCATGCAGGCAGGTGGGGCCGCAGGTGGTATCGTCCGGTTGGGGCAGTATATCAACTTCAAGCGTTGTTTTCACGTATGATCGGGACACACCCGCATGCATTCTTCCCCTAGCAACAACCCCGATGGAAATCACGAAGAAAATGATAGGGGTTGCGGTTTGGCGGATGGATATGCGATGTAATAAAGGCATCCAGCCTTTTCATGTTGATGTCATGACAGCCAGCTCGACTCTTATCCGATGTTCCACGAGACTTCTCCGGCCGGCGGAGCCGAAGCGCGCGGCGTGGACGTTTCTCATCCTGCCGCCGGACGCAAGTGCGAAATTGCCGTCCCGCGGGATGGTACCGGTGGAAGGTACACTCAACGGAAGCCCGTTCCGGGCAACCCTGTCGCCGGACGGAAAGAAGAGCCACTGGATGAAAGTGGAGAAGAAGCTTCGGCTATCGGCCGGGGCGGAGGCGGGTGATGAGGTGAAGCTGGAGCTGTCACCATCCGCGGATCAACCTGAACCTGATGTTCCCGCGGAGCTGCGGTCAGCACTGAAGGCGGATGCGAAAGCATATGCGACCTGGAACGATATCACCCCCGCCGCACGTCGGGATTGGGTTCAATGGATCGAATCCGCAAAGAAGGAAGACACGCGGGTACGCAGGATCGACGGCGCCTGTAATATGCTGGCATCCGGGAAGCGCCGCGTCTGTTGCTTTGATCGATCGGGGTACTTCAGCAAAGGTCTGAGTGCTCCGAAAGCCGCTGAGTAGTTCTCCCTGGCTGCCTCCGGGGACGTCCGCCCGTACTCGATATTGTCACAATGCAACGTTTACATGTCCCCAGCCGGATCCTACTATGTAACCGGTTACTTGCGAGGGCTGTACCGATGAAAAAATCGATCATGGTTGTGGGCGATGTCTGCGTGGACTGGGTCTCACGGGATGTGCGATCGGAAACGGGTGAAGGATGCTGCAACTGGCAGTTGAATAACGGCACTCGAATGGAAGCTTCGGCCGGTGGCGCCGCGCTGATCGCATCGATGCTTCGTGAGCTCGAAGATATCGATGTCACCGGGTATGAGCTTCCTTCCCTGCGGCAGATCGATCCCGCCGACATCCTTCACTCCATCATGGATGCAAACATCCAGAGTGATAAGAAGATCCGGGTTTCCTCGTATCGCGGGTATGCCGGGCCCCGGGCGAACGAATCCAATGTCCGCGCAACCCCTCCGCCACGTCCGCCTCCGTCCGCGGGAAAGCAGGCGGACCTGGTGATCGTGGACGACGCGGGAAACGGGTTTCGTACTGCGCCGGATGTGTGGCCGGATGGAATACGGAACGAATCATCTCAAACATTCATCCTTCTCAAGATGCATCGGCCTCTTCTTCGGGGACCTCTTTGGGACCATATTCAACGCATGTGCCTGCACCGTACCCTCGTGGTGATCAGTGCGGATGATCTTCGGCAACAGGGAGCACAGATCAGCCGCAAGCTGTCATGGGAACGGACAGTGGAAGACTTCATGTCGGAGATGGCGGGCTGCGATCTTATGCGAAAACTTGCGGAATGCCCCCGCGTGGCCGTCTTGTTCGGCGAGGATGGATCTCTCTACCTGGAGCGGAGTACTGAGGGCGCAACGGTCGCCACACTTGTGTATGATCGATTGAGGATTGAAGGGGATTTTCGCCGGGATGTTCACGGGGATATGCCGGGTAAAACGGGTGCGTTTGTTGCTGCGGTCGCCGCCTGCATCACCCGGGACGGAATCGACAACGTACCGGATGCACTGCGGAGCGGTTTGATTGCATGTCGCCGCCTGCTTCGTGAAGGATTCACTCCGGACCTGGGTTATCCCACCGATATCCTGAACCGCACACCGTCGGGCGATGACAACCTGGATACGTTCAACCAAATCCGCGTTCCTGACCGGTTTGTCCGGAACCGGGCAGGGGACGAAGCGTGGAGCATTCTCCAGAGCAGCGATATCGAGGTTCCGGATCACGGAGAAAAAGCCCGATCCTCCGAGAACCTGTATGCGCTTGCCTGCCGTATTGTGAAGCAGGGCACAGATGCCCTGGATGCATTTCCCGTGGCCAGGTTCAACAATCTGGTAACCGCCGACCGAAGTGAAATCGAGAGCTTTCGCAGTGTCCAGATCCTGATGAGGGAGTATCTGGCCAATCCGTCTCCCGAACGTCCCCTCTGTTTCGCCGTATTCGGACCGCCCGGATCCGGGAAATCTTTCGGCGTGAAACAAGTAGCCAAAAGCCTCGGCGATAAACGCATCGAGTCCGTGGAATTCAATCTCTCGGAGTTCGGGTCGATCGAGCAATTGGTTGATTCGCTTCATGTCGTTCAAGACATGGCGCTGCAAGGAAAGGTTCCGCTGGTGTTCTTTGATGAGTTTGACAGCGCCTTTCAAGGCTCCCCCCTGGGGTGGCTGAAATATCTCCTCGCGCCGATGCAGGATGGAATATTCCGCACGTGACAGCATCTCCATCCCATCGGGAAAGCAATCTTCGTCTTTGCCGGCGGCACCAGCCACTCCTTTGAGGACTTCAACCATCAGACCGGAGGAGAATTCCGCAAACAGAAAGGACCGGACTTTATCAGCCGTCTGAGGGGATTTGTGAATGTGCTGGGTCCCAACAGCATGCCGGAAAGCGGTGATTTTTTCATCATCCGGCGGGCCATGGTGATCCGGTATCACCTCGAAGGCCGCAAGGCATTGGTCTCGCGGCGATCGGTGAAATCTTCTCGCAGACCGATTTCGTGGTTGGTGTCCTGTCGTTTGCCTTCTCGATCTGGGTCGCGCTGGAGGCAAACGAACTGAGACGCTGGAGCCTGGAGCGAAAGGGCTATCGCATGATCGGCGTCGCCGCCGGGCGCGACCGGGAAGA
>JAUIHQ010000354.1 GCA_030432155.1 bacterium | reverse complement strand
AAACCGTTCGGGCTCGGTCTGGGGCTGGGGGCGGCGGCGGCGGACGAGTTTTCAGATCCCCGCCGCCTTGAGGAGCTTTGTTCCCTTCTCGCGGAGCATGATCTCTATGCGTTCACCGTGAATGCTTTTCCCTACGGATCGTTTCATGGCCAACATGTCAAGGAACAGGTGTATCAACCGGATTGGCGAACCGACGAAAGGCTGGACTACACCCTGCAGACCGCGGACATCCTGGCGGCTTTGCTGCCGGCCGGTGCGGAAGGCAGCATCAGCACCGTTCCCGGATCGTTCCGGGCATGGATTCAAAAGGAAGAGGACGTCAGCCTGATGGCCCGAAACCTGGCCCGTTGCGCACATGGTTTTCATCTTGTCGAAACCGCCACCGATCACTGTATCCGCCTCGGCCTCGAGCCGGAACCGGCGTGTTTCGTGGAAACCACCGAAGACATGCTCACGTTTTACCGGGACGCCTTGCTGGTGGACGGCGTCCGGCACCTGGTTGACGCATCCGGCCTGTCCGAACACGCCGCGGAAGCCATGATCCGCCGATACATCGGGGTCTGTATCGATACCTGTCACACCGCGCTCCAGTTCGAGTCGCTGCCGACCGTCATCGCATCGTATCGCCTCGAGCAGATTCCCGTGACCAAGATTCAGCTCAGTGCGGCGCTTCAGACACGTGGCGGAAAGGATGGTGCGGATGCCCTGGAACCGTTCAATGAGCCGGTCT
Source organism: bacterium (assembly GCA_030432155.1). Classification (GTDB taxonomy): domain Bacteria; phylum Verrucomicrobiota; class Kiritimatiellia; order CAIVKH01; family CAIVKH01; genus JAUIHQ01. The sequence goes on along the minus strand of JAUIHQ010000354.1, from coordinate 2,948 downwards.
ATCTGCATCAGTGTATCGCCCGATCAGCATCGCCGTGGCTTCACCGGTGGCTGGATCTTCCGGATGCCCTGCCCGGGGTGGCCGCGCTTGATGCGGAAGCCGACGTCAGGGTTCACTTTCATGTTCCGCTGTTCTGGGTCGGAGGGGATATATTGCGGCCTACCACGCATGATCTTGAACACGGCTTGAAGGATGCGGTTGTACGCAGCGAATGCCGGCACCTCGAGGTTGAGACATACACCTTTGATGTCCTGCCGCCGGATATGCGGGCGGTGCCGGTACATGAATCGGTTGCGGCGGAGATTCGCTGGGCGCTGAAACGTCTGGTATAGTTACACCATGGAACGCTTCGGAATTCTGAGCCGGCGGGTTGTCATGCCGGGAGGTGAAGCCCCGGCTATGATTGTGATCAATGGCGGGTGCATCGAATCGGTGCTGCCGCCGGAAGCGGCTGAACCCGGGTTGTCGGTCATGGATGTCGGCGACAGGGCCGTTCTTCCCGGCTTGATCGACCACCATGTTCACATCAACGAGCCCGGCCGTACTGCGTGGGAAGGATTTGAGACCGCCACACGCGCGGCCGCGGCGGGCGGGGTCACAACGTTGGTCGATATGCCGCTCAACTCCTCGCCGGTGACGGTTGACGTCGCGGCCCTCGCGGCGAAACGGGAGGCTTCCCGGGGCAAGCTGCATGTTGATGTGGGATTTCATGGCGGTGTGGTTCCCGGTCATGCCGGAGATGTGGCGCCTCTTCTCCGGGAAGGGGTCTGCGGCATGAAGGCGTTTCTTGTACATTCCGGGATTGATGAATTTCCCGCTGCATCGGTGGAAGATTGCCGGGATGCGATGATGGTGATGAAGGACTGGGGTGTACCCCTGCTGGTTCATGCCGAAATTGATTCGCCGGTGGATATTCAGGGCGATCCCCGGTCCTACGCAACGTACCTGGCATCGCGTCCCGACGCGTGGGAGACCCGTGCGGTGGAAGTCGTCCTCAATCTGTGCCGAGATACCGGATGCCCGGTGCATATCGTCCATGTCGCGTCAGCCGATGTCCTGCCCATGCTGAGAGCGGCCAAGCTGGAAGGTTTGCCGGTAACGGCCGAGACCTGCCCGCATTATCTGTTCTTTGATGCTGAGGACATCCCTGACGGCGCAACGCAATTCAAATGCGCTCCGCCGATTCGCGGACAACGTCACCGGGAGGCCTTGTGGCTTGCATTGGAAGATGGAACGCTGGACATGATCGCCACCGACCATTCTCCCTGCCCGCCGGACATGAAAAAGCCGGACGAGGGAACCTTCATGAGCGCATGGGGCGGGATCGCATCGCTCCAGGTCGGCCTTTCCGTGGTCTGGACCGAGTGGCGACAGCGCATGGGTTCCCTCGAACAACTGGTCCACTGGATGAGCGGGGCGCCTGCGGCGCTTTGCGGGCTGGAAGCGCGCGGTGCGATCGCCCCCGGCTGCCGCGCCGACCTTTGTGTGTTCGATACCGATGCTTCGTATACCGTCAACGGACGTGATCTTTTTCACCGCCATCCCGTAACCCCCTACGAAGGGCGTGAACTTGTGGGGCGGGTGGATCGTGTCTTTCTCCGGGGCCGGGAAATCGACCCCGGGGCGAAGGATGGGTCCGGGGAATGCATCGTCCGCGGCGCCTGAGCATCCGGCACTGTCACCCTCCATGACGCCGATTCATTCCACCGCAGGGCTTTACGTCTGTCAGAAAACCCCTTATCTTCTCCGGCAACCGGGGTGATCAGATTTTGGGAGGGTTTGAGGAGAATCCGCCCGCGTTTTGCCGATCGGTATGGTTGGGGGATTGACGATGAATGAATCAACAGGACAGGCGGCGGCATTTGCCGGTTTCATTGATCTGGCCGCGGAAAAACTCGGCGGCAGAGTCATGGAAGCCAACGACGAGTTTTTTGCGGCCAAGGAAAACCTGCTGAAGCCCGGCCGCGGGGTCTTCCTGCCCGATAAATACACCGACCGGGGCAAATGGATGGACGGTTGGGAAACCCGCCGCCGCCGCACCTCCGGGCATGACTGGTGCGAAGTTCAACTCGCCTTTCCCGGGGTCATTCACGGCATTGATGTCGATACCAACCATTTTCTCGGCAATGCTCCCTCCTATGCATCCATCGATGCAAAAAGCGGGGATGCCGGTGAATGGGTGGAGCTTGTTCCCAAGACCGCGCTGATGCCGGGCTCCCAGAACCTGTTCTCGGTGGCCAACCGGAACGTGTGGACGCATCTTCGCCTGAACATTTATCCCGATGGCGGCGTGGCCCGTATGCGGGTCTACGGGGAAGTGTCCGTGGATTGGACCCAAATGGATCCGGATGCGGTGATTGATCTTGCATCGTTGACCAACGGGGGCCGGGCCGTGGGTTGCAGCGACATGTTCTTCAGCCCGATGAACAACCTCATCCAACCCTCCCAGCCGGTCAACATGGGTGATGGCTGGGAGACCCGGCGTCGCCGAGGGATGGGATACGACTGGGTGCTGATTGAGCTTGCCCGTCCCGGGATGATCGACCGGTTGGAGATCGATACCGCCTTCTTCAAAGGTAACTACCCCGATCAATGTTCCGTCGATGCCTGCCTCTCCCCCGATGAATCCATCGATATTCTGTCGTGGCCGGATGTCGAATGGCGCCAGGTGCTGCCCAAGACAAAACTCGGACCCGACCAGAACCATGTGTTCGCCGGGGAGCTCCAGAATCAGGGACCGTTCACCCACATCAAGCTCAACATCTTTCCCGACGGCGGGGTCAGCCGGTTCCGGGTCATCGGCAAGGTCGCGCACGGGGTGTAACGGTTGGTGACGCTGGAACAGTTGAACAGCCTTCCCCGCGATGAGGCCCTCGATGCATTCATCCGGTGTTGCAGCTCCCGTCGCTGGGCCGGGGAGATGGTCGACGCCCGGCCCTTCGGCTCGG
>JAUIHQ010000353.1 GCA_030432155.1 bacterium | reverse complement strand
CAAGGTCATGTCGAAGATGGGCATCTCGACCCTTCACAGTTATCGCGGCGCCCAGATCTTCGAGTGCGTGGGATTGAACGCGAGCGTCATCGACCGGTATTTCTGCGGCACCCCGAGCCGGATCAGCGGTGTTGGTCTCGACGTCATCGCCCGTGAGGTGGAAATGCGCCACGAGCGGGCCTACCCCGCGGCGGACATCCCCGAGAAGCTCGATCTCGATGTCGGCGGCGTCTACCAGTGGCGCCGGACCGGCGAACGTCACCTGCTCAACCCCCTGACCATCGCCAAGCTCCAGGAGGCGACCCGCCGGGAAAGCCAGAAGGCCTACGACCAGTTCGCGAAAATGGTCAATGAGCAGAACCGTGAGTTGTTCACCCTCCGCGGCTTGTTCGAGATCAAGGCCAACGGCAGTGAGATTCCGCTGGAGGAAGTCGAGCCCTGGACCGAGATCGCAAAGCGGTTCAAGACCGGGGCCATGTCCTACGGGTCCATCAGCGCCGAGGCCCACGAAACCCTCGCCATCGCCATGAACCGGATCGGCGGCAAGAGTAACAGCGGTGAAGGCGGGGAGGATGCGGACCGTTTCACCCCCGACGCGGACGGTAACTGGCGGAACAGCGCCATCAAGCAGGTCGCATCCGGACGGTTCGGCGTGACCAGTCATTATCTCTCGAGCGGCAAAGAGCTGCAGATCAAGATGGCCCAGGGGGCCAAGCCCGGCGAAGGCGGACAGCTTCCCGGCGAGAAGGTGTACCCGTGGATTGCCAAGACCCGGCATTCGACCCCGTATGTGCAGCTCATTTCGCCGCCGCCGCACCACGATATTTATTCCATCGAGGATCTCGCCCAGCTCATCCACGACCTGAAAAACGCCAACCCCGAAGCGCGGGTCAACGTGAAGCTGGTCTCCGAGGTCGGCGTGGGTACCGTGGCCGCCGGTGTGTCCAAGGGCAAGGCGGACGTGGTACTGATCAGCGGCTATGATGGCGGCACCGGGGCTTCGCCCGAAACCTCGCTGAAACACGCGGGACTCCCGTGGGAGCTGGGCCTGGCCGAAACCCACCAGACTCTTGTGCAGAACGATCTGCGCAGCCGGATCGTCGTGGAGTGCGACGGCAAGATGCTGACCGGCCGCGACATCGCGATCGCCACGCTGCTGGGCGCGGAGGAATATGGATTCTCCACCGCCCCATTGATTTCCGTCGGCTGCATCATGATGCGGGTCTGCCATCTCAACACCTGCCCGGTCGGCATCGCCACCCAGGATCCCGAGCTGCGCAAGAAATACACCGGCAAGCCCGAGCATGTGGTGAACTACTTCCGGTTCGTGGCCGAAGAGATGCGGGTCATCATGGCCAAGCTCGGATTCCGTACGGTCAGCGAGATGGTCGGCCAGGTCGACCGGCTCGATGTCAGCAAAGCCGTGGAACACTGGAAGGCCAAGGGCTTGAACTTCAGCAGCATCCTTCACAAGCCCCAGGTTCCCCCCTCGGTCGGCCTCTACTGCAGCCGCACCCAGGACCATGGAATCGACAAGGCGCTCGACAACAAGCTGATCGAGATGGTCAAGCCTGCGCTGGAAAACGGCGACAAGGTCGAGGTCAAGCTGGCGGTCAAAAACATCAACCGCACCGTCGGCACGATGTTGAGCTATCACATCTCAAAAAAATACGGTGAAGACGGCTTGCCCGACGGTACGATTCACGTTCACGTATCCGGATCCTGCGGCCAGAGCTTCAGTGCATTCGGCGCCCGCGGCATCACCTTCGACATCAAGGGCGACGCCAACGACTACTTCGGCAAGGGCCTGTCCGGCGCCCGCCTGGTGATCCGGCCGCCTGACGAGGCGACGTATGTGCCGGAGAAAAACATTCTCATCGGGAATGTTGCCTTCTACGGCGCCATCAAGGGCGATGCCTACATTCGCGGTCTGGCCGGGGAACGTTTCTGCGTCCGCAACAGCGGCGTCAAGACGGTCGTCGAAGGCGTGGGCGACCACGGCTGCGAATACATGACCGGCGGCGTGGTGGTGGTGATCGGACCCACCGGACGAAATTTTGCCGCGGGCATGAGCGGCGGTGAGGCCTATGTCCTGGACGAAGCCGGCGATTTCGGCCGGTACCGGTGCAACCAGGAGATGGTCGACCTCGAGCCGGTTGTAAGCAGTAAGGATGTCACACTGCTGCGCGAGCTGATTGAAAACCAGAAAAACCTCACCGGCAGTACGGTGGCGGCGCGGATCCTCGACAACTGGGATGACCTGTTGCCGAAATTCGTGAAGGTCATGCCGAGGGATTACAAGATGGCGCTGGAGCGCATCGCCCGGGAAGAGGCCGAGGCGGCAGCGAAAGGCGCCGCCGGTGAACTGGAAGAAGTAGGGGTATAACCATGGCGAAACCCACAGGATTCAAAGAATACACACGCGAACTTCCGAAGAAGCGTTCGGTCGAGGACCGGCTGAAGGACTACAAGGAGTTTTACATTCCGTTTCCCGAGGACAAGGTCCGGAACCAGGCCGCACGCTGCATGGATTGCGGTGTTCCGTTTTGCCATACCGGCTGCCCGCTGGGGAACATCATTCCCGACTGGAACGACCTCGTGTACCGGGGCCGATGGAAACAGGCGATTGAACGCCTGCACGCCACCAACAACTTCCCTGAGTTCACCGGACGGCTCTGCCCCGCCCCCTGCGAAGAGGCCTGCGTCCTCGCGATTAACGAGCCCGCGGTAACCATCGAGCAGATAGAGAAAGAAATCATCGAACGGGCTTTCGCCGAAGGTTGGGTGAAGCCCGAACCGCCGGAACTTCGTACCGGCAAGAAAGTCGCGGTCATCGGTTCCGGTCCGGCCGGACTGGCCGCGGCCCAGCAGCTCAACCGGGCCGGCCACACCGTGACCGTGTTTGAGCGGGACGACCGGATCGGCGGACTCCTCCGGTACGGCATTCCCGATTTCAAGATGGAGAAATGGGTCATCGATCGCCGGATCGACATCATGGCGGAAGAAGGCATCGAATTCAAAACCGGGATGCATGCCGGAAAAAACCTGAACGCCAAAGATCTGGCCTCCTACGATGCCATCGTCCTCTGCATCGGCGCGACCAAGGGACGGGATCTCCCCGTTCCCGGACGCGACCTGGAAGGCATCCACCTTGCCATGGAATTCCTGCCCCAGCAGAACCGGCGGGTTGCCGGTGACGCGGAAGACAAACTGGGTTCCAACCTGTCCGCGAAGGACAAACACGTCATTGTCATCGGCGGCGGCGATACCGGCAGCGACTGCATTGGAACCTCCAACCGGCACGGCGCAGCATCCGTCACCAACTTTGAACTGTTGGCGATGCCCCCGAAAGACCGCCCTGAAGGTCAGCCCTGGCCCTACTGGCCGATGCGGCTCCGCACCAGCACCTCGCATGAAGAGGGCTGTGAGCGCGTCTTCAGCATCATGACCAAGGAGTTCATCGGCACCGGCGGCAAGGTTGAAAAGCTCAAGACCGTCGAGGTGCAGTTTGCGCCGAACCCGGAGGGCGGACGGCCGGTGCTCGAAGAAATTCCCGGGTCGGAGAAGGAATGGAAGGCTGACCTGGTCCTGCTGGCCATGGGCTTCACCGGCCCCGAGTCGGGTTGGATCGTCTCTCAACTCGGTTGCGAGCTCGATGAGCGCGGGAACATCAAGACCGACGACGCCTATCGGACC
>JAUIHQ010000352.1 GCA_030432155.1 bacterium | reverse complement strand
TATCGACTCGATCCGCAATCCCTACGAAGTCGACGCGCTGCGCGAAACCGGCGACTTCCACCTGTTGAGCGAATCCGGCCGGTATGACGCGGTCACCCAGTTGTATGTTTTCGACACCAACACCTCATGGGCCATTGACAAGGGAAATCCATCATCGGTTTTCACCAATGAGCCTCTCGAGAACGGGGCCCGGGTGAACATCGGGGCCTATGGGAACACGGCCTACGCCAGCAAGAGTTCGACCAACACGATTGTCGATGCCCGGACCGGCGACTCCTTCCTGCCGATATCGGAAAATGAGAATCCATATCCGCTGGTATGGCACATTCTGAATGCGCCGGATGATATCAACGTTACCGTGCAGTACTCCGGTGACGGCGGAAACGAATGGGTGAACATCCAGTCCGGCGTGCCCATCTACCAGGAATATGTGCTCTGGACCAATTCTCCGGTCTATAACAGCTTCAATGCTCGCTGGCGGATCGTGGGCGAAGGCCCCGGCAATACGAACTACTGGGATATCAATGATGCTCCGATTCAGACGTTCTTCGGGCTTCACCGGATTTCCTCCGTATCGGCAAATTCAAACGGTCAGTCCCGCATCATCTGGCGGGGCGCCTGGGACGAAGACTATCAGGTCCAGTATGCGACAAATGAACCGGTGGTGAACCAGGCAATCCAATGGAAGAACCTGGTCGATGTCACCAATCTGGTCGTAGGCGGCGATACACCATTTGTGGACCTGCAAAGTACACAAAATAACTTCCGCATGTACCGGGTCATCTGGTTTGGGACCAACGGAATTCCCTATGACTGATCCCGGGAAGGCTGAAGGCGGATGGATGAAGGATGAAATGCCTCGCGCCGTAAATGGTAGGGCGGCCGCCGCGTAGGAGGGCCACGAATAGGTCAACCCGATTCCCCTCCCCGGGAGGGGTGCCCGGAGGGCGGGGTGGGTTTTCAGGTTGGTTGAAACAGGCCCGTTGAAGGTAATGAACGACCCACCCCGTCTTCGCCAGGCTACGCCGAGGCAGGTCCGTGTCCGCTACCGCGGATTCACCCCTCCGGCGGAGGGGATGTGCGTTGGCGGGAATAGGGTCTGCGGAGCGGACTCCACGCCCTACCTTTATGCTTTGCGCCACAGAGCAAGGTTGCGGGAGCGGAGGCCGTCTACCCACGCCTGCATCAGGGATCGCTGCATCTCGAGAAACAGGTACGCGATTCCCCCCGGACGACCTCCATACCCCCGTGATCCCGCCACGGCCAGGCTGTAGCAAACCACCTGAAGGCCGACGCACAATGTAAAAAACGGGTGCGTCAGGTTCGCCAGGCTGGTGATAAAAATCAGCATCAGGCACGCCGGTGAAAACAGGCGGGCAATCTTGTGGGATGCGAACTGCCATGCGATGGGATGCATACCGGGGATGCACCACTGCGGATAGAACCGGAGTAGCTGGACACAGCCGGCCAGGGTACGGCGTTTGCGAATCGCTTCCCGGGCCGGATCCTGCTCCGGCCGGTCATAGATTCTGGCCTCCGGGTCGAAGATACACCGGTATCCCTGGCTGATCGCCTGCATGGGCAGGATTACGTCATCCAGCGCCGCATCGGCCGGTATCGGTCGGGTAAGTTCCTGGCGAATTGCATAAAGGGCGCCGGTGGCCCCGGGCACGGATTGAAAGCGGCCTTCACGATCACGGATCCACTTTTCGTACGTCCAGTATGCATCGATGCCGCCCGCCGCCGCAGAGTCTTCATCCGACCGATCAAATACAAGTTCGCCGGAAACAACACCGATGGATGGATCGGAGAAGTTGGCCAGCAATGCGGGTAGGGCTTCGGCATCGAGTCGTTGCCGGACATCCATCATGACAAGAACATCCCCGGACGCCTGTGGAATGAGATCGTTCAAAACCGACGGTTTCCCCCGCCGCTCCTTGAATTCAACCATGCGCACCCTCGGGTCGCACGTGCTGTCAAGGGAATCGCCCGGCCGGTCGGTGCTTCCATCGGACCCGATCAGAATTTCCCGGATCCGATCCGCCTGTTCAGCCGCCAACAGGTTGAGAACCTTCGCTTTGATCCGCGGTGCTTCATTGTGGACCGACATGATGATGCTCAGCGACAGGTTGTTGGGCTCTTTGGCGACAGGTTTAGGGAAAAGACGGGCAAGCATCCCGATCAACAGGGGATAACCCGCATAGATGTAGGCAACACCCAGCACACCGAGCCAGAACAGGATGGTAATGAACTCCATGGTGTCTGATGATAGAAGGATTCGAAGACCTCGCCAAGTCCGGTAAGCGGGTCTGTGATGTGTCGGTTTCTCAATAAATGTTGGGCAGATTGCAGCGAATCCTGTATCAGGATACCACGGCTATGCGTGTTCTTCATCTTGTCTGGAACCTGATCCGGGGCGGTACCGAGGGGCAATGTGCCCGGGTTGCCATGGAGCTGGCCCGGCGCGGGGATACCCATCGGGTGGTGGTCTTTCGCCGGGAGGGCTTTTTTCTTCCTGCCGTGGAACAGGCCTGCGGTCCGGTCACCGAGATCGGCATCCATGGTATGCTTCGCCGCTCGACGCTCACCGCGGTACGGAAGCTCGCGGACGATATTCGAGGGAAAGGGATCGACTTGCTCCACACATGGGATGCCGATGCCGCAATCTTCGGCCAGTTTGTCGCCGCCCGGGCCGAGGTTCCGTTGATCACCAGCCGACGTGACCTCGGAGAAATCTATCCGCCTCACAAACAGTGGCTGATGAAGCGGGCCGACCGGAGAGCCCGGGCGGTGGTTGTGAATGCGGAAGCCATCCGGACCGCTCTCCGGCCGTCATCGGTTCCGGAGGCTACATGGCGCGTCATCCCCAACATACTCGATGCGGATGAATTCGACCGGTTGGCCGCCCAGGCATGTCCGGATGCGGGCCGGCTGCCGGAAGGACGACGGGTGGTGATGGTGGCGCGGCTGGATCCGGAAAAGGATGCGGCAACGTTCCTCCGGGCCGCGGCCATTGTCCGTGACCGGGTCCCGGACGTTTCCTTCGTCATTGCCGGCGATGGCGTGGAGCGGACCTCTCTGGAGTCGCTGGCGGCAACGAGTGGGCTGGCATCCCGGATCGCATTTCTCGGAGACGTCACCGACGTTCCCTCTCTGTTGCGCCATTGTGTGCTTGGCGCCCTGACCCCGTCCCGGAATGAGGGGTTGTCCAATACGATTCTCGAGTATATGGCGGCCGGCCTTCCGGTGGTGGCGACGGATTGCGGCGGGAATCGGGAGCTGGTCGCTCCGCCCGCCGGCGGCGTGATTACGGCCGTAGGGGATGCCGGCGGGATGGCCGACGCCATCTTCGCGCTGTTGCATGATCCGGAAGCCGCCCGGAAAGCCGGTGAACGTAACCGCTCAACCGTGCTCCAGTGCCATCAGCCCGAAGCCATCGGGAATCAATTTCAGCACCTGTATCAAGATGTATTGCGGGAAGCTGGCGAAGGTAGGCAGAGACAGAAACATTGAGGGCAACAGACATCCGGAGGGGCAACCTCCCGGTTGCCCTGAGACTGTTGATAAACATTTTTGGTCTTCCGGGATTCGCGGGGAATTTCGATTGAGATATCGTGTAACCATCGGAGGGAGCGGATCGATAAAGGTGGTCGTTTAGGTGTATCCGGGTATGTGTGGCGGTTAAGAAAGCGGGTAAGGTATGGACG
>JAUIHQ010000351.1 GCA_030432155.1 bacterium | reverse complement strand
CGCCATCCTCCTCGTGGCATTCGTCGGGGCGGCCGCGGCTTTCGCGATGTGGGAATACCGGGCGGTCATGAAAATGGGTTCCCTGAAAGCTCCGGAAGCCGGAAACCTTTCGAACATTCCCGCCGGCGAGACCGACCGGATCCGGGAGGTATGGGGCGATCGCGACGGCTATGTGGTTTGGAGCTCGAACCGGGAGGGTCATCATGATATCTACCGCCTGGACCTGCCGTCGCTGAACGTATCCCGTCTCACCGATCACCCCCACACCGAATACTACCCGAGGGTTTCGCCCGACGGGACCCGGATGCTGTTCTGCCGGTCGCACGTGCCCTGGGTGTCCCAGCGCAACATGACGGCATGGGATGTTTACATGATGGACCTGGCGTCCGGGGACATCTCGTTTGTCGCCTCCAATGCCAATACCGCGGTATGGATCGACGATGACGAGATTGCCTATCAGAAAAACGGCGTGGAGGTTGAACGCCGGAACCTGACTTCCGGGGAAACACGCCTGGTCTTTCCCCATGGCGAGTTCCGGGACCTTGTCATCGAACCGACCACCCCCGACATCCTGGCATCGACCGGGGAGCTCGCGATAACCGTTCGCGGCCAGGCGCGGATGACCGCCGTGGTCCATCCCGGCGGCGGGTATACTCGCCTTGCCGCGGGATGCCAGGCCGGGTGGTGGCCGGGACGCAACGACCTCCTGTATCTGGTGGAGCACGGCGCCGACGGAGGCAACGGCTTCTATCGGGTCAACGCCGACGGCACCGGGCTCGAGGAATTCTTCGATTCACCGACGGCCTACACCCACGAATATTTTCCGCGGTTCAGTGATGACGGATCGCTGATGGTATACGGCGCCAGCGCGGGCGGACATGAACATGATACCGCCGACTATGAAATCTTTCTGTGGGATCCGGCGACATCGCCCGGCGACGCCGTGCGGTTAACCTACTACACCGGAAACGATTGCTGGCCCGATATCCACATCAACCGGTAATCATACCCGGCGCATGGCAATACCGGACCCGAAGTGCACGGTGATATGTTTTTCAACAGTCTGCAGGCAACCGGGAGGTTGCCCCTCCGGTCGTGGTCAGGGAATGGGGCTGGATGTTTGATCAACTTCCCTTGACCCACGCCACTTCGGCGGTGAGGCCTTCGCGGACCGGGGTCCGGGGGTTGTACCCGAGTAATTCCCGGGCCTTGGAGATATCGGCGGCGGTATGCTTCTGATCACCGGGACGGGCGGGATGTCGCTCGATGACGGCTTTCTTCCCGGTGAGTTCTTCCATCAGCTCAATGACCTTGTTCAGCGAGACCACTTCACCGCCGCCGATGTTGAACACCTCGCCCCGGGTGGTTTCCCGATGTTTCGCGGCCAGCATGGTAGCCGCTACACAGTCCGCAACATAGGTGTTGCTCCGGGTCTGCTCGCCGTCTCCGAACAATTTGAACGGTGTGCCTTCGAGCAGACAGCGGATCAGGATGTGGTAGGCCATGTCCGGCCGCTGACGCGGACCGTATACCGAGAAGTAACGCAGAATGGTCATCGGGAGGCCAAAATTCGCCTCGTACGCCCGGCAAAGATTCTCCGCGGCGAGCTTGGTCAATCCATAGGGTGAAAAGGGCTGAAGGGGCCGGGTTTCATCGCCGGTGGCCTCCTTGCCGTAGACGCTTGACGTGGAGACATGGATGACATGACCGACCTTGCGGTCGCACGCGGTTTCGAGCAAACGCTGGGTGGCCTCGATGTTGCAGGTCGCATACAGGGAAAAATCGCTCCAGCTTTTCACCAGCCCCGGCATCGCCGCGAGGTGAAACAGGACATCCACCCCGTCCAGCAGCGGGTCGAGATCCGCCGACCGGAGATCGACTTCATGAAATGTGAACCTCTCGGTGGTCCGCAGCGAGGCTAGGTTGTCTTCCTTCACCGGCCGGGGATAGTACGGAATGAAGGCATCAAGGCCGACCACATCATGCCCGTCCTTCAGCAGCGCTTCGCAGAGGTGGGACCCGATAAATCCGGCGGCTCCGGTAACCAGCATTCGACTCATGACATCATTCCCGTTCGTGTTCAGCTTCGCCGGATGGCATGATAATTCCCTTCAACATCCGGCATTTGGCGGGTAGACTATCCAATGCGGCTGTCGATTGCAACGTCCGGCCGCCTTGAAGACCATTCATGGGGTACACGCAACGAACCGGGCGGTTGACCGCCGCGATTCGCCATAGCCTGATTGTCTGCCTGGTGGGACTGGCAGGCCTGAAGGCGTCGGCGCAGGAAGGATTGTATCCCATCGTCGGCGTTCCCGTGCTGGAGGATGCCGTCACCGTTCGTGAGCCCCGCGCCCTCCCCGCGCCCACCCAACGATTCCGGGTGGCTTTCTATAATATCGAGCACTTCACCGATGGCATCGACGACGGGAACCACCGGTCGCGTCAGGATGCCGAACGCCAGGCCCGCGGGGTTGCCGCCCTGCTGGATGCCGTCCGGCCGGATCTCGCGATCTTCTCGGAAATCGAGAGCGATACCTGTGTAGAGATGGTGAACCGGAGCCTCGCGCGACCGTTTCCCGGCTGTTTCATCACCAGCTTCGACGCCGGCAATTCCGCCCGGATGAACATCGCTTTGCTTACGCGGCTTCCGATCCTCGAAGCGAGGGAGATCGATTTTCATACCCTGATGGGACCCGGACGTCCTCCCCGCGGGGCGCTCCGGGTGATCGCCCGGCTCAGCGACGGACACAAACTGCTGATCTACGGTGTCCACCTGAAATCGAATGTCGGGGAGAAGGCCCGCAACATGGTGCTGCGCCGCAATGCCGCCGAGCTGATTGCCAACAACGCGCGGGAGCTGATGGAATCCGAGCCGGAAACCCAATGGGAAGCCATGATCATCGGTGATATGAACATCGACCCATGGATGCCGGCATTCGTGGGCGATACATCCCTGCTGCCGTTCCGGGCATGGTCCGACCTGTGGCTACTCCGGCCCGGAGGCCAGGTCCCCACCCTCCCCGGCGAAGCGGAATCGGTGGATGATGAAGGCTACTATGACGTGACCTTTGACCGGGTGCTGGTGAATGCCGCCCTTCGCGATCCCCCATGGGTGGCGGGATGGCCCGAGGTATTTCCCTATGGTCATGAAGCCGGCGCTCGTCTCCCCAACGGGCAGCGACTTGCCGATCCGGTATCCGATCACCTGATGTTCTATTTCGACATCACCCGTAGTGCGCCTTGAGCGGGAAAAAAGCGAAAACCGCGGACATGCGACCGCCGGATTCTCCGATCGTTCTGGCTTCTCCCCCATGGCGAACTGTGCTAGCCTCTCCCGTTTGAACTTTTTGAATCCTGTATGACTTGTTCACTTGCCAGAGGATGGATATCCCATACCGTGCCCGGCCTGCTGCCGTTGGCCGCGGGCGGATGGTGCCTGGCCGAGGGTCATCCCGTGGCCGGATCGCTGTTTCTGGTCTTCGGCCTCGCCTACATCGGCTTCATGCTCTACTTCTTTCGGGATCCCGAGCGGGCAACGCCGAACGATCCGTCTGCGGTGTACGCCGGGGCGGACGGCTGGATCCGGGCGGTCGAGATGCTGCCTGAATCGACCTATCTACATACCGACACCATCCGCATCAGCACCTATCTGACACCGATGGACGTCCATGTGAACCGTTCCCCGATTCAGGGTACGGTGACCCGCCTGGCCTATA
>JAUIHQ010000350.1 GCA_030432155.1 bacterium | reverse complement strand
AAACGGGTTGTGACTCTCGATCTTGCGCTCATGGTGGCGGGTACGAAGTACCGCGGTCAGTTCGAGGAGCGGATTAAGGCTGTGATGGATGAGATCAAGCGCGCGCGCAACGTGATTCTGTTCATCGATGAGCTTCACACCATCGTCGGCGCAGGTTCGGCCGAGGGGGCTATGGACGCCTCCAACATCATCAAACCCGCGCTGTCACGGGGTGAGATGCAGTGTATCGGCGCAACCACCCTTACCGAGTACCGGAAATTCATTGAAAAGGACGCCGCACTGGAGCGACGGTTCCAATCGGTGATGGTGCGCGAACCCACCGAGGAAGAAACCGTGGAGATCCTCAAGGGCCTGCGCAAACGGTACGAGGACCATCATCATGCCAAGATTGCCGACGAGGCCCTGCAAGCGGCATCCGAGCTTTCCGCCCGTTACTTGACCGACCGTTTTCTTCCCGATAAGGCGATAGATGTCATGGACGAAGCCGGCGCACGGGCCCGGATTGCCGCGATGACGCTGCCTCCCGACATCAAGGAGAAGGAAAAAGAGATCGAGGAGATCAAGCGCCAGAAAGAAGAGGCGATCCGCAACCAGCATTTCGAGGAGGCGGCAGCCTTCCGCGATAAGGAACGGCAGAAGACCGAGGAAATGTCGGCCATCATGGACGAGTGGCGCAAATCCCGCGATGAGACCGTGGTTACGGTCAACGCCGAGGACATCATGCACATCGTCTCGAAATGGACCGGTATTCCTCTGTCCAAAATGGAAGAGCAGGATATGGCCCGTCTGCTCAAAATGGAGGATGAGCTGGAGAAATCGGTGGTCGGCCAGCATGAGGCGGTCGTGTCGATTTCCAAGGCGCTTCGCCGTTCCTATGCCGATCTTCGCGATCCCAAGCGGCCCATCGGCTCGTTCATTTTCCTCGGCCCGACCGGGGTCGGCAAAACGCTGCTGGCCAAGGCGCTCACTGAGTTCATGTTCAACGATGCCGATGCGCTGATCCAGATCGACATGTCCGAATACATGGAGAAATTCGCCGTCTCCCGTCTCGTCGGGTCGCCTCCCGGCTATGTCGGCTACGATGAAGGCGGGCAATTGACCGAAAAGGTCCGCCGCCGCCCGTACTCGGTGGTTCTGTTCGACGAAGTGGAAAAGGCGCATCCGGATGTTATGCACATCCTTCTCCAGATCCTGGAGGAGGGAAAGCTGACCGACAGCCTCGGCCGTTCGGTCGACTTCCGGAACACCATCATCATCATGACGTCGAATATCGGTGCGGATTTCATCCGGAAAGGTCCTGGACTCGGCTTCGCCGAAGCGACCGCCGCTGTGGATCACAGCCGGATGAAGAGCATGATGCTCGAAGAGGCCAAACGGTCCTTCAAGCCGGAGCTTCTCAACCGGATCGACGACATCATCGTATTCCACCAGATGACTCGCGATGTGGTCCTGTCGATTCTGGATCTCGAAGTCGAGAAGGTGAAGAACCGCCTCGCGGCCAAGAAAATCGACCTTCAGCTTTCGGAATCCGCTCGTGGATTCCTCGCCGATAAAGGCTTCGATCCGGCATACGGAGCGCGTCCCATGCGCCGGGCGGTCGAACGGTACCTCGAGGATCCACTGGCCGAAGAAATTCTCCGCGGCCACGTCAACAAGGACGAGGTTGTGGAGGTAACGGTGGAAGACGATCACCTGAAGTTCGGACAACTGGCCGGCGCCAGTTGATTCCTGTAGAACTCTTCTTTGGGAGACATCGCCATGACCACCCCCTCCATCCTTGCCCTGGCCGGCAGTGCCCGTCGGGATTCATTGAACAAGAAACTGGCGGCCGTCGCCGCGGATGGAGCCCGCAAGACCGGAGCCAAGGTCACCATGATCGATCTCGCCGACTACCCAATGCCGGTCTACAACCAGGACATCGAGGAAGATCAGGGTCTCGACCCCAATGCCCGATGCCTCAAGACCCTGTTCAAGGAGCATGACGGATTTCTGATCGCTTCTCCCGAAAACAACAGTGCCTACAGCGCCCTGTTGAAAAACGTCATCGACTGGGTTTCCCGGTCGGAGGGCGATGAGAAACCGCTCGAATGTTTCCGGGGAAAATATGCTGTGATCATGAGCGCATCACCCGGGGGATTTGGCGGGATTCGCGGGTTGTGGGTGCTGAGAATGCTCCTCAGCAATCTCGGTGTCCATGTTCTCGCCGATCAGTTTGCGCTTTCCTCAGCCCACAAGGCATTCGACGAACACGGAAAGCTTGTGGAAGCATCCGCTCAGGAACGCGTCGAAGCGCTGGGCAAGACCCTTGCTGAAACGCTTCGCAAGCTTCTCGACGATCGCTGATTTACGCCGAAGCGGGAATCGGTATTGATCACAATCCCTTCCTCACCTACAGTCTCGCGGTATGAAAATCTTTGTTACCGGCGGGGCCGGCTATATCGGTAGTGTGACAACGGAGTTGCTGCTGGATCGCGGCCATGAGGTTGTCGTGTTTGACAGTCTTGAACGCGGACACCGGAAGGCGGTGGATGAGCGGGCCACCTTTGTTCAGGGGGACCTGCGGAACCCCGGCGATATTCAGGACGCCATGGCATCCAGCAAACCGGACGCGGTCATGCATTTCGCCGCTTTTGCCCTGGTGGGCGAATCCATGGAAGATCCCGGGATCTATTTCCGGAACAACGTGGTCGGCGGATTGAACCTCGTCGATGCGATGCTTGCCAACGAGGTACCCCGCATCGTCTTTTCATCGACCTGCGCGACCTACGGGCAGCCCGAAGTCATACCGATGCATGAGGATCTTCCCCAGGTTCCCCAGAATCCGTACGGGGAGTCCAAGCTCCAGTTTGAGGGTATACTCCGATGGATGCGGGAGCGTAAAAATCTCCAGTCGGTGTTCCTCCGTTATTTCAACGCAGCGGGGGCCACCGAGAAATTCGGCGAAGATCATGATCCGGAATCGCACCTGATTCCGCTTATCCTCTTTGTCGCACTCGGCCGCCGGGATAACATCAAGATCTTCGGCGATGATTATGAAACGCCGGATGGTACCTGTATCCGGGACTATATTCATATTATCGATCTCGCCCAGGCCCACATTCTTGCCCTTGAAGGCACGATGCAGGGCGCCTACAACCTGGGCAATGGGTCCGGCTATTCCGTGAGAGAAGTCATCGATACGGCGCGGGAGGTCACGGGACACGACATTCCTGCCGTCACGGCGCCACGACGTCCCGGCGATCCGGCCCGGCTGGTGGCCGCGGCCGAGAAAGCACACCGGGAGCTCGGGTGGAAACCCAGGTACCCGGACCTGAAGACGATCATGGAACACGCCTGGGCCTGGCACCAGAAACATCCGAACGGTTACGAAGCGTGAATCCGACCATCGAACTCGTTACGACGGGTTCGGAGCTGCTCAGCGGCCGCGTCGTAAACCGGCATGCATGGTCGTTGAGCAGAAAGCTCGTGCAGAATGGTTTCGCCCTTTCCCGCGATACCACCGTGCCGGATGGGATCGAGGTGATCGAAGCCGCACTTCGGGATGCCTTGAAGCGATCGGATGTCGTGATCGCGGGCCCATGTGGAGCTGGTGGCGCGACACCGCCGACAAGCGCGATCGCTACGCGCCGCTCGACGACCGAGGCCTGCTCGCGTCACTGCTACTCGATCTCGAAGACTAGCCCTACGCCCTTCGAGATCGTCTGGAAGTCTTCGGGTGGCGGC
>JAUIHQ010000025.1 GCA_030432155.1 bacterium | reverse complement strand
CGACCCTCTTCATGCTTGAGCGGGCCGCGGTCATCGAGCGCGCCTACCTTCCCGGCAGCCGGACCTATACCACCCGCCTGCTGAAACCGGACGCATCGCTGGACAGCCTCAAGATCGACTTCGAACGCCTCCAGGCCAAGCGGGAGCGTGACACCCAGAAGCTGAAGCGGATGATCAAATATGTCGATGCCCACGGATGCCGGCACCGATACATCCTGGATTATTTTGGCGACGAGGAAGCCGAGGATCGCTGCAGCCATTGCGACAATTGCCTGGCCGGACGGTCGGACCAGGTACGGAAACCGACGGCCGACGAACGGGTCATGGTTCAGAAGGCCCTGAGCTGCGTGGCCCGTCTCGACGGCCGGTTCGGCCGGGGGCGGATCGCCCAGATCCTCTTCGGATCGAAGTCAAAAGAGATCATCGACGCCAACCTCGACCGTCAATCGACCTACGGCCTCCTGCAAGGCCTGGGCACGGACGGGATCTGGCAATTGCTGGACGGCCTGGTCGCGGCGGACTGCCTTTCCATTTCCGAAGGGAAATATCCCGTCCTGTCCATCACCCCGCTCGGATGGGACGTGATGACCGGCAAACAGGACATTGCCCTGCGGCTCCCCACCCACGGGACATCGGTTCGCTCGCGACCCAACGAGCTGGCGGGCATGGAGGCGGACATCGACCGCGACCTGTTTAACCTTCTGAGGGACTGGCGAAGGCGCAAAGCGGCCGAGCTGGGCGGCATCCCCGCCTACCGGGTTTACTCCGATGAAACCCTTCGCCACCTCGCGATGCGAAAGCCGGACAATCTGCACAAGCTTGAGACGGTCAAGGGCATCGGCCCGGCCAAGATCGAACAGTTCGGCGAGGAAACGCTGGAGTTGATTCTGGCCCACGAAGCCTCCGCCGCCGAATAGGGCATGGCGTATCGCACCCGACTCGCCCATCGTGGAGCCACGGCGGCGTCTCGCCGCAGCGCCAGGCGCGAAGGCGGATGCCCTCACCGGGGATGACGATCATTTGAATGGCGAAGATGCACATATGCACGGTGAGGGCACTGTGCCTCCAACGAATGACAGGGATGATGCCGCGACACATGGAAAGGTCGTGTCCGGGGTTTTCAACAGCCTGAGGGCACGCGGGCGTGTGCCCTTCCGGGGCGGAAAACAGCGGATTCGTTTCAATCGCCCCACGCGTTCCGGATCAGCCCTTCCAGTTCGCGGATATCCGGGCCGGCATCGTGGTCATCGTTCAGCAGGTGGATGGTGAGCCGATCCTCTTCCAGCCCTACACTCGCCGTTCCCGGCAACAGACTCACAACCCATGCGAGGAGGACGCGATTCCTGCGGCATGCAAGCTCCAGGCGGCAGGTTTGAAAGCCGGGCTGTACCGGCATGGACACCTTTAGCGCCCGGCGGGAAACATCCCAGCCGCCCCGCCATGACTGTACAAAGAAATAGCGGATGAACCGCAGCAAGCCGGGCAGACGGACACGGGGCAACCGGCCGGCGGGTACGGGAAGATAGCTGGCGAAGGCGGCCAGGAAGGACACTGCGGCGCCGATCCATGCATCGCGAACATCCCCCTCGGTCAGAACGACCCAAAGGACCGCGGCTACGGCCGTCCTCATACCAAGGCCGGCAGCGGTCACAACGCGTGCGCGATCCGATGGAGGTTGTTTCGTCATTACCATCCAAGACTCCACAGCATCAGAACCACCAGTGTCAGGAAACAGACGCCCGCCCAAACCGGCGATCTGGTTATACGGTCATCCCGCCCCCCCTCATCCGGTACGCCGGGAATCAGGGCGTTACGAACATAGCGAACCGAGACCCGCGGTTTTTCCATCGCCGGGGCGACCGATGTTGTCCACCAGCGAGCGATCCCCGAAGACGCATCGAGTATGGCAAGGCCGATATCCCCGGCGGGAATACGCATCGGCTTCACCTTCAAGCGCACCGCCCCCGCGTAGACCAGCCCCCCGAGAAACACCGGCCAGGCCCCGGCGAGAGATGCAAACCCGCCGAACACCGCGGGAACCGGGACCAGGCCGGCGATCATCCACGGAACCGCCGCACAGGCGGCAAGGGCAAGGGTCCATGTGCCGAGCAGGCCCGCGCCACCGTGGTAATCGGCGTCATGGGCCTCCTGCATGGAACGCCACTGGAGATGCACAAACCGCGAGAGCAGAAGCGCCGTGGCAAAGGAACTGATGACCAGCAGCCACGGCAGAACGATCGACAAACCATCCGGCGCATACCCCGAAAGTTTCTTGAGTCCGGTCTTGGCCAGCTCGCCCCCGGTGAAGGGACCGCCGGCAATGACCAGTCCCGCGAGAACGCTGCCGGCGGTGACCCAGATCCTCGCCGTCTTCTCCGCGGCGGCATGTGCGGCGCCGACGGCCAGGAACAATGCCCCCTTGGCGAAGGCGTGATTCAGGGCATAGAACGAGAGGAGGCCGATGGCCGCCGGCCATGCGTCCGCGTTCGACAGGCCGATCCCGATACCGATGGTCATCACACCCATCTGGCTGATGCTGGAATAGGCGAGGTTTGCCTTGGGGTGGGTCTGGGTCACACCGGCATATGCGGCCGCGAGAGCTGCGGTGGCGCCGAGCGCGAGGCATGCAAAACCCCAGCCGGGAAACGAATCCGTCCCGCCGGGAAGGAACAGCACCCAGCCGAAGAGCCCCGCCTTGATCATGGAACCGCTGAGCACGGCACTGGCCGGCGTGGGCGCAACCGGGTGGGCAAGCGGAAGCCATCCGTGAACCGGAAGCAGACCGGCCTTCACGCCGAAGCCGAACAACAGGAGGGCGATGATCCCGCTACGATGCGGTGATGCGCTGACCGCGGCCGGCAGGGCGGAGATCTCCGCCGTCCCGGCAGCATGAACCGACAGCAGCAGTCCGCTGAGCACCAGGAGCTCTCCGAACACCGCCATGCCGATATACAGGCGGCCCGCCCGGATGGCGTCCGGGGTCCGGGTGTGTACCACCAGGCCATACGCGGAAAACGTCATCAGCGCAAAGCATCCGTAAAACATCACCGCATCCGTTGCAAGAAACAGCCCCGCGTTGCCGGCATAACTGAGCAGGGTACACGCGGTATACCCGCGAAGGCGCCGGTCATCCCGGGTGTAGAACCAGCCGTACAGGCCGGCAAGGGTCCAAAGACCGGCGGTGAAAAGCAGGAAGATGCGTCCCGGTTCCCCGAGGGCCAGCGTTGTACCCAGCAGCAGGGCGTCGGCCTGCAGGACGGCATCCGGATCGACAAACACCGCAACCCCCGCGGGAACAGCCAGGGTGGCCATGGCGAAACGAAGTACCACCGGCGGAAGGCGCATCAGCAGCGTCGCCACACCGGCCGCCAGCGGATAAAGGATTGTTGCTGCAAGCCACCCGCCGCTCATGGCACATACTCCCGGCTTGCGATGATGCGGGCAAGAGCGAGGGGGCTCCACTCCGAGCCGGCAAGAAGGCCGGCGGCCAGTGACAGGGCGGCGGTGATGATGCAGGGAACGAGCAGGAGAAGGGGCGCTTCCGCACGCCGCACCGGCATGTGTTCATCCCACGGCCCATCGGGATCACGGAACCATGCCCGGTACAGAATCGGCAGGAAGTATCCCGCGTTTAACGCCGTACTGGCCAGCAGGACAAGGATGACAAGACCATTGCCCGATCCGAGAGCGCCGAGACCGAGGTGCCACTTGCTGACGAAGCCGGCCACCGGCGGTACGCCGATCATGCCGAGGGCGCCGATGGTGAATGCACCCATGGTCCACGGAAAGCGGCGACCGATCCCGTTCATGGCCGAAATCTTCTTCACATGCACCGTCTCTGCAAAGATCCCGGCACAGAAAAACAAGGTGATTTTCATCAAGCCCTGGTGGACGAGATGCACCAGCCCTCCGATCGTGGCAAGGGGCCCGAGCATCGACACCCCGAGCGCAATGTACGAAACCTGGCTCACCGTAGAGAACGCGAGGCGACGCTTGAGGTCGTCCTGGGTCAAGGCCCGGACCGAGCCGTACACGATGGTAAACCCGGCCGCCAGCATCAGCGGCGTCAACAGACCCCGGGCATCCGCGAAGGCAACGCCGTACAGGTCGTAGACAACGCGGACGATGCCGAAAGCCCCGGCCTTGACCACGGCGACCGCGTGCAGCAGGGCGCTGACCGGGGCCGGCGCAACCATGGCGACCGGCAACCATCCATGCAGCGGGACCAGCGCCGCCTTCACCCCGAGCCCGGCGATGAGGATGAAGAAGATGATCGAGAACTGGGGATACAGTGATGCGTCCATGAATCGGAGAACGCCGGCCTCGGTGAAGTCCACCGACCCCACCAGCACATGCAGCCACACCGTTCCGACGAACACCAGCGCACCGCCGGCCATGGTATACCAAAGGTAGGTCCGGCCCGCGCGAAGCGCTTCATCCGTTCCGCGGTGCACCACCAGCGGGTAGGTGCTCAGGGTCAGGAATTCGTAGAAGATGAAAAAGGTGATGGGGTTCCCGGCCAGGGCCACCCCGACACTCGCGGTCACGCAGAAGCTGAAAAATCCGAAGAAGCGGCTGCGGTTCTTCCATCCTTCCAGATATCCGATGGCATAGATTGTGGTGAGCAACCAGAGAACCGAGGACAATCCCACCAGCAGCATGGCCAGCGGGTCCGCCTTCAGCAGGAAATCGAACCCGAGAATGATGGAGAATCTGGATTCATAGGTTTCGCCGCGGATCATGCCCACGGCCATCCATCCCACGAAAAACAGCTTCAGGAGCGCGCCGGCAATGTTGAGCAGGCTGCGCACGCCCCGGCGGTGTTCCGGCAGGAAAAAGATGACGATCCCGGTTACCAGGGAGCTCGCCACCACCGCAATGGGCAGCCATGCGTTCACAGTCCGCCTCCGGTGAAGCCGAAGGGATTGCCGATCATCATGATGTCGAGCAGGCCGGCGGCGCGAATGCCGATCAAGACCCCGGCCAGCGCAAGTGCGAGAGCGGCGTATTCCATTGCCGGCGATACCCGTCCCGGAAGATCCGGGTCACCATCCTGCCGCTCGAGGAATGCGGAACGAAGCATCAGGAACATATAGCCGGCGGTGAGCAGACCGCCGCCTACCACGAATACGATCCACCACCATTGCCCGGACCCGAGGACCGCATGGGCGATCAGCCACTTGGCGATGAAGCCGCCGCTGGGCGGCAACCCCATCAGGCTGACCCCGGCCAGAGCCATGGTGAAGATGGTCAGGGGCAATCGTTCGGCAAGACCACGCATATCCCGAAGCCGGTCCGAGCCTGCGGCGGTCATCACCAGCCCCGCGGACAGAAACAACGACGCCTTGGCCAGCGCATGGGACAACACATGATACACCGTGCCCTTGGCAGCCTCGAGCTGATAGGCGCCGCCGGCATCCATAGCCCCTGCTACGATCGGAAACAAAAACATCAGGTATCCGAGCTGAGCCACCGTGGAGTGAGCGATGAGCATTTTCAGGCGGGCTTGTCGTAGTGCCTGGTAGGATCCCCAGAGAATCGCACCGGCCCCCATGGCGCCCAGCAACCAGCCCATGGCCGGCGTGACCACGTCCGCGAAAACCCCGAACCACAATCGCAGCAGAATGTAGAACGACCCCTTAACGACGAGGGCGGACAAGAGGGCGCTGACCGGGGCGGTGGCGCTGGCATGAGCCGGGGGCAGCCAGAAGTGAAGCGGAAACACCGCGGTCTTCATCAAGAGGCCGACCGTCATCACCACGCAGGCGGCACGGGTCAACGGATTGGCTTCCGCCAGGGCGTTCAGGGAACCCAGGTCAAGCGTGCCGTACATCCCATACAAAAGGACCACGCCCAGCAGGTAGCTCATGGACCCGGCCATCGCCACCATCAGGTACCGCATCCCCGCACCGAGGACTTCACGGGAACCGGTCAGGATGACCAACCCGATTGCGGCAAGGCCGATCAGCTCGAGCACCACATACAGGTTGAACAGGTCGCCGGACAGAAACAGCGCATGCATGGATCCCCACAACATCAGCCAGAACGGCCAGAACAGGGACCGCGCCCTCGCCTTCCGCCCATCGTCATACGAACGGAAATAATAGAAGGCATACAGGGACAGCAGCAACCCGACGACCGCAGTCATGAGCAGATGAATCGCAGACAAGCCGTCGGCGGCAAGGTCGATACCCAGCGGAGCGCCCCACCCCCCGGCACGTTCGTGCACGACGCCATCGCGCATCACCTCTCGTACCACCCCGAGGGCCAGGCCCGCGGTGACCAGCGACACAACAAGCGTGATCCGGGCCTTGAGTTTTTCGGGTACCAGCAGAACCAGAAGAGCGCCCGCGAACGGCGCGAGCAAACTGCCTTGCAACGCGGCGTTCATGATGCATCCTCCTCGTCCACACCCGTCCGGCCGGTGATGTCGACATACCGCCGGGCGATGGCACAGGCAAACGCGGTGGCGCTGACCGCCACCACGATCCCGGTCAGAAGCATGGCGTGGGGCACGGGATCGGGAAACGCCTCCGCATTACGCCGGGCAATCACGATCAGGATCAGAAACACTCCGGCGGCCATGATGTTCATCGCCATCAATCGCTTCAGCAGGTGGGCGATGAAAAAGACCCCGTACAGACCGGTGCAGAACAGGAGAATGCCGGCCAGGGAATAGAGGATCAGACTATCCATGCGGAGACTCCTCCGCATGTTGCGCCTGCGTCCGCAATCCGACAATCAATGCGGCCATGGTGGCGGCAATGGACAGCGTCGCGCAGGACTCGATCAACAGGATGAGGTTGCCCGCCTGCTCCGGCGGATAAGCGAGAAACTCACGACCGATAAAACCGAGAACGGCCGCAACCGCCATAAACGATGCAAACCCAACCGCGAGAAGGGGGGCGAACCATCGCCCGATCAGCGGCGCAGGCAACCGGATCCCGGTCAGCCACAAAAGAATGACCACCGAACCCAGCACCACACCGGCCTGGAACGCGCCGCCCGGCGCATACTTTCCCACCCATAACAGGTAGCCGCTCACAAGAACGGCAAACGGGAACAGGATCACCGCGGCTCGGGTGAGCACAGGGTCGAAGGGCGGAAGCGGGCGTACGGCCGTGAGGTCGTTCCGAGGCTGGAACAGAAGCACGCCCATGGCGGCCAGCAACAGAACGCCCAGCTCCAGCCACGTGTCGTACCCTCGGAAATTCAGCAGGACTGCAGTGACCGGATGCTTCACTCCGCTCTGGGGCATCGCGGCATCGACCACACCGGTCAACCCGCCGGGTTCAACCGGCATCGCCAGAACGGCCCGCACCAACCAGATGGCGAGCAGTACAACGGCGCAGAGGCCGTATACCCGGATTGCTTTCCCGGCGCCCTTCATCGCGTATTCCCTCCGGTTCGCCGACGAATCATCATCGCGGTATCGAGCAAAAGCACTCCGGTGATGCCGGCTCCCACCGCCGCTTCCGCGAGCGCAATATCCGGCGCATCCAGCCGGACCCATGCGAGAGACATCATGAGGCCGAAGGCGATGAAAAGAATCACCGACCGAATAAGGTCGCGATCCACCAGAATCCGCACCGCCAGCCCAAGCAGGGCGGCGATCATGAGAAGATCCGCGGCGAATGGAAGGCTGTTCACAAGTCCGCCCTCCGCTCCGAGCGGAGCCGACGGCGATAGCAGGTGCGGCTGATGACATAGGCATTGGCGGTGCTGCACAGCATGACCGCCAGCCACAGCAGGATCATTTTCACCGCGGCCTCCCACGACGATGCAACCAGGCAAAGCCCCGCAACAATCAAGCCGAGACCGAGATTATCCGCCTTGGTGAGGGCATGCAGACGGCTGAAGGTATCGGGGAAGCGAAGCAGTCCCACCGTACCGGCGAGAAAGAAGATGCCGCCGAGGCCGCAGAGAATCATGGCGAAGATGGTCATGACACCCCGCCCCCTTTGGCATCGCCGCCGGCATCGTCCTCATGCAGGCGAGCATACGCAACAACGGTCAGGGTGGCGAGGAGGGCGAGTACGAGGGCGACGTTACGCAACTCGGGCATGCCGGCACGATGCGACATCACCAGCAACCAGGCGACACCGGTGGTACCGAAAAGCTGGGCGGCAAGAATGCGATCGGCCAGGTCCGGACCCCGGGCAATCCGAATCAATCCCGCCGCCATATTGATCAATAGGAAAAGTTCCAAACCAACGAAAAACGTCATCAGCCCCATCCCGCTCTTCCGCGACTTCGTTCATATCAGCCGATAAAATAGGGGTGTGGGACGGGAAAGCAAGCAATCGGCGTCCGATTTCGTTCGATTTTCCCGCCGTGGTGGAAGGCTTCTATTCAGGGACGTGAAGCCGCCGGACCGGTTCAAGACGATGGATCACCCCGCTGTGCAGATTGGCCATCAGGACATCGCCGTTGCGAGGATCAACCCCGAAACCGGCAATTCCGGACTGCCGGGCAACCTGATCGACCCGGGCCGCCCCATTGATTTCCCGGTAGGCCCAGATATAGCCGGTCGCGTAGTCGCAGAAGACATACGCCCCGTACATCGGCGAGGAGGCGTTTCCCCGGTAGACAACGCCACCGGTCACCGAAATCCCCTTGTCTCTCGGGTAGTCCCAGAGCGGTTCTATTCCCTTGAATCCGGGCGGAGCATGACGCTTCTTGGGTCCGTCCACAAACCCCTCTTCATAGGCCCAACCGTAGTTCCCGCCTTTCTCGATACGGTTGATCTCCTCGCGGGTGTTCTGACCGACGTCACCGGTATACATATCACCGGTAAGCGGGTCGAAGCTGAAGCGCCACGCATTGCGCAGCCCCACCGCCCAGAACTCCGTCCGCACACTCGACGCATCAATCGGCTTGCCGTTGAACCGGGTGGTCCCGACATACGGATTGTCGGCGGGAACCCGGTAGAAGGCCGGACTGTTCCGGGCGGGAACAATCGCCGGATGGGGATGGGGCCAGAGATTTTCCGGGCGCCCCTCGACATCGATTCGCATAATCGCCGAGAAGAAATCCTTGTCGATCCGCTGGCTGTTATCGAGGGCATCGTTGCCGCTTCCCTCATCGCCGAGTGACACATACAGGTATCCGTCGGGACCGAAATGAAGATCGCCGCCGTTGTGATTGCTGGCGTCATCCTCCTGGTTGATCATCGGTTGTTCGGACCCACGGTCGGCACGATGTGGATTCCCGGAATCAACCCGGAAACGAGAGAGGCGGTCGTACCGGGTCCCGCCATCCATACAGGTGTAAAACACGAAGAAGACACCGTTCCGGCGGAAGCCGGGGTGGCAGGCCATGCCGAGAAGCCCCTGCTCGCCCCCGGTGGAAACCACATCGGAAAGATCGAGGAACAGGTCTTTCTCCGGTACGGACAGGTCGGGTATGTGATAGATCCGCCCTTCCTTTTCGATGATGAAAAGTTCGTTTGTCCCTCCCGGAGGAACATGAATACCGAGCGGTTGCTGGAACCGTAGGCCGGGAAACGCATCGCGAACCCGGGCCTGCACCGGCGTATCGGGATCCGCTCGAACCTTGCCCTGCCTCCACGGTTGAAGAAAACGCTCCCCGATCACATCCCACGACCCGCCGCCGGGGGTGCGCCAGGCGACCGCCATGCTGTCCCCGCCGCCCCCCTCTTTATGCAGCGCCTCGATGAAATATCGACGTCCCGCCTCCAGCCGGACCGGATCCGACACCTGTTCAGGATATTTCTCCCACTCCCGCGGCGATGTGTATCCCGGTACGCGGGCGATGAGGCGCCGCCCACTGGGCTGATCGTCCCAGCTCAACCGCAATTCGCATTCGTCATCCCCGGCGATGGAGAAGGTGTAGGCGCCGGACACCGATGGAACAAGGTATCCGAACACGCGGGCCCCGAAGTCGTCACCATCTTCGGCCGGGGCCTCGAAGACGGGAAGGGTTTGTTCCTCATCAGGTGAAAACGGATAGGCTTCAAGCCGGGTCAGCGCCTTCAAGTCGGAACCGCCGACATCCCGCCAGACGTGACGCGTCAGTTCAGCACCGGCCGGCGTGGAGATGAACCAGCATAGCGGGCATACAAGCAAAAGAATGGATCCATCGTTTCGCAACCGGTGATACATGGCGACACGATACCCGCACCCTGCAGCAAGCGCAATGTTGGTTGACCCTCACCGCCCCGGTCTTCATCATGGCCGAGGAGGCATGCATCATGAGCGGCAGCATTGTTTTGGCCCTGGACCAGGGAACCACCAGTTCACGCGCCATCGTCTTTGATGACAAGGGATCGATCCTCGGTTCGGATCAGCAGGAGTTCCGTCAGCATTATCCCCGCCCGGGGTGGGTCGAACACGATCCCCGGGATATCTGGGAGACACAGCGCAACACCATGGAGGGCGCCCTCACCTCCGCCGGGATCACCCCGGATCAGGTCGCGGCCATCGGCATCACCAACCAACGCGAAACCACCCTGCTGTGGGAAGCTTCCTCCGGCCGGCCGGTCGGACATGCCATCGTGTGGCAGGATCGGCGCACCGCCGACATGTGCCGGCGCCTGAAGAACGAGGGGCATGAAGACACCTTCAACCGGAAAACCGGCCTTTTCCTCGACCCCTACTTTTCCGGCACGAAAATCCGGTGGATGATGGAGCATCATGACGGACTTCGCGGACGGGCGGAAAACGGCGAGGTCCTGTTCGGTACCGTCGATAGCTGGCTGGTCTGGAACCTGACCGGCGGAAAGGTGCATGCCACCGACATCACCAATGCGTCACGTACCCTTCTCTGCAATATTCATGAAGGATCCTGGGACGACGAGCTGCTTGCGATTCTCGACATTCCCCGGGCGATGCTCCCCGAAATCCGATCCTGCAGCGAGGTATATGGAAAGGTGGATCAGGACCTTCCCCTGAAAGGCATTCCCATTGCCGGCATCGCCGGCGATCAGCAGGCGGCATTGTTCGGCCAGGCTTGCTTCCGCCCCGGCATGGCGAAGAACACCTATGGCACCGGGTGCTTTTTGCTGATGCAAACCGGGGAAACCGCAATCCGCTCCGGCAACAACCTCCTGACCACTGTTGCATGGTCGCTCAACGGCAAAACAAATTACGCACTGGAGGGTTCGGTGTTCATCGGAGGAGCGGTCATCCAGTGGCTCCGGGATGAGCTGCAGATCATCGAAAGCGCGCCCCGGGTCAACGAGCTGGCGGCCGGCGTGGAAGATAACGGCGGGGTGTACCTGGTGCCGGCCTTCACCGGGCTCGGCGCGCCTCACTGGGATCCCTATGCCCGGGGCGTGATGGTCGGCCTGACCCGGGGCGCCAATCGCGGTCATATCGCGCGGGCCGCCCTGGAGTCCATCGCCTTCCAGTCCGCCGACCTGATGGAAGCGATGGCCGGGGATGCGGGGATGCCGGTGAAAGAACTGCGGGTGGACGGGGGGGCGGCGGCCAGCGATCTGCTGATGCAGATTCAGACCGACCTGGTGGGCGTGGATGTCGTGCGGCCCCGCGTTACCGAAACCACGGCCTTCGGGGCAGCCTGCCTGGCCGGACTCGCCGCCGGGGTATGGGATCAACCCGAGGATATCGAGCGGCACTGGCAGCCGGAAAAGACATTTCATCCCGAACAGACCCGGGAGGAAGCCGCGGAAGCCATGAGGCAGTGGCGGCGAGCCGTGGAACGGAGCCGGGCGTGGATCGAGGAGGACGACGATGCTTCGTGATCGGAACCTGAGCCGGTTGCAGGAGCGGAACAAACCGTACGACATCATCATTATCGGCGGCGGCGCCACCGGGCTGGGTGCGGCGGTGGATGCGGCGTCCCGCGGACACGACGTGCTGCTCATCGAACAATCCGACTTTGCCAAAGGCACATCGAGCCGCAGCACCAAGCTCGTTCACGGCGGCGTGCGCTACCTTCGGCAGGGGAATATTTCCCTCGTGCTGGAAGCCTTGAAGGAACGGGGCCTTCTCGTGCAGAACGCACCCCACCTGGTTCACAACATGTCGTTCGTGATCCCGAACTACAAATGGTGGGAAGGGCCGTTCTACGGGATCGGGATGAAGGTGTATGACCAGATGGCGGGACGGCTCGGGCTAAGCCCGTCCCGCAGCCTGAGCCGCGAGGAGACCATCGATCTGATTCCCACCGTCGAACAGGAGCACCTGGTGGGCGGGGTGGTTTACCATGACGGGCAATTCGACGACGCCCGCCTCGCGGTCAACCTCGCCCAGACCGCGGATGATCTCGGGGCGGACGTGCTGAATTACACGACCTGTATCGGGCTGATCAAATCCAACGGCGTGGTGACCGGTGTGAGGATACGCGATGAGGAAAGCGGACAGGAACAGGAGGTGCGGGGCCATGCGGTCATCAATGCCGCCGGCGTCTTTGCCGACGGCCTGCGAAAGATGGACGACCCATCCTCCCGGAACATCATCGCGGTCAGCCAGGGTATCCACATCGTGCTGCCCAAGGAATTCCTGCCCGGCAATGCCTCCATCATGATTCCGAAAACGGCGGACGGCCGGGTGCTTTTCGCGGTGCCGTGGCACGGCCGGGTCGTGGTCGGCACCACCGACTCACCCCTTCATGCCCCCTCGCTGGAACCGCGGGCGCTCAAGGTGGAGCGGCGTTTCATCATGGAACATGCCGCACGCTACCTGACCAAGGATCCGGAGCCGGAGGATGTCCTTTCGGTGTTCGCCGGCCTCCGCCCGCTGGTCAAAAACGGGGACGATGCAGATACCGCCGCACTTTCCCGGGATCATACCATCCTCGTTTCCGAATCCGGCCTGATCACCATTACCGGCGGCAAATGGACGACCTATCGCAAGATGGCCCAGGATGTGATTGATCATGCCGAGATTGTATCCGGTGTCGAAAGCAAGCCCTGCCCCACCGAGCATTTGCAGATTCATGGATGGACCCGGGAGGCGATACAACCGGCCCGGCTCGGGCTGTACGGCGCGGATGCCGATGAAGTGCAAGCCATCGCATCCGCCCAACCGGAGCTTGCCGGACCGGTCCATGATCGACTGGAGCTGACCGGAGCGGAGGTTGCATGGCATGCCCGGGCCGAGATGGCGAGAACGGCGGAAGATGTCCTGGCCCGCCGTTCCCGCATGCTGCTGCTGGATGCGAAGGCCTCGATCGAAGCCGCGCCTCGGGTCGCCGCGATTCTCGCCCGCGAGCTCAAGCGGGACCGGGCATGGGAAGAGGAGCAGGTCCGCACCTACACCGGGCTGGCCCGGGGGTATGTCTTTACCGACCCGGCCAGCACGGCCGCCGCACCGGACCACGCCGGCCCTTGAAGCGGAGCGTTGGGGAAGAGTACAATCGCACCCATGAAGATGGACAGCACAACGGATAAAATTCGTATCTGGGCGGCCCATCCGACCGTCGTGCGCATGCCGCGTATTCGCAACATGCCCCGTATTCAATCGAGGAAGTTTGATTCGATCGAAGACTTTCATCGGTGGAAGCAAGAGCTTGCTCTATCGTTGATAAAGAATGGCGGTGCGAAATGGACACGTTAATCGACTCGCTTCCTGATTCCGCTCTTTTCCGTTGTCCCGCCCCCGGTTTTCCGACAGGATGCGCTCCGGAATGAGCGAGACAAAACACCTACACAACCAGGTTAAACCAATCCCGCCCGGGGAGCGGGCCCGCCTGCTCGGCCAGCAGGGTTGCGTGGTGTGGTTTACCGGCCTTTCCGGGTCGGGAAAATCCACCATCGCCCGCGCCTGCGAGGAGGCACTGCTCAAAGACCGGCGCTTCGCCTATGTGCTCGACGGCGACGAAATTCGCACCGGCCTCAACAAGGACCTCGGCTTTTCCATGGACGACCGGACGGAAAACCTCCGGCGGATCGCCGAGGTGGCCCGGCTGTTTGCGGAATGCGGTGTCATCTGCATCACCTCCTTCATCTCACCGCTGAAATCATCGCGGGAAGAGGCCCGGCAGGTTGCGGGCGATGCGCGGTTCTTCGAGGTGTTTATCGACGCGCCGCTGGATGTCTGCGAGCAGCGCGATCCCAAAGGGCTGTATCGGAAAGTCCGCGCGGGGGAGATTCCCGAGTTTACCGGGATCGGATCCTCGTATGAACCGCCGGTGAATCCCGACCTCCATATCCGGACCGACAAGACGTCGATTCAGGATGCGGTGGCCGGCGTGCTGCAGACGATTCGTGCCCGCGGATTTCTGAAAGCGAACGCCTGATCGATCAGGAAGTTTTCGCCCGTTCCCGATACAGCCGGGCATCCACACAGGCAATCATCTTGTCCACATCCAGGCTGCCGCCGAGAAAATCATTGATCTTTGCCGCTTCGGCTTCCGGGCTCTCAATCACCTCGTGATGATTCACATAAATCACGCGGAACGTATCGTGGCGGGCCAGCCATTCCTTGACGTCGCTCAAATGCTTGGTGAACACCCGTTTCAGTTCGATGTCGGTGACCGGCGCCCCCTGGCGGCCGAGACGCTCCAGCATCGAGCTTTGGGATGCGACAACTTCGTCGAGGTCACGGACCATGAAGATCACCTGGTACTCCATGTCCGTCGGCAATTCGAACAGGAGGTGGGAAAT
Organism: bacterium; assembly: GCA_030432155.1. Taxonomy (GTDB): domain Bacteria; phylum Verrucomicrobiota; class Kiritimatiellia; order CAIVKH01; family CAIVKH01; genus JAUIHQ01. The sequence continues at coordinate 6,071 of JAUIHQ010000025.1, read as the reverse complement.
GATCTTCACCACCTTGCCCTCAGCCTGGTCCAGCCAGGTATTGTCTTCCTTGAGCTGCTTGACCTTGTCGAATTCGAGATACCCCTTGGGATTGTTCTCGTCGGGCTTGCGGGCCTCGTCGGCAAGGATATTCATGCCGCCCTCCATCAACATCTGCATCATCAGCGACGTCCCCGAGCGGGGAAGACCGGAAACAACCGTAATCATCACAAACTCCTTTTCCTGCTGGTCATCATCATAATCATACGATCTGAAGCCGGTGAGGGCAAGCGGGGGAATCGCGGTCAGGCGAGCGCATCAATCGCAGCCTGCGGATCCTTTACCCTCACCACGATCATGCTCTTGCCCGGGCCCGGACTGTTGGCCGAGTAGGCATACTCCACGTTGATCCCGGCCTTTGCCCAGCAATCAATCGCGGCGGCAAGCCCGCCCGGCCGGTCATCCACTTCCAGAAGAACCACTTCGCGGTCGAGCACCAGGTGCTGGGCCTCCTCGAGACAGCGCCGCGCTTCCTCGAGCCGGTCCACCGTGATGCGGAGATATCCGATATCCAGCCCTTCGGAAAGGGAGATCGCCAGCATGTTGATGTTGTTCTCGCGCAGGCAGTCGATCACCTCGCCGAGCGAACCGGGACGGTTCTCGATGAACACCGATATCTGGTGTCCGACCCTCGCCTCGTATGCCCTGTCCTCACTCATGATGGCGGATCATACGGTATCAGCCGGGATGCACGCAACAGCTTCGGACACACGGCGGTCAGAAGGACAGGTTGGCGGCGGCCAGCCGCTTCTCCAGCTCGCCGAGAACCCGGTCGTCATCTTCATCGCCGGCCGATTCAAAGGTCGCGGAGAACCGGAGGAACGAACCGACATTATCCCACGGCACGGTGGAGACGGAGTGTTCGCGAATCAGATACTGCGACGCTTCTTCGGCGTTGGCGAACGACAGGTCGCCCGCGCCTTTCGGTGCTGCTGTATACAGGAAGAACGAACCGCCGGGCATCTCGGCATCAAAACCCGCGCCGCGAAGGATACGCACGATTTTCTCGAGACGGCGGCGATAATGCTCGCGGATACTCTCGGAGAGTTGTTTGTCGGCAATGCCGGCGCATGCCGCTTCCTGAATCGCCTTGAACTGGCCGGAATCGCAATTGTCCTTTACCTCGGCAAAGGCCTGCACGAGCCGGGCATGGCCGGCCACGAATCCGAGCCGCCATCCGGTCATGTTGTAGCTCTTGCTCATGGAGTGCAGCTCAAGGGCGACATCCTTGCCGCCGGGGCGGCCGAGGATGGAGATCCGCTCCTGCCCGTAGATGAGTGTGGCATAGGCGGCGTCCTGCACGATCAGCAGGTTGTGCTTCTTCGCGAAGGCGATCAACTCGTCATAAAATGCCGCCGTCGGCGCCGCGCCGGTCGGATTGTTGGGATAGTTGACATAAAACAGCTTGGCCAGGTCCGCCACCGCGGGGTCGATCGCGGAGAGGTCGGGCAGAAAACCGTTCTCTTTCCTGAGCGGAATATCCACAACCTTGCCGCCTACGTACCTGGTATGTGTGGCGAGTACAGGATAGCCGGGGACGGTCTGGAAAATGATATCGCCGGGGTTGACGAAGCACAGCGGCAGCATGGCGAGGGCGGGCTTGGAGCCGATGCTATGGTTGATCTCGGTTGCAGGATCGAGGTCGGTCACGCCGAAAAAGGAACTCATATACTCGGCGGCCGCTTCCCGGAAGGCCTGAATGCCGTTGTCGGCGTAGCCGCGGTTCTCCGGCTTGTCGACGGCGATTTTCAGGGCTTCGCGGATCGCCGCCGGGGCCATGCGGTCCGGCTCCCCCACCCCGAAATCGAGGATTTCCACGTCCGGACGGGCCTTGCGGGCGGCGGCCTTGGCCCGCTTGATCTTCTCGAACTTGTAGATCTCGTTGCTCTGACCGAACGACGATCCTCCGATCCGATCCGCGTAAAGTGTCTGGTAATCCATAATGTCTCCTGTGGTTGTCCTTCGAAAGCGGGAAACGGGTATATACCGGACATTCCGGGTATTGCAAGGAAAGCCCGACCAGGAGGCCGGGCTTCCGATCCATGCGGGCGACGAATGCAACCCGGGCTTGGGAGCCGGGTTGCTTCGTCTTTCTTGTCCGTTTTCCGTCTTCCCGGTCAGGAACCGGTGACGGCAAAGGTCGCCTGGATGAAGACGAGAATGAACAGGGCGACAGTCTCGACGATACCGATGGTCATCAGGTAGTTGCCGAAGCCCTTGCCGGTCTCGGTCAGCGCGTCGGCGCCGGCGGCGCCGGCCTTGCCCTGGAACCATGCGGAAGCCCCCATCGCCATACCGCCGAAGATGCCGGCCCCGATCATCGCAGGGAAACCGACCACGCTTTCAGCAGTATTGCAGATGTTGACCATCGCGTTCATCAGGATCATCCCGTAAATCGTCTGGGACAGAGGCGCGCCGATGAAGATCAGAAGCTGAAAGGGGGCCTGCTTCCCGGTGGCGAAGCACTTTTTCCAGGATCCGACCGACGCCATGCCGGCGATTCCGGTACCGAGGGCGGAACCCACGGCGGCCAACCCGATTGCCGCGGCTGCTCCCGCCTTTCCCAACGACTGCATCATTTCAAGTTCCATGATTTACTCCTTCTCTGTTTGACCCGCCTTCCGCGTCAGAGGCGCGTAGGCAAAGCCGGTCCATTCCATACCCAAATGCCCGGAAAATTCGAGCGTGTTCAAACGGATCCCGTGCACCAGAACCCCCATCACGGCGAGGGCGATGTTGAGTGCATGGCCGACAAAGAGAATCAAGGCCGAACCGATGGAGGCGACAACGCCATTGAATCCGATGTCGCCCGCCATCTGGTTGAATGCCGAGGCCACCGCAAATGTCGCCATACCCACGGCAAACAGGCGAACGTACGACACGACATCCACGAAATTGCTGACGAGGTTCAGCGGAAGCACGATGAGGTTGATCCCCCGCTCCTTCAACTTTGCCAGCGGGAAGATCAGACTCAGGGCCACCAGCCCTGCCCCTACCGCGAGGACCCACATCATGAAGGACGGAAAAGGCTTGAGGAGGATCATGGTCCGCGCGCCGAAGAACATGACCCAGGTGGTCATGAGCCACCCGAGATCTCCGACCGCCTCCATCGACGGCCATTTGCGAATGACATTCCATCCATGGGCAATGGTCAGATGAATCGCACCGATGAGGAAACAGATCCACATGATGTTGTTCGGCGCTTCGGGGTTGGCGTTGCTCAAGAGGTGATGCCCGTGAAGGGGCGCGGGAAGGTGCTCGGGCAGCATGCCGAAGTAACTCCCGGTCAACGCGCCCCAGGTGATGGTGCTCAAGCTCATCAGGGTGAGCATCGAGAAAAGAATCCTGGGCGCTTTGGGAAACAGTTTTCCGCCGGCCAGGGCAACGGCCAGGAACAGGGCGCCGTACCCGGCATCCCCGACAATCATGCCGAAGAAGATGCTGAAGAACACGAGAAAGAGCGGGTTGATATCCACTTCACGATAGCCGGGCAGAATGCCGATGAAATCCATGATCGGCTTGATCAGGCGAACCCAGCGGGGATTGCGGATGCAGGTCGGCACATCGTCATCCGGGCCGGGTTCATCGTATACAATGCCCCATCCCTGCGCTTCCGCTTCCGACACGATCCGCGGGGTGTCTTCCTGCGGGCAGAAGCCTTCGAGGCAGCAAACCGGCGCCGACACATGCATTCCTTCGCGGGATTCCAGGTACCGGCAGCGGTCTTCCAGGTTGTCGAGCAGGGCTGCGAGGCCGGCACGGTCTCCGGTATGGGAGGCGATCATGCCGTCGATCGAATCCGTCATACGCTCCAACCCGGCCAACTCTTCCTTCATGGTCTGCAGGGAGGCATCGGGCAGAGCAAAGGCATCGGCTCCCTCGGGCGGAGCGGCATCACCGAGCAATGCGAAATAGACCGTTTCTTTGCCGCGATGAATGACTTCCATCAAGCCTTCCTCGGCGCCGGTGAGGTCCTTTTTTACGGACATGGTGAACAGGCGGATGCGGACACCCTTTGCGGCGAGTTCATGCAGGGCATGGGGATCAAATGGGCCGAAGGGTTCGACCCGCCGGATCTCCGCCTCCAGGGATTCACAGACCGAGGCGATGGCATCCTTTTCTTCCAGAAGCGATAGCAGCAGAGCGGCCGCCGCATACGGGGGGGTGCCCGTGGGATCCGCGTCACCGGCCGGAACCGCCGCGAGAACCCGCCGGACCTGGGCAATCTGTTGCCGCAGAGTCTCCAGCTCCCCGCCGCCGGGTTCTTCCATGTGCCGGACATGAACGACCCCGAGATCCTGAAGCCGGGCGACGGTTTCGCCGCGGGAGGCCGAGGAGCAGAGAATTGCCAGTTTGTGCATGCGGACGATCATGACGCCTCCAGCCCGACCGCCTTGCCTTTGGCGATTTTCGCCCGTGCCACTTCCGCTGTCTGCATATCGCCGAGGAAAATGCGGATGACCCGGATGTTCTCCTTCGCTTCGGGGATCTTCACCTTCTCAAACAGGTTCACGCGCTGGTTGGTCACCCGCAGCTCGTCGGCAAGCCTTCGGTGCTGTTCGCGAAGGATCGCCAACTCAATCCGCAGCTCCATCATCCGCGACAGAACGCGGAGCCCGTCATCGATCCATGGCGGGGTCAGAAACAGGTCGGGCGGTTCGCGGTCGAAGACCACACCCTCATAGACCGGGATGTTCACGCCGGCAATGTTACCTTCGGAGGTTTTGATCTCACGCACCATCAGCAGTTCGGCAATGCCTTCATCCTCGGCGAACAGGCGGACCCAGGTTCTGATCTCCTCCCGCAGTTCGTCCTCTTCAGCCTTCTTCCTCTCCATGCGGTGATCAAGCTCCCGCAGCTCGAGCTGGAGCTGCTGCTTTTTGAGCTGAAGCGTGGGCAGGTAGCGCTGGAATCGTTTGAGCGCATCCCGCTGGGCTTTCAGCTCGTTCTTGGTGTGCTTGATTTTGGCCATGGCGCTGCCCGAACGTCTCTACGCGTTGACCGGCTCCCCGGCGGACTTTTTGCCCGGCCAGAACTTCTCGGTCAGCCGCGTCGGAATACCGGTCTCCGGTGCGTCAAAACACTCGGCGAGGATGGTCCAGCCGCGATCGAGGGCCTTCTCCAGCGGGATGTTCACGCTGAGGTCCATCATCTGCTTCTCAAACAGTTCGCCGTACTTGAGCAGCTTGGTATCCCACCCGCTCATCCGGAAGCCCATCGACTGCTTTTCAAGGGTATCCCGGTAGGACGCATACAACTGAATCATGCTGTCCATGATCGTCCGGTGATCCTCGCGTGAGTCCTTGTTCACAAGCTGCTTCAGGCGGCTGAGAGAGCCGAACGGCTCGATGCGTCCGTTGCGCAGGTAGAACTGGCCCTCGGTGATGTATCCGGTGTTATCCGGCACCGGATGGGTCACGTCATCGCCGGGCATGGTGGTGACGGCAAGGATGGTGATCGATCCCGCGGTATCAAAGTCCACCGCCTTCTCATAGCGGGAGGCGAGCTGGCTGTAGAGGTCGCCGGGGTACCCGCGGTTGGACGGGATCTGCTCCATGGTGATGGCCACTTCCTTCATGGCGTCGGAGAAGTTGGTCATGTCGGTCAGCAGGACAAGAACCCGCTTGCCCTGGAGGGCAAACTGTTCGGCCACGGCCAGCGACATGTCCGGCACCATCAGGCACTCCACCACGGGATCGGAGGCGGTGTGAATGAACAGCACCGAGCGGGCCAGGGCGCCCTGGCTTTCCAGCACATCGCGGAAATAGAGGTAGTCGTCGTGCTTCAGACCCATACCGCCGAGCACAATCACATCCACTTCGGCCTGCATGGCGATCCGGGCCAGCAGCGGATTGTACGGCTCGCCCGCGACCGAGAAAATCGGGAGTTTCTGTGACTCGACCAGGGTGTTGAACACATCGATCATCGGGATGCCGGTCCGCACCATGTTGCGGGGAATGATGCGCTTGGCGGGATTCACCGAGGGACCGCCGATCGGCGTGGGGTTCTCCTCGATATCCGGGCCCCGGTCG
>JAUIHQ010000349.1 GCA_030432155.1 bacterium | reverse complement strand
CCTGCTGGTCCACGGATCGCTTCCCAACCGCGAGGAGCTGCAGAAGTTCTCCCGGATGCTCAACAAGCATTCGATGATCCACGAGGATATGCAGATTTTCTTCCGGAACTATCCGGAACGAGCGCACCCCATGGCCATCGCCTCGGCGATGGGGGTATCACTCTCCAGTTTCTACCCGGAACTGGAGGATGAAGAAGAGGAGAAGAACATCGCGGCGACCCGGCTGTTGTCGAAACTTCGGACCATGGCCGCCTTCACCTACAAGAAATCCATCGGGGATCCCTTTGTATACCCGAGCAGCGACTTCTCCTACTGCCAGAACCTTCTGAACATGATGTTCGCCTCGCCGGTGGCCAATTACAAGATCGACCCGGTCCTGGTCAGTGCAATCAACAAACTTCTGATCCTTCATGCGGATCACGAGCAGAATGCCTCCACCTCGGTTGTTCGCCTTGTCGGCAGCACCGGCGCCAATCTCTACGCGTCCGTGGCGGCCGGTATCTGCGCCCTTTGGGGGCCGCTCCATGGCGGAGCCAACCAGGCGGTCATGGAGATGTTGGAAGAAATCCATGCCAATGGCGGGGATGTGGACAAAATGATCGAGCGTGCGAAGGATCCGAAGGATCCGTTCCGTTTGATGGGCTTCGGCCACCGCGTATACAAGACCTACGACCCGCGGGCGAAGGTCGGCAAGCAGGTCTGCGAGGAAGTCCTGGAAGCGCTGGGCATCAGCGATCCGCTCCTCGACATCGCCAAACAGCTCGAGACTCGAGCGCTTGAAGATAAGTACTTCATCGATCGAAAGCTCTACCCGAATGTCGATTTCTACACCGGGCTCACATACCGGGCCATGGGCTTCCCGACCAACATGTTCACCGTGTTGTTCGCGATCGGGCGGTTGCCGGGCTGGATCGCCCAGTGGTACGAGCTGCATAACGACGCCACACAGAGAATCGGGCGGCCCCGCCAGATTTTCACCGGCGAGCACCGCCCGTTCGTACCGATCGAAAAGCGCTGAGCGCTTTTCTTACGGTAGCGCCATGTCGAGAGCCAGCAGACTGTAGGCCGTCACCAGCGTAGGATCATTTTCCCACCAGCGGCCTTCGTCGTTCACCCAGTATCCGTAACCGGTATCGGGATCGACTTTCTGAAGGTTCAACAGTTTGGTGATCAGCTCCGCCCGCCAGTTGATGCTTCGCCCCTCATCGGTCACGATCATATTCCGACCGAATGCGGCCAGGGCTTTGGACAGTGTCTGGTAATAGTAGTACAGCCCCTGGGCGCCCATTCCCGGGTTCTCATCCACCGTCCAGTTTTTCGCCGACCATTCATAGGCGGACTGAACCCGGGGATCATCCTTGTCGACATTCGCGTAAATAAAGCTCAACAGTCCTGCATAGGTCATGCTGCCATAGGAACGAAGACGAATTTCCCCGGCGTCGTTGGTGTAAGAACCGGCCATGCTGGAGTCGGGTTTGTAGGCGAATCCGCCTTTTTCCTCGGGGTCGTCGCTGGCCCACGGCTGGTCATTGGATTCAGGGCGATTCTGCACCCGGGATACGAATTTCGCGGCGGCATCCCAGTCCAGGTCGGCCTGCTGGGAAGTATCCGAGCGCATGTCCTCCACATCCTCGGTCAGCCGCATGGCCTCATAGGCGAGGTAGGAATTGGACAGGTCGGCATACGCCCGGCCGGTATCGGCATCATAGCCCATCCCGCCATAATAGACGTCATCACCGAAATGCTGCGTCCCGGCGACATATTGGCGGGCTTTCTGGACTACCGGGATCAGGGCCGGGTCACCGACTGCATGCAGCGCCACCATGCCCAGAGCGGTATTATAGTTGCAGAGTCCGCCGCCCTTCCGCTTTTCACTGGGCTCATTGCAGATGGATCCGTCCTCATTGACCGACGAGAGAATGAAGGCTACCGCTTTCCTGATGGTATCGGGATCGGTATCAGGGATCCGGGTGAGCGCCCAGAGGGGAAGGGCGGTCAGCGCAGGGAAATCCTCATTGGACCACGCGCCGTTCTCTTTCTGTTTGGATGCCAGCCAGTCCGCGGCGCGGGCCATCGCCGCATGCGCTTCCCGGATGATGGATTCCTTTACTTCGATATCAGGATTGGTCGCGACCTCCGCAGCCCCGCCGTCATCCGCCCGGGCTGTCGCCACGGTGAACATGAGGCCGGCCGCGAGGCATCGAACATATAAATTGCTCATGATTGACTCCTTATGGTTGAAGCGTGAGGTATACTATCGCACGGATATGGTGGTCCGTACAGGGAGGAACGTGCGTAGAGGGGGATTCGTTCAATTACATCTGAAAGAAAAGCGTGGTTTTGATCCCGCCAAACCCTTTTCCCGGAGTTGACACACAACCTTTTTTGGTTTTTGATACGCCCCTCGCTGGTTCCGGACCGGTTCCTCCGGCATTCGGCCTGCGAATGTAGTGTATGTACCCGTAGCTCAACTGGATAGAGCACCTGACTACGGATCAGGAGGTTCGGGGTTCGACTCCCTGCGGGTACGCCACTGTGAGCCCCTCCGACTCCGCATTTGATTTCCGCTTTTGTCCATGAAACATGCTAGAGTGGTTTCACCCATATGCCCGCACCGTTCCAGATCAAATCCGGCTATGAGCCGACCGGCGATCAGCCCGCGGCTATCGCACGCTTGTTGCGCGATCTCAAAAAGGGTGAGCGATTCCAGGCGCTTGAGGGCGTTACCGGATCCGGAAAAACCTTTACCATGGCCAATGTTATTCAGGGTTATGGCAAACCGACACTGGTCATCTCGCACAACAAGACCCTTGCCGCCCAATTGTATGCCGAATTAAAGAGCTTCTTCCCTGAAAATGCCGTCGAATACTTCGTCAGCTATTACGATTACTACCAGCCTGAAGCCTACATTCCTCAGACCGACACGTTCATTGAGAAGGATTCATCGATCAACGAAGAGATCGAACGGCTGCGGTTGTCGGCCACGAATTCTCTGATGAACCGGGATGATGTGATCATCGTCGCGTCGGTGTCCTGCATCTACGGTCTTGGTTCGCCCGAGGATTATCGGGGCATGGTGGTGGAAGTCACCCGGGGTGATGACCTGGACCGCGATGCCATGCTGAAAAAGCTGGTGGATATCCAGTATGCCCGCAATGACCTTCAGAACACTCCGGGCACGTTCCGGGTGCGCGGGGAGGTCGTGGACATCTTTCCCTCGTATTCCAAGAAGGGTGTGCGCATCGAACTTTTCGGCGACGAGGTGGAGCGCATTCAGCGTATCGATGTGCTGACCGGAGATGCGGAAGCAGAGATGGACGCGGTGGTGATTTCTCCGGCCAAGCATTTCGTCACCCCGGCGTACAAGATGGAGCAGGCGATCGGATCCATCCTCGCGGAGCTGGAGGAACGGGTGCAGTGGTTCGAATCGCACAACAAGCTGCTCGAAGCTCAACGCATCCGAATGCGGACGATGCACGATATCAATATGATGAAGGAGCTCGGCATCTCACAGCACAACATGTGCAGTTGCTCTGTGACCGCTGCGGGAGACGTGCTGTTTGTGAACACGTCGAATGGGGTGGATGTGGAGCACAACTACATTCCCGCTCCCGAGGCCCCCAGCTTCTTTGCGATGGACAAAAACACCGCAGAGGTGCTCTGGACGGACAAGTCGCCGGGCGTGAACATCCTTCACGGACAATGGTCGTCGCCGTGCTATGCGGAACTCGGCGGC
>JAUIHQ010000348.1 GCA_030432155.1 bacterium | reverse complement strand
TGCCCAGCCTCGACACGGGCATTTGCGCCATGTCGGCCAAACGGTTCAACCAGGAAGTATCGTCACGCGGCGACACGGTCCTTTTGAACATTTCGGCGGACCTTCCCTTTGCTGCCAAGCGGTTTTGCGATGCCGAAAAGCTCGAGAACATCGTCATTCTCTCCAGTTTCCGCTCCCCTTCTTTCGGAAAAGACTACGGTGTGGAAATCGTGGACGGCCCCCTCAAGGGACTCCTTGCCCGTGCAGTTCTGGTCCTCGACGCGTCCAACCGGATCGTCTACACCGAGCAGGTACCGGAAATCGCCCAGGAGCCGGACTACGACAAAGCGCTCAAGGCCCTGGAAGCGATCTAATTGCTTCCGGACATCCGGATATTTCCTACGAGGCCCTGGCGTGAAACGATATTCACTCCGGGGCCTTTTTACGTGTATGATGGGGTTTATCAATTTTGAGCTGAATCTATTGATAGGGTAAACTACGTCATGGTAAAATGGTAATGATTATGAATTCTCGCGAACAGAATCATGATCACTCCTACCGGGAGCCGGGAAGGCTGTCCTCCGTTGAGGAGTCAATCGTTCACACCCTTTTCAATACGAATTCGGCCATCAAGCTTCTCCTGCTTCCCGGATCGGGCCGCATCCTCGATGCCACCCCCTCGGCTTGTCAGTTCTATGGGTATTCCATGGAAATCCTCACCCGCATGCGGATCCATGACCTCAACGCAGGCAAAGCCGAGCGGGTCCAGGAAAACCTCGAGCACGTTCTGAACAAGCGAATCAAGGAGCTGGAGACCCACCAGCGTACCGCATCCGGGGACATCAAGTCCGTGCATATCAATTCCGCCCCCATTCAATTGGGCGGACGGACGTACATCCTCTCGATTGTCCAGGATATAACCCAGCGCAAGGCCGCGGAAGAAGCCTTGCGGCACGAGCGCATGCTGGTCGATACGATCATGGAGCATGTACCGGACGTCATGTTCCTCAAGGATCATGATGGCCGCTATCGCACGGTGAATCGTGCATTCCTCCGACTGTTTGATTTCCACGACGCATCCGATGTCGTCGGGCGCACCGACCAGGAGCTGCTGCCCACCGGCCTTGCCGATGCCCTCACCCAGGATGAGGACGGGTTATACGGGCGAAAGATGGATGTCAGCGACCGGGTGATCGAAGTGCCCGGCGGCGCACGCTCTCTGTGGCTTCGGGTGACCAAGGTGCCCACCTTTGCCAGCAGCGGCAAAGTCCTGGGCATCCTCGGGATCGGCCATGACATCACGGAACCATATGAGCAGCGGCAGCACAGCGATATCACCGCCCGACGTATCCACGCGGTGATCGAGATCGCAGACGAGCTCCTGTCCCTGAACTCCCTTGATGACATTCTGCGGCGGGCGGTCGAACAGGCCCGGAACCGTCTTGGTATCGACCGTTGCGGCATCTTCCTGAACCGCGGCACCCACATCGAGGGCTCGTACGGGACGGACATGAAGGGCAACACGGTCAACGAGCATGACTACATCATGCCCATTGAGGATCGTTGGCGGACCCGACTCGACATCTGGCGCCAGAACAATCGTCAGTGGCTGGTGGAACGGGATATGCCCCTTCAAAGCCCTTCGACCCGCGACATCGCCGGCAAGGTGGACTGGGTGGCCATGACCCCGATCAAGGGCGGCGGGAACCGGACGATCGGCATATTCTGCAATGATTCCGCGATGTCCGGCAAGCCCATCGACAATGCTCTGCAGAACATTCTCACCCTGTATTGCTCCCTCCTCGGTTCCATCATCGACCGGCACATGAGCATGGAGCAGATGGCCCGGCGTGATCAGATTCTTGAGATGATCGCCACTGCCACGCATGAACTGTTGAGCCGCCCCGGCGACCGCGTTCACATGTCCCGGGTGCTTGGCGAAATTGGCGGTCTCATGAAGGTCGATAACCTGGCTATCGTCGCGAACAGAGCGTCTACCCATGGCGAACTGAACATGAAGCTCTATGCCTCGTGGGCGGAAGACCTCGAGGCGCAGCCCACGATACCCAACGTGGATATGCGCGGCCGGTATTTCACCGCCTATCACCATCTCATCAATGGAGATACCCACGAAGCGAGTCTCCGGACCACCGACGAATCGGAGCGGTTTCTTCTATCGGATTTTCATGCCGAGACCTGCCTGATCGCTCCCATCAGGATCAACGACAATTTCTGGGGCATGCTCTGCGCGGCGCGACGGACGTATGAAGCATGGTCGCACCTGGACCGTAACACCCTGCTTTCGCTGGCCGCCGGCTTCGGCGGAATTATCAACCGCCAGGAAACCGATCAGGTGCTCCAGCGCCGCGATACCATTCTCAATGGCGTGGCGAAGGCGACCCACATTCTGCTCACCGATCATCGCTTTCCCGATGCCATCCGGAATGCCCTCTCGATCCTGGGTCAGGCGATGGATGTTGACCGGACCTACCTGTTTCAAAATCAGCTCGATCCGCTTTCCGGCCAACCCAACATGCGCCTGCAGTTCATCTGGAACCGCAATCCCACCCGGTTCCGGTCCGTGTATTCCGGCGACGAAGTCTTCTCGTATTCGCAGTCATTTCCCGGTTGGTACGAGCTGATGATGAAAGGCCGCCCCCTGTATGGCCGGGTGATGGATTTTCTCGCCAAATCATCAAACGCCTCCGGCGAATTCAACATCCGGTCCATCCTGTTCGCCCCGGTCATGATCGGCAATGAGTTCTGGGGTTTTATCGGATTTGACGACCGGAATCCGGAACGGGACTGGTCCGAGAGCGATATGTCCACCCTGATGACCATCGCGGGCAGCATCGGCGGTGCGATTTCACGCATGGAAGCCCAGGAAAAACTCCGCGCCAGCGAGGAAAATTTCCGCTCGCTGACCGAGAATGCGACGGACATCGTCCTCAAGGTCCGGGACAGCGGGCATGTCCTGTACGCCAGCCCGTCGGTTCAGCGCGAGCTCGGGTATGATCCGGCCGAGTTGGAATCGATGCAGGTGTTTGCCCTCGTCCATCCCGAAGACGGAGCCACTGTCCGGAAAGGATTTCATCAGGCCGCCACCTCGACGGAGCCGGTGGTTATCGAGTTCCGTATCCGCCACCGTGAGGCTTCGTGGCGGGATCTGGAATGCGGCATCAAGCGCTCCCCCGCGGGAAGCGAGCGACAGGTCTTCATCTTCAATGCCCGTGACATCACACGGCGCAAGGAATCGGAACTGGCGCTGCGGGAAAAAGAGGAACTGCTGCGGCACTCGCAGAAAATGGAAGCGATCGGCCGGCTGGCCGGCGGGGTGGCCCATGACTTCAACAACCTTCTGACCGCCATCATGGGCTACGGGGAACTCGCCCTCGCCCAGATCGGCTCCTGCGATCCGGTTCACAAGGATGTTGCTGAGATGTACCGGGCGGCGGAGCGGGCTCACCGGCTGACCCGGCAATTGCTGGCGTTCAGCCGCAAACAATTGCTCGAGCCGAAAACCATTCACATAGCGCCGTTCATTGAAGAGGTCATGAAACTCCTCCGCCGCCTGATTTCCGAGAACATCACACTCGAGACGGACATTGCGCCCGACAGCGGCATGATCAAGGTCGATCCGTCCCACCTCGAACAGATCGTGGTAAACCTCGCCCTGAATGCCCGCGACGCCATGGGCGATTCCGGGACCCTGACCATGCCTGTGAAAATCTATCTGGCGGTGCTGGACGGCGAATTCGGGCTGGCTGCCGCGCTGTCCACGGTGCTGCTGCT
>JAUIHQ010000024.1 GCA_030432155.1 bacterium | reverse complement strand
AAACTCCGAGCTGTACGCAGCGCCTCCATCTTCAGTTGGGTTCGTTCGGTATCCGGACGGTTGTAGATCCAGGTCAGCGCTTCGACCAGGCTTTGTTCCGACGGGTCATCCATCAAGCGGCCGTTGACGCCGTCCCGTACGATCTCGCGGGCGCCGCAGGCATCATGGGCAACAACCGGAACTTCTGCCGACATCGCCTCGGCCAGCACCATCCCCTGGGTTTCGCTTTGCGACGCAAAGACAAATGCATCCATGGCTCGATAGGCATCCGCGAGGTCCTTACCCGTCAGTGTGCCCGGCATCACTACCCGGCTGTTATCGGCGTCGGCCCCCAGAATGTCCCGCACCTCCTCGCCGGCATCTCCATCGCCGACCACCACCGCCGCACGATCATCATGGCCGTCGATAAAGCGGCGAACGGCCCGAGCCAGAAGGGGCAGGTTTTTTTCTTCAGCCAGCCGCCCGACGTGGCCGACCACAAACGTATGATCATCCCAATCGCATCGTGAACGGAATCGCTTGCGGTTGCCGTCGGCGAATCGGTTCAGGTCGATGCCGGAGGGAATGGAGGTTATCGGTGTTTTGACCCCCCGGCTGTCCAGAATCTCGGCCACGCTTTCGCTGGGCGCAATGATGTGGTCACACAATGCGCAATAACCGCCGGCGAGCTGGATGGCCATGGATTTCAATGCGTCCGAATCGGCGGGAACGTAGTGGGTGTAGTTTTCGTACATCGTATGATAGGTGAACACCAGCGGCCGGTTTAGAACGTTTGCAAACCGGACGGCGGTATCACCGAGCAGGAACGGGTGATGCGAGTGGATTACGTCCGGCTTAAAGGTCCTGACGGCTTCCTCCAGACCGGTGTGAAAGGGGAGGGTCACCGAGAAATCGCTGCCGTTGAACTGTTGGATTGCCGGCAAGCGGATCACGTCCTCTTCCCGATCCGGCGCTTGTTTAAATTCCGGACATACAATCAGCACATGATGTCCCTTCTTCCGGAACATGGAGGCAAAGGATTCAACCGATCGCGCGACACCGCCCACGTGGGGAAGATATGTATTGGTGAACATCAGGATGTTCATGTGTCTTCCACCTCAACGGATACCGTGCCGGAGGTTTCGTTTCCGGTCTTGATGACCGGCCGGCATCCCGGCAGACGTATCTCAAGGGTCTCCGGATGATTCCTGCCGGCCGTTTTCACCGTGACCTGATGGTGTGGCCCGTCGTTCCGCGGCCGGATATCGACATCAGTACGGCCGTACGGGGTGAGGGTTCCGGCGAGAGATATCGGTTTACGCTGATCGAGCCAGTCCCGCGGTATGCCGGAACCGACGAGCAGGCGATCACCTTCTTCCCGTAGAATCATGTTTCGAATCATCATCAACCATTCCGCCGATGCCCAGCCATGATGGCCGTCCCCCATACAGCCGCCGAGGGTGTGAGGATGAATAGCCTCCGGCCATTGGCCGGTGGGAGAGGCGAGATCGGCAACGGTGTGAACGAGCTCGACACAACGCATGTCTCCGTTGCGCAGGAGTGTCTGTGCGAGATGCAGGGTAAGATACGCATTGATCCCGGAGTGAATCATGTCCTGGAAGAAGCCGCCTTTGACCCGGGCATGATCCATCAACCAGTCCGCGGTCGCGGCGAGCCGGGGATCATCAGGCGGCAGAAGATGAAGCGGATACGATGCACACAGGGACCCGACGGCCCCGCTATCCATCCGCCGGTAGGGTGACGCGGGTATGGCTCCGTTTGTGTGAAATTGCGGGGCATGTTCAAGGCTTTGCCGTATATCCAGCGCGAACATGTCCGCAGCATCACGGAAACGGCGGGGTTCCACAGACCATCCCCGTGCTTCCGCCATGTCCGCAGCGCAACGGAGGCCGGCCTCGCTCCAGAAGTTGTCCCAGTAATAGTGGTCATTCGGGCCGAGGTGTTCGGCGGAGAATCCTGCGGGCATGAGTCCGGCATGGGGTTCTCCGCTGTCCCGCGGTGTTCGTTTCCGGAGGATCCATTCGGCTGCGTTTCGCAGTGGTTTATGCCATGTGTCGTCAAGGCGCTCACCGGTTACGCATTCGTACCGCTGCAGAATCCAAAGAACTTCGCCGTTCGAGTCCCACTCGCCATCCTGGGATCGGAAGTATCCCGATCGAAGTTGGCGCTCGGGGAAACAGGGGAAGACGGATCGGACAAGTTGGTCATATCCAGCGGTCAGGAGGGCATTCAGCATCAGGGCAGCATCGCGAAACCAGAAGCGTCGGTACGTGTAGGGACCGGGATAGATCTCCCCGGGGGTCAGGAGAAGCAGGCTGCGAATGGCGGCGTCACAGAGAAATTGCCAGTGGGTATCCGGTACGGAGAGGTTGCATCCGGGCTCGAGCGCCGGTTGCCACTCCGCAGGCTGGACGGACGGGATGGGCGGTGACGTCCGGGCGGGTGTTGATTCCGCTTCGCCCGTGCGGGCGGTCATGGACACATCGAGCGGTTCGCCGGGTCGGATACGGTATATCGCGGCCGCGGTCAGCATCTCCACATCACAGGTCACGGTGCCGGCTGCGCCTGGTTCATCGAGCCGGAAGCGCACATCGCCTTCACCGTAACGCGATGCGTGATGCGATCGGGGCGGTGTATCGAAGTGCACCGCCTTTTCTCCGTTCACGATCCATGCGGAAGCTGCATCGTCATGCGACCAGGTGCGGATAAAGCTGATGCCTTCCGGGTTGGCCGGCCGGAGGGCGATGACAAGGCGGGCATGTCGATCCGCCTCGGCATGATGGTGAATGCGCAGGCGATTTTCGGCATCGTCGGGTGGAATATCGGCAACACTGGTCAGCGCCAATCCGGCCATAGAGGTCTTTGTTCGGACCGCATACAGGTCGTGGTCGGTGAGCAGTCGTTGTTCAGCTTCCGGAGCCCGGGAAGGGAACAGGGGTTCACCCTCATCGGGAATGATCCACGCATCCAGCGACCAGCCGTCATACAACGGCGTTACCCAGCCCCGTGGATCGACCAGGGGATATGCATCCCGGCCGGGAAGGCCGAGTGCTGTCCAGTTCCGGTGGGTCTGATTGATGTGCGAGATGGAGAATGCACGCGGGATGAATGAAAGGCTGTGAGGATTGAATTGCTGTTCAATCCACCAGGGCCATACCCAGTCAAGGTTCTGCTGGATGGCCTTCGTGTTGATGAGGCCCCGGGCATGAAAGATCACTCCGGCCCGCAGCAGTTCAACCGGTTCACCGACTTCCGACGGCCGGGAAAAGCGCCGCAATCGGCCAAGAAGCGTGAAGGGATCGATGAATCCCCGCTTCAGTGCCATCCGCTGGATCAGCGATCGTATCGCCCAGTGTCGTATTCGTCGGGTCCATCGAACCATCGTCACACGATCCTTCACTATGTTCCGGGCATGCTGAGCAGAATACAGGCACCCGCGGCAAGCAGCAGGACATAGACGGGATAATGACGGAAGCGCCCCAGCTTCAGCAGCCAGTGATCCGGAGCGGCACGAATGTAGGCCAGGGCGAGTAGAATGCAGAATACCGCGATGGACAAACCGGCCAGCGACCATTCTGTATCCTCCGCGCGGGCTCTCAGATCCCGCTCGCCCGGTTTCAAGATTTCATTCCCGGTTTCCTGATACTCCGAGGGCGGAATGGATTCCGGGGTCTGGGCGGTTGTTCCGGTCGCCATGCCCACCCATAGTGCGGCAATGAGGGCGACGGAAAGGAGACGGTGGATGGACCTTGTCCGTATCGTTTTCATACCGACATCATCCCGTATCGGGCCGCCTACGACTATCAGGGTTAGCAGGTAGATCAGGCTGCCATAAACATGAGGCAGGAGCCCGGACTCGGAATTGAACCGAGGAGACGGCTGGTTCCTCGTCTGTAAACATACATACAAAACGGAGCAGCTTTGATCACGGTTTGGTGTCTCAAGGTCTGGTATCTAGTTTGGCAGCAGCCTCTTCCTCGCAAACGCTTTTCCGGAGAGGGATGTAAGATAGGCTTCGAAATCAAGTGCCGTCTTCTTATTCGGGAAAGCGGAATAGAAGAGCATCTTCCAGGGTCTGTACTTCGCGGTGTATGGTGACTTGCCGGCGTTGTGATAAGCGATGTGCTTCTTGAGATCGGTTGAGTAGCGATGTATCGTTGGATCGAGCTTGATCCGGTTTGGATGATATAGACGAAGTGCATGGGGCTAATTTGTGCGGGATTAGAAATGGCCGTGCCAGCCCCGCTTCGCCTAAAGGCTACGCAGGGCATGCTTCACCCTTCGCTACGATCTGCTTTTGGGATGGCTGCGCCATGCGTAGCCTTGAGCGTAGCGAAAGGCGAAGCATGGTGGCCAGACTCGGAATCGAACCGGGGACACCAGCATTTTCAGTGCTGTGCTCTACCAACTGAGCTATCTGGCCCCAAAGGGAAGGGTAGGAAGCATACGGATTGGCGGAAATATGTCAATCCGGGGAATGATGGCGGCTTGAGGGTGACGGAAATCAGGGTTTGGCGTAGGATTCCTCTATGCAGCGCCTTTGTTTCGGATGGATGATTCTTGTTTGTACCGTGGTCTCAGCCCGGGCCGGAGTGGAAATCCGTGTCCGGGTAGACGCACCTGTCCCGGCGTCGTCCGGACAGGTCTTTCTGGCCGGGAACCTGGAGGTGCTGGGATCCTGGGATGCCGCGGGGATGCCCCTGACACGTCAGGATGACGGTGCGTGGACCGGTTCGTTCACGGCGGAAGCCGGGGAACCGGTGGAATTCAAGGTAACCCGCGGGTCATGGGAAACGGAAGCGCTGGATGAACACCTTCGGGTGCCGGGCAATCACCGCATCGAACCCGACTCGGAAACATCCATCACGATCCGGGTTGCGGGATGGAAGGACCGGGATCTACCCGCGACCGGCAAGATCACCGGAACGGTTCGGTACCACCCGAAGATCAAGGGTATGGGCTTGCTTCCCCGCGATGTTGTGGCCTGGCTTCCCCCGGGGTATGACGCGGGTACATTCGCCTGTCCGGTTCTCTACATGCATGACGGGCAGAATGTGTTTGATCCTGCCACCGCGTCGTTCGGTGTGGATTGGCAGATCGATGAAACATGCACCAGGATGATCGCAGAAGAAACCCTCCCCCCGGTCATCGTCGTCGGAATCTATTGCACCGCGGACCGATGGCAAGAGTATGGAGGCGATCCTGACAAGACGGAAGCCTACCTGCGGCTGATCACCGATGTCATCAAGCCGATGATCGATACAACATACCGGACCCAACCGGATCGGGAGCATACGTATATCATGGGATCGAGCATGGGCGGGATCATCTCGTACCTCGCGGCCTGGGAAAGGCCGGATGTCTTCGCCGGGGCCGGGTGTCTCTCGCCCGCGTTTATGTTCGGAGATGTACTGGACAAGACGGAGAAGTATGAAGGCGCGCCAAAAGACCTTCGGATCTACATCGACAACGGCGGGGTGGGCATGGACCGCGAAAAGCTCCAGCCCTCGGTGGACGACATGCTCGATATCCTCGCCCGCAAAGCTGATGCCATCGGCATAACGTATACATGGTACCTGGATAACGATGGGGAGCACAACGAAGCAGCCTGGGCAGCCCGTGCCCATCACCCGCTGATGTTTCTGTTGGGACGAGGAGAATGACAACACCCCCATCCCGTTTCGGCGGCATCGACCGCCTGTACGGCGCCGGCGCCCTCGACCGCCTGGCATCAGCCCACGTCTGTGTCGTCGGCCTCGGCGGGGTGGGATCCTGGACCGTGGAGGCGCTGGCCCGCTCCGGCATCGGCCGCCTGACCCTGATCGATCCCGACGATGTCTGCGAAACCAACATCAATCGCCAGATCCTCGCCCTCGACTCCACCATCGGCCGGGGCAAGGGGGATGTACTGAAAGAAAGGATTCGCGACATCCACCCCGGTTGCGACGTTCGCATCATACCGAATTTCTACCGGCGTGATAGTTCGGAGGTTTGCCTTGACGAGACGTTCGACTACGTGATCGACGCCATCGACGGCGTGATGCCCAAGGCCCACCTGATCGCGACCTGCGTCGAGAAAGGACTACCCATCGTCACCACCGGCGGGTCCGGCGGTCGCCGCGATCCCTTGAAAATCACCGTGCGCGACCTGTCTCGAACCAGCAACGATCCACTCCTGGCCTTCGTCCGCAAGAAGCTCCGCCGGGTCTTCGGCTTTCCCCCGCCCGGAAAGAAGTTTCATGTCCCTTGTGTCTGTTCCGATGAATTACCCTACATCCCGCCGGCCTGTAATCATGCCGAGGCTGCCAACCCCGATGACGAAGAATTTACTGGAGAGGGCATGCGCATCAACTGTGATAACGGTCTCGGCGCTGCGACCTTCATCACCGGAGCATTCGGTTTCATGGCCGCTGCCCGGGTCGTCAACGGGATTGTGCAGGCAAAGGCTTGTCAGTGAATGGTCAATGGACCCGGTTTCGCAGGCCTCTTTCTGCCCAACCGCAGAACAGCACCGGCACCATGAACAGGGTGAGGACGGCGAGAAGCATACCGCCGAACGATGGGATGGCCATCGGGACCATGATGTCCGCCCCTCGTCCGGTGGAGGTAAGGACGGGCAGAAGGGCGAGGACAGTGGTGGCGCTGGTCATCGTCGCCGGCCGCACCCGCCGTTCCCCGGCCCGGATTACCGCGTGGCGGATCTCATCGAGCGAGGAGGGGGCCTGCCGGCGAAACGCCTGGCGCAAATAGGTGCAAACGATCACCCCGTTGTCGGTCGCAATCCCGAACAGGGCGAGAAAGCCAACCCATACCGCCACGCTCAGATTGATCGTATCGATCTGGAAAAGATCCCGAAGGTTCCGGCCGAACATGGAGAGATCGAGAAACCATGGCTGTCCATACAGCCAGATCAGAATAAAGCCTCCTGCCCACGCGAACAACACACCGGAGAATACGAAGAGGGTGTCGGACATCCGTTTGAACTGAAAATAGAGAATCAGCCAGATGAAGAAGAGGGCGAGGGGAAGCACCACAGCCAGTTTCCTCTCCGCCCGTACTTGGTTTTCGTAGCTGCCTGCAAACCGGTAACTGATGCCGGCAGGAAGGTTGAATTCGCCTGAGGCGGCCTTGTCCTGAAGCAAACGCCTGGCCTGCTCGACAACCTCCACCTCGGCCGCATCATCCATCTTGTCGAAGATGACATACCCGACGAGGAATGTATCCTCGCTCTTGATGACCTGCGGGCCGCGGGTATAGCGAATCTCCGCCAGTTCACGAAGCGGGATCTGGGTTCCGTCGGGCGCCGCCACCAGGATGGATTCCAGGGCCTCGATACTGTCGCGCAGCTCCCGCATGTACCGCACCCGAACCGGGTAACGCTCGCGGCCCTCGACGGTCGTAGTGACGGGTCGCCCCCCGACCGCCACCTCGATTACATCCTGTACCATGCGAATCTTGATGCCGTACCGGGCGATGGCTTCACGGTCGATGTCGATCTCGAGGTACGGTTTGCCCACGATCCGGTCGGCCAGGACGGTCTCCGGCTTGATGGTCGGAACCTGTTTGAGCAGATGCTCAATCTCGAGGGCGGTTTGCTCAATCGTCTCGAGATCGGGACCGAAGACCTTGAGGCCCATCGGCGCCCGCATGCCGCTTTGCAGCATGACGATCCGCGCCGCGATCGGCTGGAGCCGGGGGGCGGAGGTGGCGCCGGGGATACGCGCCGCCTTGAGGATCTCCTCCCATAGATCATCCGGGCTGTGGATGGCGTCCCGCCACTGGCGAAACGGTCGGCCCTCCTCGTTGGGGATAAGGTTCCCTTGTTCGTCCCGAAGGTAGGCTCCGGTATCTTGGTCGTAAGCAAAAGAGAGGACGTGTCCCTGCTCGTCGGTGATGTATTCGGATTTGTAGTTGATGATGGTTTCGATCATGGAGACCGGGGCCGGGTCGAGCGGGCTATCCGCCCGCCCGAGCTTGCCCACCGCACTTTCGACTTCGGGAATGGCCTGGATGGCCATGTCCTGCTTTCGCATCACGTCCATGACCTCGCCGATCGAAGCATGGGGCATGGTGGTCGGCATGTAGAGAAACGAACCTTCGTCAAGCGGAGGCATGAATTCCTGCCCGAGTCCCGGAAAGACACGGGCAAAGGCGGCATACCCGCGGGTGGTCGTGACGGGATGCGGCAACCATCCGAAGATCGACGACCAGCCCTGCCAGATTACCAGGCCGAACAGGATGATCATCATGCACATCGCGGCAAATAACGCTTTCATGCGAAGCAGCACGCCCAGCATCCGCGCATAGGAACGGATGAACAGGAACACCCCTCCCAGCAGGAATCCGACGATCAGAAACACAAACAGGATATTGCCAGCTGGATGTTCGGGGCCCAGCGGTTGCCAGTCCCGGGCGAGGACGATGGCGACCCCCGCCGCAACGGCGATATTGAAAAGCATCGGTCCTCGCGTTCGCCATGCCTCGGGAACACGGTCCGCTGCCAACTGGAAAAGAGCGGAAAGCAACATGACTCCCCCCAGCCAGACCGGGAAGGTGCGCATAAACATCGGGAGACCGATGCCCAATATACCGATGACCGCCCAGATGCTCTTGCGCATGCCGCCCGGCCGGTAACGCCTTGCGATCAATGTATGGGCGAGGGGAGGAATCACGGTCAACGCGATGACGATGGAGCCGATCAGCGCGAAGGTCTTGGTGTAAGCGAGGGGGCGGAACAATTTGCCCTCCGCGGCTTCCATGGTAAAGACGGGAAGAAAGCTGATCACCGTGGTCAATACCGCCGCGGTGACCGCCCCGCCAACCTCGGAGGCTGCACGGTACACCACCTCGAGGCGGCTCTCCTCGGGGGGCGCTTCATCGAGGTGCTTGAGGGTGTTCTCGACGATCACGATCCCCATATCCACGATCGTCCCGATCGCAATGGCAATGCCGGAGAGGGCGACGATGTTCGCATCCACCCCGAAGACCTTCATGCCGATAAACGAGAACAGAACGGCAAGGGGGAGTATGCCCGAAATCAGGGCGGCGCTCCGCAGATGCATAACCATCAGGATGACGACGATGACCGTGACCAGAATCTGCTGACGAACGGCATCTTCCAGTGTTCCCAGGGTCTCATGAATCAGGCCGGTCCGGTCATAAAACGGAACGATGGTGACCCGGCTTTCCCGGCCGTCGTCCAGCGTCTTGACCGGCAGGCCGGGGGCGATGTCGGTCATGCGTTCCTTGACCCGGTTGATCACGGCCAGCGGATTCTCGCCGAATCGGGTGACCACAACACCGCCCACGGCCTCGGCACCCGACTTGTCGAGGGCGCCGCGGCGTAACGCGGGACCAAAGGAAACCGCGGCAACCTCGTCCAGCGTCACCGGTACATTATTCCGGGAGGCGATGACGGTTTGTCGCATGTCGTCAAGGTTCTCGATGAACCCGAGACCGCGGATCACATATTCCGCAGCGTTGATTTCGATCGTCCGCGCCCCCACATCGATATTGCCGGCCCGGACCGCATTGAACACGTCATGCAGGGGAATGTTGTAGGCGCGGAGAGCGTCGGGATCAACATCCACCTGGTACTCCTTCACGAACCCGCCGACCGACGCGACCTCGGCCACGCCTTCCACCCCCTGAAGGGCATACCGTACATACCAGTCCTGGATGCTGCGCAGTTCCTGAAGGTCCCAGCCCCCGGCCGGGTTGCCGCCGGCATCACGCCCCTCCAATGTGTACCAGAACACCTGGCCAAGGGCGGTGGCATCCGGCCCGAGCCTCGGCGTGACCCCGTCGGGCAGAGTGCCCGAGGGGAGGCTGTTCAGTTTTTCCAGGATGCGGCTGCGGGTCCAGTAGAACTCGGCATCTTCACGGAAGATGATGTAGATGGATGAAAATCCGAACATCGAAAAGCTGCGGATTGTCTTGACCTGGGGGAGTCCGAGCAGGGCGGTGGTGAGGGGATAGGTGATCTGGTCCTCGATATCCTGGGGCGACCGTCCCATCCATTCGGTGAACACGATCTGTTGATTTTCGCCGATGTCCGGGATGGCGTCGACCGGTACGGGATCGCGGGGGAGGATGTCGAATTTCCAGTCGAACGGGGCCACCATGAGACCCCAGATCACCAGGCCTGCGGTGAACAGGCCGACCACCAGCTTGTTTTCGAGGCAGAAGTGGATCAGGCGGTCGATAATGGATGGGGGCGCCTCGCCCGGTCGTCTTCCCGTCATGGCGCCGCTCCCGGAATGGCGGTGATGGTATCGGTCACCTCGCCGCATGAAAGCATCATCGAGCCGAAATAGGGATTGCGCAGGGGTCGGCTCCGCTGCAGCCAGTCGGCCCCGTGGTCCCTGTATACCATCGGGCAGTGCATGACCAGCAGGTCACCACCCATCGAGCCGGGAGAGGCGTGTGCGGCGGTGATCATGGCCGCCGACAATTCATCGAAATACGGTTTCCGGATGCCGTCAAGATCATCCGCATTCATCATGTTGTGGATCAATCCGGCCATGGGCCCTTCGTGACCGGTAATCGACATCATCGCCCTGAGCTGTTCCCGGGCCGCCACCGGGTCGTCATCAGCCAGCGCGCCGGTGAGAGCGAGATAGGGTTTGATCAGCTTGCCGGCAAGCTCGATCGGAATGCCGGGTAGCGCCGGTTGCGGCTTGTGCATGACGGGATCCTTCTCGGCCGGAGGATCTCCAGGATTCATCATGCTCGGCTTGGCCTGGATCTGCAAGGCGCTGTCGATCTTGAAGGCTCCATGGGTGACAACACGTTCACCTTCCGTCAGGCCCGCCCGGACGACGAACACATCTCCCGCCCTTGGGCCGAGGACAATCTCCCTTCCCTCGAATGTCGGTTCGTCAGTGTCCGTCTTCTCCAAATAGACCACCGCCCGCTTCCCGGTACGCAGCACCGCGGAAGCAGGGACCACGATCGGCGGCGGTTGTTCGCCGTTCTCCACATAGCCGAGGGAGGAGGCGGGCACGAGATCCATCCCGCATACATCGCATTGCCCCGGATGTTCCTTGACCACTTCCGGGTGCATGGGGCTGATCCACTTGCCGCTGAGATCGGGGGCATAGACCCTGCCGTCCGCGGCGATACGGGAAGCCACCACGCCCCGGGCAAACATGCCGGGTTTCAGGCGGCCGTCGGCATTGGGAACATTCACCCGCACCGGAACCGTCCGGGTGGTCGGGTCAATCTCCGTCCCAATGAATGCGATGGTTCCATGAAACGTTTCCCCGGGAACGGCTTCGACGGTGAACGCGACATCCTGGCCGTATCGCAGCCATGGCAGGTCCGATTCATAGGCGTCGAGATACAGCCACAGCACGGCGAGATCGACGATGCGGAACATGGGATCTCCGGTTTTTACATAGTCACCCTCCTGAATTTTCTTCTCCGACACCACGCCGCCTCGCGGGGCGCGGAGGACGAAGCGGTCTTCGGCGGCTTCGCGGGATAGAATGGAATCAACCTGTTCCGGCAGCAGGTCCCAGAGGAGCAGTTTGTCTCGGGCGGCGCGGGTAATCGAGCTGTCCGGATCGGCTCGGTGGGCGGTGATTAACTCCCGTTGGGCGGTCAGCAGGTCGGGGCTGTAGACCTCGGCGAGATGCTCTCCCCGGTCAACCCGGATGCCGGTGAAATTGACGAACAGCCGTTCGATGCGGGCGGGGAATCGCGCGGCCAGCGATTGTTCCCGGGTCGGATCATAATCCAACCGTCCGGCCAACCGGATGTCGGCTTTGGGATACGTGCGACGGATGTCCGTGGTTTGAATATCGGCGAGCGCCCGGGCCGCTTCACTCATGGTCAGTGTTCGCGGTCCTTCATCCGCCTCACCGGCGCTGTATACCGGAATGAGATCCATGCCGCAAATCGGGCATGCCCCCGGCTCCGGTTGCCGGATCTGGGGATGCATGGAACAGGTCCATGCGGTGACGGCGGTTCGGTCATTCCGTTTCTCAGGAGCCGGTTTCGCCTTCGGCGAGACCGGGGCGGAGCATCGACCCGCCAGAAAAAGGGCCGCGGCGGTGAGCAGGATCAAGACAATCGTCCCGGGCTTCCATTTCATCGTCATGGTTCCTCCAGGCCGGGTCCCCGGCCGCTCAGGGTCTCGATGATGACGCGCTGCCGCATCGCATCGATCACGGCGCGGCGATATTGAAGCTGCAAGTCAAGCCGGGTCCGTTCGCTGTCGATCACATCCAGAATTCCGGCCTTGCCCCCTTCGTATGCACTCCGGCTGTTCGCCACCGCCTGGTCGGCCAGCCCGAGGAGGTCATTCCCGTACACGTTGAGTCTGCGGACGGCATCGGCGAGGGCATTTCGGGCGGCGGCGAGATCGGACAGAAGTGCGTTCCGTCGGCTCCGGTAGTCGAACCCGGTTGCCTCCTCCCTGGCTATCGCTTCGGCTACGGCTGCGCGGTTGCGGCCAAACCATAGGGGGATGCTGATGCCGACGGTAATGCCCCACGCATCCTGCCCGGCGTCCGGCGGTTTCACGGCCGTATCCGGTTCGCCGATCAGGATGTAGTTTGCTCCGACCTGAAGATCGGGATACCGCTCAAGGCCGGCCAGCCTTCGCCTCGCTTCGGCGCCGGTCACGGACCGGCGAAGCATCTGCAACTCCGGATTCTCTTCAATGACGGCTTCTCCCATCGCCTCATCGGCAACCCTCAGCGACTCCGGCGGGTCAAGGAGCGGCGGCGGCAGACGAGTGTCCGGGGGCAGGGCAAGCAGTTCGACCAGCCTTGCGTTCTGCGTGAGCTTCTGTTGACGGAGCGACTGAAGCCGGTCAAGGGCGCTTCCGATTTCCACCTTGAGTCGCAGCAGAGCATTGAGGTCCGCTCCGGTACGCACCTTTTCCTCCACCACCGGCTCGAGCTTCTGTAGCAGGCCCGCGTTCTCGTCGGTCAAACGGATGGCATCCTCGAGCCAGGCGTACTCATAAAACGCCATCGATGTTTGACGGATCAGGTCGATCTGGCGGTACCGGTAGGCAAATCGCAGAGCTTCGGCATCGGCGGCCGCGGCATCCTCACGGCGGCCAAGGGTGCCGAACCACGGAATTTTCTGGTTCAGGGAGAGAAGGGTCTCCTGGGGGCCGGTGCGGGTCTGTACTTCTTCGACCATGTACGTTGCCTGCAGCATCGGGTCGGGCAGAGAGGCGGCCCGGGGAATCATGGCCCTGGCCGCCATGTACCGCTGCTCCGCCGCGGCCGGGCCGGGGTTTGATGCAAGAGCCCGGCGCACATAGTCCTCTATTCGAACAGGAAGTTCCGCGAAGGATGCACCACTCCAGCAGGCCAGAAGCACAATCGGCAGCATGCGGGCACGCCTGATGGAGGATCTTGGTATGTTCATGGTTACCTTTCTAACGCTGACGCCGGTCCGATCCCTCACATGTTCAACATGTTTTTCAGTGTCCTCCTGGCCCGGTAGATGCGGGTTTCCACGGTTTTGCGGTTTGTGTTGAGCATGGCGGCACATTCTTCTTGGCTGTGTTCTTCGAGTACGCAGAAGATGAAGGGAATCTTGAGGCGGTGCGGGAGCGCATCGATGGCCCGTTCGATTGCATTCAGTTCTTCGTTCATCTCCAGGGACTCGGCGGGCTGTCGGGCCGGATCGGGAATGATTTCATGCAGTCCGGCGGCGCCGTTCGGTCCTGACGGAGCGTCCAGGGAAACCCGGTCCCGCCGCCGGCTCATCCGGCGGATGTGGTCGATGCAAAGGTTCCTGGCGATGGCGAACAGCCAGGTGCTGACTTTCGCGCCGGGCCGGAACCGTCCGGCGTTCCGGTAGACCCGGGTGAAGGTTTCCACGGCGATCTCGGCCGCATCGGCTTCATTGCGGGTGTAGCGGTACGCGAAGCGGAACAACGCCTCCCGATGACGAGACATGAGATGGCGGAGGCCCTCTTCATCGCCACGTCTGATCTGTTCGATAGCTTTGAGGTCTTCTGCGGAATCCGCCATGTGCGCCTTATTCCGGTTCGCTGAGAGCCTCCCCGGCGAGGCTGCGCAGCCGCGCCTGCTTCTCGGGGGGCAGGACGCTCAACATGTCGTAAAAATGGCGGATGGAAAGTTCCTGAAGGTCGCCGTGGACGAGATGAAGCTGATGGATCGCGTCTCCGACTTCGGGAGTGAACCGGTCATGGGTCATCAGCATGTCTCGAAGCCTGGCGATGCGTTGTCGGAAATCATCCTGGCGCCGGGCCCGCTCCGCCCGGTAGGCGGCGTCGAAGGAGTTGATTGCTTCGGTCTGTTCCGGGGTCAGGTCCAGCTCCTGACTCAGCCAGGCATGGCCGTGCGGATCATCGTGCCGCCAGGAGGAGTCGCGGAGAGCCCAGCGTGTGGTCAGGTACGACACAACTGCACAAAGCCCGATCACGAGCAGCAGTACGGGAAGGGCGGTGCGGAAGGGGCCGGATGCGTTCATGGTTTCTCCGTCGGTTGGAAGGCGATGAGTTCGTTGTCATGCAGAACCTGGAAGTCGAGGGCGGCTCGAGACCGGTCCTGGCGGGTTATTCCCTCCCGGACACCGGTTGCAAACAGGGATACCGCCACCCCGATGACAACGGCCGCGGCGACTGCCGTCAGGGAAAAGGCAGGCTGCAAAACGGGGTAGACCTCGGGGGCGTTGACGGGATTCCTGCGGATGTCCCGAAGGACCCGGTCCTCCAGATCAGATGGGCAGGGCGGCACCGGCCGTTCCCGGACCCGGCGGATCATGGAATCCAACGATGATGTATTCATACCCATGTAACGATGGCCCGGCATCCGTCCCTCACATTTTGTGAAACGATCTGCCCAGTCATCTTTCATCAGGCGGGAACTTCCCGGCAGGGTCTATTCCACCTGGGTAATCCCCTGGCGTACCGCATACTTGGTCAATTCCGCCACACTGTGCAGATCCAGCTTCTGCATGATATTCCGCCGGTGGGTTTCGACCGTCTTGATGCTGACGCCAAGATCGGCGGCGATTTCCTTCGTGGTTTTGCCTTCGGCCAGAACCTGAAGCACCTCGCGCTCCCGCTGGGTCAGCGTTTCAAACGCTTCGTCCTCTCCGGGGTCGGATCCGTGATGTCGGACGTATTGGTCAATGACCCCGCCGGCTACTTCTGGACTGAGATATGTGCGACCGTTCATGACGGTATGAATGGCCCGCACCAGTTCTTCGGATGCGGAGCGTTTGAGCAGGTAGGCGGATGCCCCGGCCTTCAACATCTCCACTACGTATTGTTGATCGGCATGAACGGACAAGGCGATGATCCGGACCGGCCCGTTTCGGCTCGTTATCTGCCGGGTGGCTTCAATGCCGTTAAGATCGGGCATGCCGATATCCATAATGATGATGTGGGGGGCGGCCCGCTCCGCCTGTTCGATGGCTTCATGGCCGGTTCCAGCTTCACCGACGACGTCCAGGCCGTCTTCCAGTTCGATGACCGCCCGCAGGCCATCGCGCATCATGGCATGGTCATCGGCAATGACGATCCGAGTCGGGGTCATGAGGGTTTCTCTCCCGGTAGCACATGTCTCTCCCGAGCGGTCGGGTCGCCGTCAGGCAGGCGAATCAGGATCTCCGTGCCCTGGTCCGGCGTTGACCGGACATCCAGCGTTCCTCCGAAGAATTCTGCGCGTTCACGAACATGAAACAATCCGTACCCGCTGCCGTTTGAGGTGATACGGTCCTGTTTCGGATCAAATCCTTTGCCGTCGTCTGTAACGGTGAGGCGCCATATATGGTCATCATACCTGGCACGAATCGAGATGTTGGATGCTCCTGCATGCTTGACGACGTTGCGCGCCAATTCCCGTACCATTTGAAACACGGCATCACGCATGGAATCCTCCATGGGAGGGACCGTGTTCGGAACATCCACGTGGCAGGGGAGGTCATGTTCCTTTCGGATATGATCCGACAGCCATGACAGGGCCGCGGGAAGGCCCAGTTCATAGAGAACCGGCGGGCTGAGCTGGAAGGTCAGGGACTGGGTCTGCTCATCGGCCTCTTCGATCAGGTCGGCGATGGTGTCGAGATGGTGGGCGTACCGGCCGGGCAATAGCCGACGCAATACGCCGGTGCGTATACGGGCAAGTGACAATGTCTGTCCAACACCGTCATGCAGGCTGCGGGCAATTCGTTTTCGCTCTTCATTCTCCGCCGCGGCAAGGCGGCCGGCGACCTTTCGAAGCTTGCGCTGATATTCTCCTGATGCCGTTTCCGCCTTCTTGAACCGGATAAACGATCCCAATTGGGCGGTCGCTCCCTGCATCCAGCGGATCCAGTCATCATCGAGAGAATCCTCCCGGTCCCGGTAAAACACGAGAACGGCCATTGTTTCCGAATGACTTTGAACGGGAAGCACTACGATTGATTCGAGACGAGCCTCCGACATGGATGCGGCAAGCGGGTCGCCATACATGTCTTTTCGGCAAGCCTGCCGGATCCGGCCCGAGGTCCAGGCTTCACCCAGAAGCCCATCACCCGGCTCAAGGGTCAGGCCGGTGATGCCTTGACGATAGCTTGAAATGCTTTCTTTCACGGTCTCATCACACCAGAACACCTCTGTGCAAGTTAGCCGGGTTCCCCGGTGGGTGGGAAGCCAAGCCTCGCCGTAGACAAAAACATCAAGTCGGCAAAGGGTCCGGATGATCAGTTCCAATGCCCGGTCCACGCTATCGACATTGAGGATGTCGATGCATAACTGCTCAAGCAGCGCCTTTTGCCGTTTGGTTGTTTCCTTGTTTGTCACGGGTGGTGGTACAGCGGGATAGCGGTCCTGCTCCCGAGCCACCCTCAACCTACCTCTCTGCGCCCCGGTGTCAACGGGAACCCGGACGAATGATCCTGAACAGACACGAGCCGGGAACGCCGTCAGCCCGGCTCCGTCTCCCGGGACCCATACCGGCATATGGAATCGTGATTTCATATTGCGGCGTAACTGCACGTTCCGGTTGTTTTGTCGTTATGCTCTTGTCATCAAACCGGCCACCAGGAGTCCGACAAAGATCAACAGGAATGCAAAGAAGAGAATGCGTGCAACCGACGCCGCGGCCACAGCGATGTTCGTGAATCCGAGCACCGCGGCGATGACCGCAACGATAAAGCACAGAATTGCCCAGCGTAGTAACATGGTGATCGCTCCTTTCTGTCTTACCCGAATGATGCCCTGGCTTGCCGGAGCGAGGACGAGATTTCATCCCATGCCTTTTCTGCGCCGTCCTTGAGGTTGTCCCATGCGTCGTCGCCGGCATCCTTCAATTCATCGGCTTTCGCGCTCAATGCATCCTTTTTTCTCCGCAGTTCCTGAACCTGTTTTTCCTTTGTCGCTCGTGCATCAGCTTCCGCATGTTCGGCTTTCGCCTGCAGTCGGTCAATTTCGGCTGCTACTTCGTCAATCCGCGCTTTGAGCTTGTCGCGATAGGCTTGTCTGGCTTCCGTCGTCATCTCGATGTCTCCCTTGTATGTTGTGTCATTTCCATGAACCGCGAAGCATTTTTTCGCACTCTTCGCGGTGCCTGGTCTCGTCGCTGATCATATCCTCCAGATCATTCGCCAGGCCGAACTCTCCGGCCTCCTCTGCTTCATCCTTGCGTCTGGCATATCGCTTGATGGTGTCCGCCTCCGCCTGACGGACTTCCTCCAGCATGTCCCGGACATTGTC
Source organism: bacterium (assembly GCA_030432155.1). GTDB lineage: Bacteria > Verrucomicrobiota > Kiritimatiellia > CAIVKH01 > CAIVKH01 > JAUIHQ01. Next base: position 3,251 of record JAUIHQ010000024.1, on the reverse strand, counting down.
ATGGTGGGGTACGCCGGCGGGTTCCGTGGCGGGGGTGCCGCCGAGTGCCGAGATCTTGTTGGCAAGATAGCGGGCATGGCCCAGCTCTTCCGCCACTTCGGCCTGGAAGAAACCTTCCAGTTCCTTGCGATAGATGCCACTGACTTCGGCTGCATAGGTCGTATACATGATGACCGCCTGATATTCCGCAGCCAGATCCTTGTTGAGTCCTTCGATTAATGTCTGTTTGTCTGTCATGTTGGTTCTCCAATCTTTCTGAACCAGTTTCCTCCAGCCGTGCGGATCCGCCTATCGGCGATATCCCTGACATCAGGCGGGAAAAAGCCTGAGCGTCAGGCGGTGGTGCCGTTATCCATCGGCCGGAATCGGCGGCGAGGAGGTGAGGGATTCCCGGCTGTGGGGGCCGGTGTCGCGAATCAGTTCGCGGGCGTCATCCACCCGGTCCCAGACGTTCCAGAGAAGAACGCCGCGCACACGTTGATCCCCGAGGTAGTAGACGACGCCTTTCTTTCCATGTTCCTGCCAGTCTTCGACGGTTTCACAGCCGGCGGCGTCCAGTTGGCCGACCGCCTCATAGCCGAGATCGAAAAGGTCGGAATAAAACATGGAAAGATGATCATACTTGACATCGTCGCCCGCCATGGACGCGCCCGCGGTTTGCCCCATGGTAAGGGCATTGTCTTCATGTTCCACACGTACATACTCATCGAGCGCAGGCTGATACCAGGCTGCGGCATCACCGGCGGCAAAGATGCCGGGAACGCTGGTCTGCAGAGAAGCATCCACCTTGATGCCGTTGTCCACCTCCGCCCCGGCCAGATCGGCGAGGGCGGTGTTGGGGGTGATACCCAGGCCGGCGACGACGCCATTGACCTCGATCTCTTGTCCCTCCCGGGAGCGGATGTACCAGGTCGGGCCATCCTGCCGGATTTCGACCGGCTTGTCTTCCGTGCAGACGGAGATGCCCTTCTCCCGGTAATACTCGTTGAGATGGGCTCCCAATCCGTCTGGGAAACGTCCGGCGCCGATGGCCGTCTCGGGGAACATCATGACGACATCACAGCCGCTCATGCGAAGCGCCGCCGCGAGCTCCGCTCCGATAAAGCCGCCGCCGATGACCGCAAAACGGCCTCCATTGTCGGCCATGCCGCGAAGCGTATGAAAATCGTCCAGGGTTCGAAAATACACGATACCCTTCGCGTCGGTGTCGAGTTGCCGGGGAGAGCCTCCGGTAGCGAGCAGCAGCTTCTCGTAGGCGTAGGTTTCACCGTCATCATCCCGGATGGCCTTCTCTTTCGGATTGATGGCGACGATGTGTCGCCCGGTGTGGACCTCCGTCGTATCATCCGGTTTGGTGTTTCTGTAGATGTCCCGCTCCTTCTTTCCGCCCGTCCACAGATCTTTGGAAAGCGGCGGGCGGTCATAGGGGTAATGCGGTTCAGTCGTAAACATGGCTTTGCGTGCTTCCGGATCCCGTTTTCGAAGTTCCTTCAGCGCGGCATCACCGCACATGCCTCCTCCGACAATCATGTAGGTATATGTCTTCATGGTGTGATTCCTCATCGTGACGATTCTTCCCAGTACCCTTTGCGACCTGTGCGGTCATGAACAGTTTGTTCATACGAACGGGTGATGGGCTCATTTTCGCGGTACGGGGGGATCGCTTTGAGCGTATCCCGGGTGAGATCAACGGCAACCAGGGCATCGACCGGCTTCAGGTCGGTAACCCATTCGGTGGACGCCACAATGGTTTTTCCGGGCAACCAGTTTTTTGTGTCGATCACGAGATAACGGACAAGCCAGGTCTGAATGTCCACCACGACGTCTTCGACGTGGCCGAGATCCCCGTCGGCAGCCGCGACGTGATATCCGGTCAATTCCCCCACACTGATCAGGTAGGGATCCTCCTCTTCCGTCCTTGCTGTTTGCCGCTTTTGAGTCTCGGGCACATTGATGGCCGCGGGGAGCGGGTAAAGTCCTTCCTGCAGCCCCCAGTAGGGCGTCCAACCGTAGTAGCTGAACAGCGACATTTCCGATTGCCGGGAAATCGGCAGCTTTGACGGCACATCGGGGCTTTCCCGGACCTGTTCTGCACTGATGACAACCGGGATATCGCCGCCGGGCCAGTCCCCTTCGTCAGGCGGGGGGCGAACGGCCTGGGGGGATATGAGAACGTGGTGGCGGTTCAGTATTGAGCCGGTATCAACGACGAGGTGTCGGACCGACCATGAGCGTTCGTCCATATACAGGTCCGACAGCGTACCGACCGTGTCGTCTCCGGTTCGCATATCCCGCTTCAACAATTGCTGGGCTGAACGTAGCATACCATCCTCCTTCAGTCATACTACCCCGCTCCCTGTACTCGCCCCCATCGGGAGGCGCCTTAGATTTCCCGGTTCAATCCCTGACCTCAAACTCCCGCTTGCCAAATCCACCCGACTGCGTTACACAATAACGATTCGGGTTCACCCCGGCCCCGACCGGCGTCACTGCATCAGGTAACCGCCTGCGGCACAACAGGATGTCGGCCCGGACGACGGTGGGATAGCGAAGTGGCCAAACGCATCAGACTGTAAATCTGACGACTTATGTCTTCGAAGGTTCGAATCCTTCTCCCACCACCACTCAACCCTTCGGGTTGCAACGCCCAACATCCAACGCCCAACATTCAACCTCCAATCGCGGGTAGAAGGATGAGAACCGCAGGTTCGACTCGCAGGTTGCGGGGGCAACCGGAGAGGAGACACGCCGAAGGCGTGGACCCACAGGGTGAGGGAGCCGGGAGGCGACCGAATCAATCCTTCTCCCACCACCACTCAACCCTTCGGGTTGCAACGCCCAACATCCAACGCCCAACATTCAACCTCCGCGGATGAGAGCCGGTTAACCGATCCCCGCTCTCTGCGTCGTCAATGCGGTTACCCGGCCCGCAATTCGTTGAGTGTCGCGGCCATGTCCGGCGGTATCGGGGCCTGGAAGGTCATGGATTTGCCGGTGGCGGGGTGGCGGAGGGTCAACGCGGCGGCATGCAGCATCTGGCGGATCGGCGGATTCTTCATCCGGACATTTCGGGCGCCGCCGTACAGGGCATCGCCCAGGACCGGGTGCCCGAGATGGCTCATGTGAACCCGGATCTGGTGGGTGCGGCCGGTTTCGATGGTCAGCTCGAGAAACGTACAATCCGGAAATGATTCGACGACCCGGTAGTGCGTCACTGCGCTCCGGCCATCGGTCCTCACCTGCATCTTTTT
>JAUIHQ010000347.1 GCA_030432155.1 bacterium | reverse complement strand
CCGTGATTCCCTCTAGTCCATTCTCGATGAAAGCCGGAAGAAGGTGAAGCCATGACCGGGTATGACGTTCAAACCGTTATCCTCGCCGGAGGGCTCGGTACCCGAATCCAGTCGATTGCCCCGGACACCCCCAAAGCCCTGATGCCGGTGAACAACCGCCCATTCGTGGAGCATCAGTTCGACCTGCTCCGGGTGTCCGGTCTTCATCGGGTCCTGTTATTGATCGGTCACTTCGGGGAGAAGATCCGCGACCATGTCGGTGACGGATCCGCGTTCGGGATGGACGTCACGTATATTCAGGAGGATCCCGATGCCCTGCTCGGTACCGGAGGCGCTCTGGTGCACGCCCTCCCGCGGCTTGATGCGTCCTTCATGATGATGTACGGCGATTCGTACCTTCCGATCGATTACCGTCCGGTTATCGATGCGTTCAGGCAATCCGATCTGCCGGCATTGATGACCGTATTTCGGAATCATGGGTTGTGGGACCACAGCAATGTGCGTTTCGAAGGAAACCGGGTCGTGTATTATGACAAGAGCGCCGGCCCGGGCGATGCCGATTGCATTGACTATGGGCTGTCCCTATTCCGGCGTTCCGCCATTGAAACCTGGAAGGATGCCGACATGCCGCTCGATCTTGCCCGCATCCAGTCCGGCCTAGTAGAATCAGGGCGCATGGCGGCCTACGAAGCGCCAACAAGGTTCTATGAAATCGGCAAGCCGGAGGGTTTGCGGGAATTGGAAGATTTTCTGCGAGCGAACGGAAACATACCATGAAGCGCAAGGCGGCATTTGTCGATCGCGACGGTATTCTCAATGAACTCATCTATGATGAGGTTCACGGGATCCTTGATTCGCCCCGGCGTCCTGAGCAGGTGGTGCTGATGAAAGGGGCGTCGGAATTTTTGAACGGCCTGCATGAGCTGGGCTATTTCATTGCCATCGTCACCAATCAACCGGGTATTGCCAAAGGTACGCTGACCGAACAGGAATTGGAGGCGGTTCACGCGACGATCGCCGGACAACTGCGGGAGACCGGGGGCGGAACATGGGACGCGTTGTATTATTCGCCGTATCACCCCAAGCCCGGTCCGTGGGGACGGAAGGATTTCACCCGGGACAGCAATTGCCGCAAGCCGGGTCCGGGCATGTTGATGAGGGCCGCGGAGGATCATGATCTGGATCTGGACAGAAGCTGGATGATCGGAGACGGGCTGGTGGACGTCCAGGCCGGGAAGGCTGCAGGTTGTCGAACGATGCTCGTCACCAAATTGAAAATATCCCATATCGAACGGTTTCTTGATATGAAGGATGCCGAACCGGATGAAATCGCGCCGAATCTCAAGGCGGCGCTGGAACGGCTGAAGCGGGAAGGCGGTGGTGCATGACGGACAACTCTACACGTAAACAGATCGCGGTGGTCGTTCCATTCCTCAACGAGGAAGAGAACATCCCGGTGATGGTGGAGCGTCTCTCGGCGGCCATGGCCGACCAGCCCGAAGACCTTGTCATGCTGTTTGTGGATGACGGAAGCACCGATGGATCGGCCCGGTGGTTGGCCGATAAGGCCAGGGACGATGCCCGCATACACCTGATCCGTCTTTCCCGGAACTTCGGCCATCAGCTCGCGATCACCGCGGGGATGGATCACGCGGATGCCGATGCGGTGGTGATCATCGATGCCGACCTTCAGGATCCGCCGGAAGTCATACCCGATCTGCTGGCGAAATGGCGCGAGGGATTCGAGGTTGTGTATGCCGTCCGAAAGAGCCGGGAAGGCGAATCCTGGCTGAAGAAGTTTCTGGCATCGTCGTTCTATCGAATCTTTCACAGCATGTCGAATGTCGAGGTCCCCATGGACACGGGCGATTTCCGGTTGATCGACCGTAAGGTGGTGGATGCGCTCGGTGACGTTCGTGAGCTGCATCGTTTCATGCGCGGTCTGACCTGCTGGGTCGGATTCCGCCAGTGCGCAGTGGAGTATCAGCGTGCGCCTCGTCATGCCGGCACGACCAAGTACCCCGTCTGGAAATCCGCCAAGCTGGCCTGGGATGCCATCACCTCCTTCTCCGGCAGTCCGCTGCGATGGATGATGGGGGTGGGGGTCGCGGTTTCTCTTGGCGGAATCCTGCTGGCGGCCCGACTTGTCGCCTCCAAACTTTTCGGCTGGCAGGAATCGGTGCCGGGTTGGACATCACAGGTGACCCTGATGCTGTTGCTGGGCGGGATCAACCTGATGTGTCTCGGCCTGTTGGGCCAATATGTGAGCCGCCTTTTTGAAGAAAGCAAAAAGCGGCCGTTGTATTTCGTGCGTGAATACATCCGGGGGAGCGATCCGTCCGGCAAGCCCGAGGCATGACATCCCCGCCGGGTTCCGCGCTACCGGAGCGACTCGAGAAGATCGATGTAGATTCGAGCCGTGCGTTGCCAGTCCCAGGTGGCGGCGGCGTATTCGGATAGATTCCGCCGCCACTCCGGAGATCGCAGTTGCTCGATTCGGAGACCTTTCAGCATCTCCGCCACGGACGATGCATCGCGGCGGGCAACGTAGAACCGATCCCGGTCCCGGTTGTAGCCTTCAAAGCAATCCTCCGAAATCATACAGGGTAGTCCGCAGATCATTGCCTGGGGAATGACCGCCGGCCATCCTTCGCCATGCGAGGGCATCAGGAACACATCATGGCATCCATAGAGCTCCCGCAGGTCCGCATTGGATACGAAGGGGATGACATGCACGTTGGGAAGCTGCCAGGCCGCAGGATCGAGAGCACCGCCTCCCACCAGGGTGAATCGCATGTCCGGCATCCGTTCCGCGACCTTGCGGATGACCGGAAGGCCTTTCTTTTCATAGAAGCGACCGACGAAAAGAACGTTCAACGTGTTCTGGTTCAGGTTCCATGTTTGCCGGAAATCAGTTCGTTCGGTCTCGTTGACGAAATGGTAGGTGTGCTGGTCGATCCCGGCCGGTGTCATGTGGACGCGGGATGCATCGATACCGGCATGCTCCAGAAACCAGTCCCGTACAGCCTGACCTACAAACGTGAGAATACCGCCCTGCTGTGTGACCTTCCGGGCCATACGGGTCAGCACCTGTTCCTGCAGCCGGCTGAGCACGCTGCTGCCGAGGGATATCACGCCGACATGCTGGGTGGCCACGACCGGTTTTCGCTGCCGTAGTGCCTCCAGCATCACCGCGAGGGCCGGGCCGGGAGCCAGGCTGTGGGTGTTGATGGCGTCATGCGACCGCACAAGCTCGCGAAACTGGAACCATCGTGCGGGGGAGACAATCGGGGTGTTGATTTGGAAACGCTCTTCAAGGAAGTTCCACGCCGGGATGCGAATGTTGTCGGTCGTCGCGGGCTGTCCGCTCCGCGGGAGATCCGTGGTCAGCCATGTGACATCATGGCCATCGTGTTCCCAGCACCGTTTCAGGGAGTCGACCGCGAACTCAATCCCGCCCATGTGGGGCGGCTGGTAGTTCGAGACCGTCAGCAGCTTCATGAATGGTGGTCCTGAAATGTCCTGCTTTTGGCGAGCGCAAACACCTGGGTTCCGTGAGATGAACTGTTCAGGAAATAGAGAAGATAGACCAGGCGGGCAACCGACCGTTCGGGTTTATTATGCTGAAACCCGACCAGCAGCTCCATTGTGGAACCAACGCGCCCATTGTCCGAGCCGCTTGGGTCAATAATGGTGAGATATTGCCATCCGTGGTTCATTTGACCCTTAGCATTCTTTTCCGGCAGACAAGCTGCAGATTTGGCCAGCATTCCGGTATTT
>JAUIHQ010000023.1 GCA_030432155.1 bacterium | reverse complement strand
GGATTTTGACCCCGTCCTCCCGGTTCTTCACGTCGCGCTCAACCAGGAGCCGTTTCCGTTCGAGCATCACCGCGAGGATGAAGATCACGTGGGACTTGGAAAAATCCTCTTTTGACATGTACTGGCGGAGGAGTGATTCGGCGGTTTCCCGTTTGACCGGTTCAGGTGCGGGGGGTGGCGGTGCATGATACACTGTTTTCCAGTAACTGACCGCCTGGTCGCGGCGTTCGTCGGTCCAGCAGGCTTCGCAGATATCCATCCGCTTATAACCTTCCTCCGCTTCATAAAAGAGGCAGGAGTAAATGCTCTGTTGATCTTCGAACGCGTTTTCGCACACCGAACAAACTTTCCCGAGGGTTCGAATATCCCAATCCTGAGCCATATCAGCTTCCTTCCCCGCCCGCCGGCGGTTCCACTTTTTCCAACCGGGCCATGACATCGTCCATCCGGTCGAAGTCGGGATACCGTTCACTCAATTCCCGGAGGACCGAAACATATTCCTCCTTCCGGTCCAGTGCTTCGAACGCCAGCGCCGCGCGATAGAGCGCCAGCGGGGTCAGTTCAGGATCATCAAACAGCACGCCGACGCTCATGAAGTGCCGGGCGGCGTCGTCCCATTTTTTCTGCGCAGCATAGGCTTCTCCCAGTCCGACATAGGCCCGGGCCCGAAGGTCAAGCCATCCGTCTTCCTCCGCGGCAGCTTCCCCGGCCTGTTCGTACCAACCCAGGGCGTCACCGGCATCCCCGTCCGCAGCGGAGAGGCGGCCGAGGGCGAGGCGGGCTTCGACGCCCTCGCGGGTTCCGGCTTTGGCCGATGCCGACTGGCGATAGGCGGTCGCAGCTTTTTTTCCCTTGCCCGCCATTTCATAGGCCGATCCAAGCAGATACCCGCCGACCTGTTTCCACCCCTCGGAAGGTGCGCTCTCAACGAGATAACCCGCAGATATCACGGCTTCGTCCGGTTGCTCGTTTTCCAGGTTCCATCGGGTCAACCAGTCGAGCAGGGCCGGCGGGGTTCGGCCGCGGGAATCCTGTTCCACAAGCTGATTCAGAATTTCGGCGGCCTCGCGTTCCCGGTCCTGCCGCTGCAGCACCGCCACCCGGCGGAACTGGATATCCCAGGTCAGAGCGGGCGGCGGATCGAGACGGATCGCGGCGTTGTAGTGATATTCGGCGACCTCCCACATGTCATCCGCCTCGAAAAGCTGACCGCGGATGTAGTGGGCTTCGGGCGCCTCGGGACTGCCGGGAAAATCCTTGATCAAGGCCTGAAGCGTATCCTTTGCCTCATCGGTTTTCTCTTCTTTCCACTGGGCACGGGCTTTGTTGAGGGCGGCGGCGGGGGCGAGATCGCTCTTCGGGTAGTTCCTGATCAATTCATTCCAGGATGTGATGGCTTCTTCCGGTTTCCCGGCTGAAGCGAGGGCCAGACCGGCCCGCAGCAGGGCATCGGGGGCAAGCTCGCTGGACGGCGCTTCCTTCGCCAGCTCACGGAACATTGTTGCCGCCACGTCCCAGTCCTCGCGGTCGCGGGCCATCAGTCCGAGCTGGTACCGCGCATCGGTCCGGCGCTGCGGATCTTCACCATCGAGAAGCTGCATGAAGACGTCACCGGCCTTCTCAGCATCGCCTGATCGCTTCCAGGCCATCCCGAGCATCCAGTCGCGGGTCGATGCCCGGTCATCCGCGACGTTGAGGCCGTCAAGAAGCTCGATCACCTCGGCATCCGCCTGGTCCGCAAACCGAATGCCCGCCAGTTCAAACCGCGCCTCGGCAACCAGGTCTCCCCCGGCATCGATCATGTCGCGATAGGCCGCGGCCGCCGCGTTCGGGTCATCCATTTTCCTCTGGGCGTTCGCGAGCAGGTAACGCCAGCGATTCCGTTCGGCTGCCGGGACGGCTTTGAGTCCGCGCTGTCCGGCGTCCACCGCATCCTCGTACCGGCCGGCCCGGAAATACGCCCACCCGCCGGACAACAGAGCCGCGTCGGCTGCAGGCTGGCCGGCGAAATCCTCCAGCAGCCTGTCATAGGCCTCGGCGCTCTTCTCATACTCGCCCGACCGATACAGCAGATCCGCCCGGCGGTAGGCCGCTTCGGCTCCCTGCCGCGGTGATTCCGGACGCGCCGAAGCCCTTTCATAAAGGGAGAGAATCTCCTTCTCGGCGCCCTTGTCCTGCTCGAGCAGACCGGCGAGGGCCATGCAGGCATAAGCAAAGTAGGGTGAGCGCTCGTAGTCATCCACGATGGTCCGAAACGCCTTTGCCGCATCTTTGCTTCGATCCAGCTCCACCAGCGACAGTCCTCGGAAATACTCCGCGGAGGCCGCGATATCCGGTGACGGCTTGCCGTTCAGAAGATCGTCCAGCCGGTCAAGGGCTTCCTGGTAGCGGCCGGCCCGGAAATCCATTTCGGCCCGGCGGAAAACCGCCCGGTCGCGGAAGAGACTGCCCGGATAATCGGCAATCAGGGTCTCATAGGCCGCCACCGCTTCGCCTTCGTTCCCGAGGAACCGCTGGGATTCGCCGAGGCGGAAGAGTGCGATGTCGAGGAACTCCATCCGGATGGCATTGGTCACGATCGTGCTGTATTCACGAACCGCGAGATCATACATCCCCCGGCGGTACAGCCCGTCGGCAAACTGCATTTTCTCCTGAAGGCTGACGCCGGAAACGGACCCGGCGGCCAGGCAACCCCAGGCTGCGGCGCCGGCCAGGATGAAGGATACCCGCCGCTGCAGACCGGTCATGTCTCGGGAACCCCGGTGGCAAAGGAAATGTTCCAGATGTCGGCTTTGCGACACAGATCGAGCACGGTGATGACGGACTCATAACGAGCGTCCTTATCGGCCCGGAGGATAACCGGCTGGCCGGGGAACAAGCCGGCCATGCGGGTCAGCATCGATCCCAGATCCTCCGACGCGAGAACCCGGCCGTTGACCACTGCATCGCCGTCGGCCCGGATGTTGATGATCAATTCGCCGGGCAACCGCTGGGGCACCTGACCGGTCTGGGCGGTGGGCAGCGCGATGTCGATTTCCGTTTCCCACGGGGAAAAAATCTGGCTGGTCACGAAGAAACAGAGGAGCAGGAAGACGACGTCGATCATCGGCGTCATCTGGAAACCCGGCGCCTCGGATTTTGCCTGGCCGCGGAAATTCACGATTCGCGTTCCTCGATCATCAGCGAGGCCATCTCCGTCGAGGTCGTTTCAAGATCCGCGATCAGCTTGGACGCCCGGCCACGGAAATAGGCGTAGGCAATCATCGCCGGGATGGCCACGATCAGGCCGGCCACCGTGGTGACGAGGGCCTGCGACACCCCGCCGGCCAGCAGCATGGGCTTGGCTTTGGCAAGGTCGAGGGCCACGGTATTGAACGCTTTCAACATACCCATGACCGTTCCCAGCAGACCGATCATCGGCGCAATGACCGCGATATCGAGCAGGTACTGGGTCTGGGTCTGAATCTGGGCGGCCTGACGCCCCCCCTCCCCTTCGATGATTTCCCGCAGCAGGGCCGGGTTCGGCTTTTCGGTCCGGTTCACGTAGGACAGCGCGGCCCCGCAGATCGCGGCAATCGGGGTGCCGCTTCCGTTGCAGACCGATTCCGCGGACTTCAGCCGGCCTTCCTTGAGTTGATCGGTCAGTTCGCGGAGAAGAGTCGAGGGAAGGATGTGGGTCTTACGCAGGCTCATGAAGAAATAGATCACCAGCGCCAGGCCGACCACCGACATGGCGGCGAGGACATAGATCAGCATGCCGCCGTATTCCACGACCTGCCCGAGGCTCATCGAGGTATCGGCGGCGGCGTCCTGGGCAAACACCGCGGGGGCGGCGAGGGTCGCCAGGCTCATCCAAAAGGCATGTTTGTATTTCATAGTGATATCTCCCGGATCCACGCCGGCATCAGCGGCGTGAGATCAATTCGCGATGTTGTAGAAAATACATCACCCCGGATGCAACTGTGATCGCGGCCACGGCCAGGGCCAGCGAATGGGCGATGTACATGAAGGCGAAATCAAAATCAGCCAGCATGGCGGGGTCGGCGCCGCGAAGAAAATCCGAACGGATCGACAGTCCCAGCATGAGGAGCACGGCGGCGATGATCTGCCAGACCGTCTTATGCTTACCCCATTGACCGGCCGAAATGACAAGTCCGCGTCCGGCCGCGAGCAGACGCAGTCCGGTCACGAGAAACTCACGGGAAATGATAACCACCACGATCCAGGCCGGTACCAGCGGGACAAGGGACATGCCGGGGCTCAACATGGAGCCGCCATGAAGAAACGTCCCCTGGTGGCGGAACTGAATTTCGACGAAACTGATAAAGACCGCACACACCATGACCTTGTCGGTCAGGGGGTCCATCAGCTTGCCGAAGGCCGTGACCAGGTTGAGTTTTCGGGCGAGGTAGCCGTCGAGATAATCGGTGAATCCGGCCAGTACGAACAACAGCAGGGCCGCGGTCTTGGTGAAAGGAAACGGCGCGATGAGCAGCAGCATGATCACGAAGGCGAAAAACAGCCGGCTCACGGTCAGGATGTTGGGTACGTTCCGGTTCACGGTTCCTGCGCTTTCACGGGAAGGAACGGCTCGGGGGGTTCCCGGATCAGGGCGTCGCCCCGGATCTGATCGGGTCCGGCTTCCATCCCTGCCCCTTCACCGCCGCCGCCCGCACAGCGGCTGATGCCGATAACCACCGCCACCACGGCCAGCACCACGAGAATTTGCGATACCGGCAACCGCTCGGTCCATTCCCGGCACCGGGCGGACAGAGTCTGAAGCCACGCACGTGGATCGGGAAAGGTTCGGGTGTCGCCCGCCAGCTCATCGGGCCGGGGCTCCGGCGGCACGTTGTCCACCACCGGTTCGGGCGGGGGGGGCTTGCGGGCCGGCGGAGGGGGCGGAGGCTCCGCCTTCAATGCGGGATGCGGGGTATCGGCCTCGCCTTCCAGATGCACACGAACATATTCGTCAACCAGCGGATCCGGATTGATCTCCAGCAACTCGGCATACATGCGGATGAATCCCTTCGCATACACCGGAGCGGGCATGTTGCTGAAGTCATCCTGCTCCATCGCCTCCAGGTGCTGGATTTTAATCCGGGTAAGCGCCGCGGCCTTGGACAGGGAAAGGTCTTTTCCCTCGCGCGCGGTCTTGAAGGTTGTGCCGATTGAAGCCATGTCGGTTCAGGCGGTCAGGTTCTCTTCCGGGTCGTTGGACGGCACCTCGCCGTCGAGATCGATCAGAATTTCCCGGGGCTCGGAACCCTGCGCAGGCCCCACAATACCTTTTTCCTCAAGAATGTCCATCACCCGCGCAGCACGGGTATATCCAATACGGAGGCGGCGCTGGAGGGACGATGTGGAGGCGCGCTTGGTCTGGCGGATAATCTCAACCGCGGTCTCGAGCAGTTCGTCGTCTTCATCCATGTCGGGGATGTCCGATGCCTTGCTTTCGATCTTCTCCTTGATCGCGCTTTCGTACGACGGTTGACCCTGCTCCTTGATGAAGTCGACCACCTTGTGCATTTCCGGATCGGAGGTATACGTGCCCTGGGCCCGGATGAGTTTGGGACTGCCCGGAGGCAGGAACAGCATGTCGCCCTTCCCCAGCAGCTTGTCCGCGCCGGGCGCATCGAGGATGGTCCGGCTGTCGACCTTCTGGGCAACCTGGAAGGAAATGCGGGCGGGGAAGTTCGCCTTGATGGTCCCGGTGATGACATTCACCGACGGCCGCTGGGTGGCGATGATCATATGGATGCCCACTGCGCGGGACAACTGGGCCAGCCGGGCAATGTGATTCTCGATCTCGGCCTGGGCGGCCAGCATCAGGTCGGCGAGCTCGTCGATGACGATCACGATATAGGGAATCCGGTCCGGAAGCTTCTCCTCTTCCTCCTCCGGCGGTTCTCCCTCGAACAGGTCGGCCTGCTTGACGATCGGACGGCTGTTGTAGCCCTTGATGTTCCGGACCTTGGCCTTGGCGAAAAGCTTGTACCGTTTTTCCATCTCGTTGATCGCCCACCGCAGACCGTGGCTGACCTTCTTCGGTTCGGTGATCACCGGGACGACAAGGTGGGGAAGATGATTGTAGGACGAAAATTCGACGATCTTGGGATCGACCAGCATCAGCTTCATCTCTTCCGGGGTCCGGGCCATCAGCAGGCCGGTGAGGATGGAGTTCATGCAGACGGTCTTGCCTGAACCGGTGGCGCCGGCGATCAGCATGTGAGGCATTTCGGCAAGGTCGGCCACGAGGATATGACCCCCGACGTCCTGGCCAAGCGCCAGCGGAAGCGCGGCCTTGCCGCTCCGCCAGGCCGGACTTTCCACGACCTGGCGCAGGTACACGGTGGTGGTGGTGCTGTTCGGCACTTCGATACCGACCACGCCCTTGCCGGGAATCGGCGCCTGCACACGGATGCTCTCCGCCTTCATGGCCAGGGAGATGTTGTTGCTGAGTCCGCCGATCTTCTCCAGCTTGATGCCGGGGGCGGGAAGCAGCTCGAACCGGGTCACCACCGGACCCCGCTCGACATTGGTGATTTCGACATCGATCCCGAACTCCGCAAGCGTCTCCTTCAACGTCTGGGCGCTCACATGCAGATCCGGCCCGGCCGCTTCCTCGGGCTGTACGGGCACCGGATCGAGAAAATCAATCGGCGGCAGCTTGAACGCACTTTCCCGGTCGGAACCGACCACATCCACCGCCGGCTCATTCGACGGGGCCGGTTTCGGTTCGGGTTTGGGTGCGGGCTTGGGTTCCGGCTTCGGCGTCGGGGGCGGTTCGGGTTTGGGCGGAGGCGGGGGAGCGGGCTTCGGTTCCGCCGGTTCGGCCTGCACGAGCGACGGGGCGGTAGTCGGCGCAGGCGCGGCCTTCTCCTTGACCTTGGCCGCGGCGGCATGCTGCTTCATCGCCTCTTCAAGCTTCCGGCGGCGGCGGCTCAATTCCTGTTCCTCCTCGGTCAGGGCTTCCTTCCGGTCCTGCCGCTTCTTCCGCCATTCCTTGAACAGCGTTTTCCATTCCGCGGACTTCGTGGAAACAAGTTGCCGGAGGGCTGCGGGCTGGACTTCAAGGACCATCACGATGCTGAGCACCAGGAGCGCCAGGCCGACGATGCCGGTGCCGATATCGCCGATCAGCAGGGACAACAGCCGGCCGGCCAGGACTTCGCCGATGACCCCGCCGGTGTAGCCCATGTTCACCTTGTCCCGAAGCGCGGTCCACCCGCCGTCCTGCAGCTCGAGGAGCATGGACAGGGCGATGATCAGCAACAGCATCCACAGCGCCTTCGTCCAGACCCGCCCCTCCCGCTTGAACAGGCAGAGGAAGCCGGTGAAGGCGAACCAGGCAGGCAGCAGATAGCCGCCGATGCCGAAGGCCATGAAGGATAGAAACGAAAACCACGCGCCCGCCGGGCCGATGAAGTTAACCGGGGGGTGGTTGGACGGCATGGCGAGAATGCTGATATCCCGCCATTCATACGACAACAGGCTGAGTACGCTCAACACCGCCGCGGCAATCAGGATGATGCCGGCGACCTCGCGCCGCCCGTTGGTAACGACTTCTTTTTTTACGGCCATAAGAGCTTCATGTAATCACGCGAACGGGAAATGGGCAAGCTGGTCTTTTGCCCCACCGACACGGGGGAAAACGTACCTCGACATCGCCGAACATGTTCGCTACCATGCGTTTCAACGAATGACACCATGGGTGCGCGACCATGATCAAACGTATACTCACATGTACAGACGGTTCCGAGTACGGGACCGGAGCCTGCCGGTACGGAATTGAACTCGCCGAACGCCTCCAGGCCACCCTCACCGGACTGCATGTTCTGGACTCCCGCATGCTCGAAGGTCCGCTGATGGCCAACATCTCCGGGTGGTTCGGCGCCCAGCCGTTCGGCGACTCGCTCAACACCTTTCGCGATCTGATGGAAGCGAAAGGGAAAGGCGTGGCCGATGCATTCGAGGCGCTCTGCCGGGAAAAGAACCTCGATGCGGACATGATCGTCAAATGGGGCCACCCGGCCCGGATCATTCTCGAAGAGGAGAATCGATACGAACTGTGCGTTCTCGGCCAGAACGGAGAACACGATGAACAGACCGGCGACCTGACCGGCTCCACCGTCGACCGGGTCGTCCGCCACTGCGACCAGCCCTGCCTGATCACCCCGGCGGAGCACCGGCCGATCCGCAAGATGATGGCGGCTTATGACGGTAGCGGACATGCAGGGAAAGCGCTGCATGTGGCGATCGAGCTGGCGGGGGTGCTTTCCATCCCCCTCGTCATCATCACCGTGGTGGAGAATGACGAAAACGACCTTGCCATGAACCGGGCCGAAGACGCCATGCGGTTGGCCCGGGCCCATGAGTGCCCGGCCGCCCAATTGATCGTGGAAGGGGAAAACCACCAGGTCATTCTCGACAAGGCGGAAGATACCGGCTGCGACCTGATCGTCGCCGGCGCCCACGGCCACAGCCGGATCCGCGAGCTGGTCCTCGGGAGCACGGCCACGTACCTGATGAACAACATGACGATGCCGCTGCTGCTCGCGCGTTGAGCAACGCAAACGGGCCTTGACAGTTTTCCTCCGCCGCCGCAAGGCTCTTGGCAGGCAGTGTCTCCGCAACGCTGCCGGAGCGGCAACATCATGAGTACCCATGTCATCGCAGTGGCCAACCAGAAAGGCGGGGTCGGCAAGACCACCACCTCGGTCAACCTTTCGGCCTGTCTCGCCGAGCGCGGTCGCAAGGTTCTCCTCATCGACTTCGACGCCCAGGCCAACGCCACCAGCGGGCTCGGCATCGACAAGCAGGAGGGGGTAAGCCTGTATCCGGTGCTGATCGGGGAAGGCCGGGCCGAGGATGTGATCCGCGAAACACCGATCAAGCGGCTTCATCTGATCCCGGCTGAAGTGAACCTGGCCGGGGCCGAGATCGAGGCCGCGCGCATGGATCGCTACCTGCACCGGTTGAAAGACGGACTCGACGGTATCATCCGCTCCGGGGCCTACGATTACATCATGATCGATTGCCCCCCCTCCCTCGGCATCCTTACCATGAACGCCCTCACCGCGGCGCATGGTCTGGTCATGCCGATCCAATGCGAGTACTACGCCCTCGAGGGATTGTCGGTCATGGCCAAGCTCGTGGAGCAGCTCCGGGACGGCGGGGCCAATCCCGGTCTCGGCATCGAGGGCATCGTGATGACCATGTATGACATGCGGACCAATCTTTCACAGCAGGTTGTCCAGCAGGTCGTTCAATACTTCGGGGAGAACGTTTACGAAACCCTGATCCCCCGAAGCGTCCGGCTCAGCGAGTCGCCCAGCCATGGCAAGCCGATCATCGAATACGACCGCAACTCCACCGGCGCCGCCGCGTATCGCCAGCTTGCCAGGGAGTTCCTTGACCGGCGCCGGCAGAAGGAGCCGGCGGGTCAACCGCCCCCGGCAACGTCGGCGGAACCGCCGTCCGCCGACGGCCAGGCGTCCACGCCTGCCATTGACCTTTCTCCACCCCGCCCGTAGGCTTTGCCTGAACCCCAACCACGGAGATTCACGATGAAAAAGATTGGAATCGTTGCAACCGCGCTGTGCTGCATGACCGTCCTCGCCCTCGGCGTCCGGGCCATGGAAGACCAGGCTCAGGCGGCCGAGAAGCAGACCGCCGAAATCAGCAACGCCGACGTCATGCACAAACTCGATGAGATGACCACCGACATGGACAACCGGCTATCGAAGATCGAGGAACAGGTCGGCAAGATCGCCCAGAAAATCGGCGCGGACCGCTATACCAGCGGCTACTCCGACCTCGACCGCACGATCCGGGACATGGAAGACGACATCGAGGACATCAAACGCATTGTGGAACGGCTCGAGCGCTGATCCCATGACCGTAACCGTCACGCCACTCGTCGCCTCGTATTTCAAATCCGACGGCGGCACGATGTTCGGTCTTGTGCCGAAACCGATCTGGTCCCGCAAGCTGCCGCCCGACGACCTCAACCGGATCGATCAGCATGCCCATGTGCTTCTGGTGGAAACCGCGGACGGTTCCCGCGGGATCATCGACACCGGCTGCGGCCCCGAGGAGGCGTTCTCCGAACAGGACATCGAGATGAGCGCCCTCGGCCCGGGCTGGCCGTTGATGGAGGCCCTGCAGCGGCGCGGCATTGCCCCGGAGGATATCACCTTCGTCGCCTGCACCCACCTGCATTGGGACCATGGCGGAGGACTGATTGCCGGCCCCGCCGGACAGCCTCAGGCCGCGTTCCCCCGTGCGGAGTTGTTCGTGCACGAGCTGGAATGGGAAGACGCCCAGTCGGGCGATCCCCTGCTCTACAAGTCCTACCCGAAGCAGCTCATCGCCAACATCAAGGAACTCTACGGAACCCGCATACGCACCGTTACCGATGCAAAACCCGACGTGACCGACGGCATCCGGCTGGTACGTACCGGCGGACACACCCGGGGACACTGCATGGCGGTCATCGAGTCTCCGGCCATCAAACTGGTGCATCCCGACTCCACCTTCCTGTTCCCCCCCAAAAAGATCGTGTTCGCGGGGGATGTCTGTCCCACGCACCACAATTTGCGGATGGTGTATCAAACTTCGTATGACACCTATCCCCTCGAGACCCGAGCGTGGAAACAGAAGGTCCTGCCGACCCTTGCCGGCACCGAGACCCTGCTGTTCTTTGATCACGACCCCGAGCTTTTCGGCTGCACGATTCGTGCTGATGACCGGCGTGAATTTGTGCCGGTCAAACGGGTCCGCACGGAGTTTGATCTTCATCATCAGGAATCGATCCGGCAACGGGCGCCGGGCGCTTCCGACAACAACCCTCAAGCCTGATCATGGCGGGAACAGGCGCCAGGCAGGAATCGGTAGCCGCGATCAACCGCGAGATAACCGCCTGCCGGGCCTGCCCGCGGCTGACCGAATGGCGGGAACAGGTCGCGGTGGAAAAGCGAGCGGCCTACGCGGACGAAACCTACTGGGGCAAGCCTGTTCCGGGATTCGGCGATGCGGAGGCCCGCCTGATGGTGATCGGCCTCGCACCGGCCGCACACGGCGCCAACCGCACCGGGCGCATGTTTACCGGGGACCGTTCCGGCGACTGGTTGTACCGGGCGCTTCATCGGGCCGGATTTGCCAACCAGCCCCACGCCACCGGTCGCAGGGATGGCTTGTGCATGACCGATGCCTATATTTCCGCGGTGGTCCGATGCGCCCCGCCCGACAACAAACCGACAACCGATGAGCGGAACCGGTGCATCGACTATCTCGAACGCGAGCTGGTTGCGATGCCCCGTATCCGGGTCGCGGTCTGCCTCGGGACATTCGCGTGGGACGGCCTTTGCCGCATCCTCAGGAAACGCGAACCGGCGTCCGTCACACCCAAACCGAAATTCGGACACGGCGCCGAACATCCGGCGGGCGCCCTTCACATGATCGGCTCCTACCACCCCAGCCAGCAGAACACCTTCACCGGACGGCTCACGGAACCGATGCTGGACAGCATTTTCACCCGGGCCCGCGAGCTCATCGGGGAAGCGCCATGATCATCGGCATCCTTTCCGACACCCACGGACATGTCGAACGGACGCGGACAGCCGTGGAACTCCTGATCGAACACGGCGCAGAACGGCTCTTTCACTGCGGGGATCTCGGCTCGGAGGCGGTCCTGGACTGCATGGCGGCCGCCTGGCCGCACGTTCGGCCCCCGGTTGTGTGTGTGACTGGGAACGTGGATATCTGGAACGTCGACCTTCTACGGTATCCCGAATCAAGCGGCGTCATTGTGGCCGGGCGGTTCCATGAAGAAACGATCGGTGGCAGGAAAATCGCGGTTTTGCATGGCGATGACGCATCCCGCTTTCAGGACCTGATCGAGCAGGGTGCACACGATTACCTGTTTACCGGACACACCCATGTCCGGGCTGACGACCTCGCCGGCGGTTTGCGGATCATCAATCCGGGTGCGGTCTACCGGGCGGCGACGCCGAGCGTGGCAACGCTCGAACCGGAAAACGGCCGCCTCGTTTTTTATTCCCTCGACGGGCGCCGACTGGGCGCAGAGTCGTAAGCGGCGAGAATCGCGGCCACGACATCGCGGTCCCCGCCTCCCCCCAGCTTTTCCGACGGATGCGGAGCCGACCCGACGGCATCAAGCGCATCTTCCACACGACCCGCATACAGGTCTTCGGCGGGGATATGGACATGCTGCAAATATCGTTTCAGCTCGCGCTCCAGCACATCATACTCGATGAAGTCTGTTCGCTCGGTGTAAACAACCGGCCTGTCATTCATGACCGCATCGGACAGCACGCCGTACCCCGGCTTGGTCAACACACAGTCACACGACGCCATGACATCCGCATAGGGAAACCGGTCCCGGTCCACCGAATGAAACACGCGACCGTGCCATGCCAGGGGTTTCACCGTCATGAACTCGACCTTATCCTGCAGCCGGTGCAGTCGCCGGAGCGCCTCGTCATCCCAATCGAGCGATGTAAACGAGAGCAGCACCCACATCCGGTCCGGGTCCGCCCCGGTTGCCCGGGCCAGCTCATCGCGCCGCCTTCGGCCGGGACGGGCCACGAGGGAAATGTCCACGGCATGAGGAAAAGCCTTCATCGGCTCGCTGAACGGCAAGCGGAACAGCGTTGCCGTCCGCCGGTAGTGGTCGGCATAGATGCGTGAGGCTTCCCTCCAGGCTGTTCCCCGGTCCGCATGGGCGGCGTAGATCCAGTCCCATCCGAAATTCCCCATGGCAAACGCCGGGCATCCGGCCTGGTAAGCCGCTTCGAGGGGAATGCCGGAAATATCCGTTACCGTCACCGCCGCTCCTTCCGACCGGAGCGCCTCCGTCTCACGGCGGACCAGCGAGGGAACCTTTTCGATCCACCGGGCGAGACGGCGTTCCGTTTCATCCAGATCGACCCGCACCGAGTCCTTCTGCACCATGCCGATATCCAGCCCCGAGGGTCGGAAGGCCGACGGCTGAAACCCGAGCCGACTCACCAGCACATCCCGGTTCAGATCACTTACAATCACCACGGGAATGTCGGGGCGTTCCTCGCGCAGGGTGCGGAGGACATCCGCGGAACGGATCCCGTGCCCGTACCCGTGGGAGGTGATGTACCAGGTTACGGTTTTCATGGTCAGACCGGGCCCGGCCGTACCAGGGCGAACGAGGTCGAGTAGCCGTGAACGAAGGAGGCGCCTCCTACCGGGCCGATTTCACCATTGCAGAAAAACCCGCCCACCGGCAGATCCCCGATTCGCGACACCAGGCAGGACGAGTCATAGTTCGACATCCCGAAGAGCCTCCGCCCCCGGCCGACACAGGAAAACATCAGGGCGCCGGCGCGATCGGGATCGAGAACCGCCGGGTCGTATTCCTGCAACAGCCGGTCGAGATCCTCCATGGCCGAGGCCCGGTCGCGGAGATGAAACTGAATCACCATCCCCTCGTGAATCATCGAGCCCGCATCGAGCGTGCCCTTCTCATAGTCGGCCCCGATCAGGTTTCGAATGAGAAATGGCGCCCGATCCGGATGCTCCGGGTCATCGACCCGCATTCCGATGAAAAGGGCGGATTTCATAAGTTCACGTTCCTGCTCCGATGCATCGCCGAACAACCGGTTCAGGTACACCAGGGGTGATTCCCGGTTCACCTCGAGGATGGTATGCCCCCGGCAACCGGTTACGGTGAGCGGATCGCCGATGGGGCGGCAGCCCTGGGCCACCATGGAATCCATGGTGATATCACCGCTCAGTGCGACGCCGGCAAGGCCGCTGTTGAAACACTGGCGGTCGATGAAGACGGCGTGGTCCCCCGGCCGCCGGCCGCCGCTGGCCAGCCCGCCGACCTTCACCCCGCGAGGATAGGCGAAATCAAGTCCGGCCAGAAACGGATCGATCAGCGTCGAGAAAGGATCCGCGGCGAGAAGGAAATGCGTCGGATGTTCATCCGGCAAACCGATCCACGTCCGCCAAACCTCCGGGGGTGCATCGTCATCGGGAAGGTCCTGGGTATCGGTGAAGAAGGGCCTGACCGTCACGCCCGGCAGCTTCGCGGCAAGCACCGCGACGGCCGGGCGATCCTCCTGCTCCTGCCCGCCCCCGATCACGCCGGACGCCGTACAACCGAGCAGGCATCCCGGAGAGAACATCTCGTACACCGCAGCAGGTATATGTTCATGGGCTTCCTGAAACGCGGGACTGGTGAACAGCAGGACAAGGTCCGGATCTTCGCCGTCGAGACCTTCCCGTACCGCGTCCGCGCCATCACGCAGGATGCGGGTGAGATCGGCCCCTTCGGCGCTGTGTGAAATCCATTTCATCTTCCACATGCCAGACAACCATATCCCGCCCCCGGGGTGCGAACATATTTCCGGCTCCCGGCGGTGTGCGGTCTTTCGCCATTGCAGACCGCTCGACCACGGCGTATGGTTCGGCCATGGAACAAACCGCCCCAACGCCCGCAGCGCCGCGCAAGAGCCGTGCCGGCGTCTGGATCGCGATCATTTTCCTGGTGCTGGCCCTCGGCTTCAGTGTCGTTTTTAATATCGTGCTGGGGATCGGACTGGTCGCCGGTGGTTTCAGCGGCGCCAACGCGGATCACGGCCATGCCGTCGATCAGTTTCCACACCTCGATGAGGAATGGTCGTATGGACAGGGCGATGTCAAAGTCGTCCGGATTCCGGTGCAGGGCCTGATCATGCGGCAGTCCGAAGCGGGCCTGTTCGGCCCCGGCATGGACCCGGTGGCCGATATTCTCACCCAGATCCGGGCCGCCACCCATGATGACATGGTTCGGGCGATTATCCTTGAGGTGGATTCCCCCGGCGGCGGGATCACGCCCAGCGACGAGATTTACAACGCGCTGCGGATGTTCAGAGAAAGTGACGAAGATCGGCGGATCCTGGTATTCATACGCGACCTTGCCGCTTCCGGCGGCTACTACGTGTCCATGGCCGCGGACTGGTTGATCGCCGAGCCGACATCCCTGGTGGGGTCCATCGGCGTCATCATGCAGACCCTCAACTGGAGTGAGATGAGCCGGAAAATCGGCATCACCGACACCACGATCACCTCGGGTGAGCACAAAGACCTTCTCAACCCCTTCCGCGACGTGAACGAAGCCGAAGTGCAAATGCTGCAGGGCCTGGTGGATGACATGTATGCCCACTTCGTGACCATTGTCACGACCTCGCGCGAGCTGGAAAGCGAGCAGCTCGACGAATTAACCGACGGACGCGTCTTCAGCGCCCCGCAGGCCCTGGAACACAACCTCATCGATCAGCTCGGGTATTGGGATGATGCGGTGAACAAGACCGCAGATCTTCTTGGAGAGGCGGATATTCAGGTCATCCGGTATATTCAGCCCTATTCATTCATGGATTTCCTGATGTCGGTCCGAAACCCGCTGCCCGACTTCAACGCGATCGCCCACGACTCCCCGCGAATGATGTACCTTTGGCGCCCCTGAGGGCATGCCCCCGGGGGCCCTGCCTATTGACATTCCTTTCTCTCCTCTATAGTCTATCAAAGTAGTCGACATTAGGGGGAGGTATGATTTCCAATAAGTGCTTCTACGCACTGAAAGCCGTGCTGGAACTGTCCGTTCATTACGGGCAGGGCCCGGTCACCATCGGGTATATCGCCGGGCGGCAGAACATCCCCGTCCGCTTCCTGGAAGCAATTCTCCGCCAGCTCAAACAGGGCGGGTATGCCGACTCCATCCGCGGCAAGGAGGGAGGGTATTTCCTTGCCCGGGATCCCCGCGAAATCAAGGTTGCCGACATCATAAGGCTTTTTGAAGGTCCTCTCGTGTATATCAATCCCCAGGCAACCCACGACAACTCGGGCCAGGCATCGATCCCCGATGTGTTCCAGGATGTATGGTCCGAGGCCGAGAAGGCCCTTTCCGACGTCTACAGCGAGTATGATTTCCGGTCGCTAGCCGAGAAAGAAGTACATCGAACCGACTCGGAGGCAGGAAATTACACAATCTGACACAATTCCCGCGTTTTAATCTCGACTATCCCGCTTGAGATAGTAGCTTTTGTTCCGTGAGCACGGAACCTACAAGCGATTGGTGGGCAGGCATCGATACCGAGGATGCGGAGGCGCTATTGGCCCGCAGTCTCGAGCAATTCGGAAACCGCATGGCCATAGCCTCCAGCTTCAGCCTCGAAGATGCGGTGGTTATCGATCTGGCGATGAAAGTCCGTCCCGACGTGCGGATTTTTGCCCTCGATACCGGGCGCCTGAACCCCGAGACTTATGACTGCGCCGAGAAGCTCCGGTGGCGCTACAACGTGGAAATGGAGTGGTACTTCCCCGAGAGGGAAGCAGTCGAACAGCTCGAACGAACCAAGGGGTTGTTCTCCTTCCGTGACAGCATCGACAACCGGAAAGAATGCTGTCGCATCCGGAAGGTCGATCCCCTCAACCGCGCCCTCAAGGACCTGGATGCCTGGGTGACCGGTCTGCGGCGCGAGCAAAGCGTTACCCGCGAAAAACTTGCAACGATCGAGCGGGACGAGGGCCATGGCGGAATATGGAAGATCAACCCCATCGCCTCCTGGACCGTCGACCAGCTCTGGGACTACACCCGCCGCGAAGGCCTGCCGTACAACAGCCTGTATGATCGGGGCTATGCCTCGATCGGCTGCGCACCCTGCACCCGCGCCATTGAGCCGGGCGAGGACCTCCGGGCCGGACGCTGGTGGTGGGAGAATCCGGAACACAAAGAGTGCGGCCTTCATGTCAATATGAAGCAGTGGTCCCCCAGCATCTAGGGTTCGGGCCGGGAGTCGATGAAACGATTGAAACCCCCTGGTAATTATGAGACAACACCCCGCTTACGACAGCAGAAAAGACACGAAACGACCATGAAAACGTACTCGTTATCCCATTTGCAGGCGCTCGAATCGGAGTCGATCCACATCATGCGGGAAGTGGCGGCGGAATTTGAGCGGCCCGTCCTTCTCTTTTCCGGCGGCAAAGACTCGATCTGCATGCTCCGCCTTGCCGAAAAGGCCTTTCGTCCCGGACGGTTCCCGTTTCCGATGATGCACATCGACACCGAGCACAACTTTCCCGAGCTGATCGATTTCCGCGATCGCCGGGCCCAGGAACTGGGGGAGAAGCTGATCGTCCGCTCGGTAGGCGATGCCATCAAATCCGGTATTGCCCGCGAAACCCCGGGCGAATCCAGCCGCAACCGGCTTCAGACCCCCACCCTCCTCGCCGCCCTCGAGGAATTCAAGTTTGACTGCGCCCTTGGCGGCGCCCGCCGCGATGAGGAAAAAGCCCGGGCCAAGGAGCGTGTTTTCTCGTTCCGCGACGCTTTCGGCCAGTGGGACCCGAAGAATCAGCGGCCGGAGCTCTGGAATATTTACAATGCCCGGATCAATCCCGGCGAACACATGCGGGTGTTCCCCCTGAGCAACTGGACGGAAATGGATATCTGGGAATACATCGACCGTGAAAAACTGGAGATTCCGTCGATATATTTCTCCCACGAACGGGAAGTGGTCCGCCGCGACGGCCAATGGCTTCCGGTCAGCCATCTCCTCCCGAAAAAGGAGAACGAACAGTCACATCATCTGAAGGTGCGGGTCCGGACCATCGGCGATATTTCCTGCACCGGATGCGTGGAATCGGTCGCGGTCACGATCAAGGACATCATCACCGAAATCGCAGCCGCACGGGTGACCGAACGGGGCAGTCGCGCCGACGACAAGCGGTCCGAAACATCGATGGAAGACCGCAAACGCGAGGGGTATTTCTAATGGATGCGACCCACGAAATCGAACTGCTTCGCTTCACCACCGCGGGAAGCGTGGATGACGGAAAATCCACCCTGATCGGCCGTCTGCTGTATGACTCCAAGCTGATTCTGGAGGACCAACTCGAAGCGCTCAAACGCTCGGCCGACATCACCGGCGGCGGCACGGTCAACCTCGCCAACCTGACCGACGGGCTGAGGGCGGAGCGGGAACAGGGCATCACCATCGATGTTGCCTACCGGTATTTCTCCACCACCAAGCGAAAGTTTATCGTCGCCGACACGCCGGGACACGTACAGTACACACGGAACATGGTGACCGGCGCCTCAACCGCCAATCTCGCGATCATCCTCGTCGATGCCCGCCAGGGTGTGATCGAACAGACCCGACGCCATGCCTACATCGCATCGCTGCTTCGCATCCCTCACCTTGCCCTGTGTGTGAACAAGATGGATCTCGTCGGCTACGATCAGGACGTCTTTGAACAGATCAAGGAAGACTTCTCCCAGTTCGCAACCCGCCTGGCCATCCAGGATGTGATGTTCATTCCGATCAGCGCCCTCCACGGCGACAATGTGGTCGAGAAATCGAAAAACATGGACTGGTACTACGGTCCCCCGCTTCTGCGGCATCTTGAAGAAGTTTACATCGGGAATGACCGCAACCTCACCGATCCACGTTTTCCGGTGCAGTATGTCATTCGTCCCCACACTGATCAGCACCATGATTTCCGGGGTTTTGCCGGCCAGATTACCGGTGGCGTATTCCGCAAGGGCGATGATGTCATCATCCTCCCGTCAGGAAAACGGTCGAAGATCGCCGGCATTCATACCCACGACGGCGACCTTGAAGCGGCATACACCCCGATGTCCGCCACCCTGCTGCTTGAGGACGATATCGACGTCAGCAGGGGCGACATGATCGTGACCCCGAATGACATTCCCGACATCGCGCAGGATTTCGAGGCGATGATCTGCTGGATGCATGAAGAACCGATGCGGCGGGGCACAAAATACGCCATCAAACATACGACCAAGAAGGCCCGCTGCATGATCACCGAAATCCAGCACCGGGTGAACATCGAGACCCTCCAGCCGGAACGGGATGTCGACGGCTTTGGCCTGAATGATATCGGCCGGGTGAAAATCAAGACTACAGTTCCGCTGACATACGATCATTATTCCAAGAACCGGTATACCGGCGCCTTTATCATCGTCGACGAAGCGACCAACCTGACCCTGGGCGCGGGCATGATCTGCGAACCGGCCAACCGGCCCCCGCTGCCCGAATACGAGGGATATCAGATTTAGCGGGCGCCCCAGAGACCAGGGAATCTGAATCGCCAAAGGTTGGACCGTTACGCTGGCCGGGGTATACTATCAGCGTGAACCTTACGGAGGTCAAACGGGAGGACAGGGCAAGGCGGAAAGCCTTTCCCATCGCCTACGTCACGACCGGCCGGTCGCTCCTTATCACCGGAAACGGCCATGACATTCCGGCCCGGATACGTCATGCGAGAATGTTCGACTGGAAAACCATCCTCGTGATGCATCCCGTCCTCGATGAGGATGTTCATGCCGTCATGGAAGGCGACCCCCGGATTGTCTGGCACCGTCGCTTTGCCGAGGAAGATGATGTCCGCGATGCCGATATGGTCATTGAGGATACGGAGGATATGGAACTGGCCACCCGAATCGCCGGCTGGTGCCGCATCCACGGCAAACCTCTTAATGCCGTAGACAAGAATGAGTTCTGCGATCTGTACTACACATCCTTTGTCTTTCGGGGTCCCTTGGTCATCGCGATTTCAAGCCAGGGCGAGGCCCCCGCACTCTCCGTCCAGCTTCGTAAATACCTGGAGCGGAAGGTCGGGCACGGTTGGACGTTTGCCGCCAATCTGCTGGGACGGCTCAGACGGCGTCTACCCGGTGGACAAGCCCGAAAGGATTTGTTAAGAAGCATAACTCGCAGTCCCGAGTTTCTGGACGCGGTTGAACAGAACGATTTACAACAAATACGAGCCATCATCGAGCATGCAGTTTGTCGGTTGCCAGATCGAGACGAACGATCAATCGGAACGTGAACAGGTCATCAGGGAGCTGTCCGCCGCATCCCCCGCGCCTATCCTGATTCTCAACACCTGCCAGAGGCTGGAATGTTACGGATTCGGCATCCCTGAAGATCCCCGTATCCGGGTCATGGAAATATTCGAGCACAAGCAGGCCTTTTCACGAATCGCCCGTATTGCCGCCGGACTGGAAAGCAGAATCCTCGGCGAGCTGGAAATTCTCGGCCAGGTTCGCAACGCGTACAAGGCATTTCGCAAGTTCCGCGGCCATGATGACAAGATTCTTGACCGGGTGTTTCAGGACGCCATCGCACTGGGCCGGGATGCCCGCCGACGCAGCGGTATCGATACCAACATGACATCGCTGAGCGGGCTTGCCGCGCGCGAGCTGATGTCCCGCATTGATGCCGATTCACCCGTGGCGGTTATCGGCGCGGGATCGCTGGCCGGCAGCGTCGCACGATATCTCCGGAAGCGGGGCAGCTTCCCGGTCCGCATCGCCAGCCGCTGTCCCGAAAACGCCATGTCGCTTGCCCTGGAAATCGGAGGATTCAGCGCTGCACTCGACGATTTGATTCCGATCATGAAGGATGTCGCCGGCGTCATCGCCGCCACAGCCGCCCCGCACCCGGTTCTGTACCCCCATCACCTTGAGCAGGCGGCCCGACCCTTGACCATAATCGATCTCGGGGTGCCGGCCGATTGTCATATCGATATCCGCACCCTCCCCGGGGTTGACTATATCGGCCTGCACCAGATTGAAGAAAAGGCCCAGATCAACACCGAGGACCGACGCCGCCGGGCCCTCATCGCCGAGAAGGTTGTTCAGGACGGAGTCGAAGCGTGGGCAAGCCGGCGCTGAGAGTCATCACCCGAAACAGCCGACTCGCCCAGGTACAAACCCACGAAGCGATCGACCTGATCCGTACGGTGTTGCCTGAAGACGCCGACATCGAACTCGAAACGGTGTCATCGCCGGGTGACGTTGATCTCGCAACCCCGTTGACCGACCCGAGCATCGCCACCGACTTCTTCACCCGGACCCTTGACCAGGCGTTGATCGAAGGAAAGGCCGACCTCGCCGTCCATTCTGCCAAGGATCTTCCCGATCCGCTTCCCGATGGATTAATTCTTGCTGCG
>JAUIHQ010000346.1 GCA_030432155.1 bacterium | reverse complement strand
CACCGGTCGGTCTGCCGGTTCCCGTCATCATCATCCGTCGTCACCGGTGCCGTACCGGTTCCATCGAATTGAGATACTTCCGCGGAGGATAGCGGAAAGTAGGTGTCGCTGAGGTAGAAGACGCCCTGGCCGAAATCCTGGCCGCCCTCGAACAGGAAGTTGGAGAAGGTTCCGTCGCCGAATTCATCACCCAGCACGATCGCGATATCCATGGGCTTGGTGAACGATACGTTGGCCAGCAGGTTGAGGGCAAACGGCGGGACATCGAACGGGCCCCCTTTGGCCGGGTTGAAGGCATCATCGGTCAGGGTGTCGATGCCGAGAAACAAAACCGCGGCATTGGCGTTCCCCGCGACATCCATCCCGGTTCCGCCAAGGTACAGGTTCTCGGCATCGTAATTCACATAGATCTCGCCAAAGGTTCCAAAGCCGCACTGCAGTGTCGTGCCGTAGGCTTGTCCGGCGGTCGCGAGGTCAAACGTATCGCCTGCGGCGTTCTGGCCCGGCGGGTCGGCGGTAATATCCGGTGACGCCGGGGCTATTGCGACCGTGGATGCCGGTTGGAACACCGTTCCGTTGCCCCGAATCGCAACACGGTACGCCCCGGCGGTGATGCCGGGATGGGTGATCGAAAGGAAGGCCTGCACATGACCGAAGGTATCCGGGTCGAATTGAACCGTCAGGTTGGAGACAGCTCCGCCGTCAATGACCGCCGGCGCCTCGAGAATGTCGAAGATGCCGGGGCTGGGGGAGATGGTCACCCCGCTGACCGTCAATGCCGTGGCCCCGATATTGGTGATGGCAAACGTGTGAATGACCGTATCGCCACAGGCATACATGTCGCCGAAATCAGTCCCGTCGGCAACCGATGGTGTTGTGTCGCCGGCGGCGATGATCGATCCATCGAGGCCCACGAGCCTCGGCCAGGGTCCGGACGGAGCATTGCCGGTTACCGTCGGGTTCGTACCCGCTCCGTATTCCTCCAGGTTCGTGTATCCGTCACCATCCGGATCGGCCTGGGGTTCGGCGATAATGGCATTTCCGAAGTAGAGAACTTCCCAATCATCAGGCAAGCCGTCGTCGTCGGCATCGTCGGACGGTTCAACAGTGAACAGTCCGGTCCAGCTCCGGGTGACCCGGACTTCATCAAAGAACACCCGGCCGGGGGTGTTGTCGCTGAATCCGCCGCAGACCAGGTCCAGCCCCCCGATCGAGGTGCGGTCGACCGCGGCCGTGGCGGTGACATCCCAGGTCTCCGGTTCGATATCGGGTACGGTTTGGGTTCGGTAATAGGCTTTGGCCCGGATGATCCGGGTATCGAAATCGAAGCGGCCGGTGATGAGATATACGTCACCGGTGAAGTTCTGGTAGGGATTGATGTTGTAGGCGGCATTGGCCGTCGGGCCGCCGAAGCTGTCGATGCCGAAAAGATTCTCCGCGCCGGTCTCTCCGACAAAGAAGGCTTCACTCCCGGAGCCATTCAGCACCCGCAACCCGCTGTATTTTCCTCCACCGCCGTATTCCACGGCGATGCGATAGGTGAAATAAACCGTGCCGTTGGTCAAGGGTTCGAACCGGCGGCGGGCGTACATCTCCGTATTCAGGGAATAGTTGTCGATCGCGATACGCTGGGCCGACAGGCGGGGGGACGGGGTGTCGAAATGGAACGGGGCGGCGGGACTGTTGGTGACCGCATACACCGTGCCCACCGTGGTCCACGGATTGGTCCAGCCATGGCCGCCCTCGGCATTGGCCAGTGTCGTTCCGTTGCTGTAGCACACGGCTTCGATGATGCCGTTCGGATACCGGGCGTTGACCACTTCGACGGTGACGCCGGCGGAGTAGGTGTTCGATGACGACACACCGTACAGAATGTAGATGTTGGTGGATCCGGGAGGTGCGACGTGTTCCCGGCCGTTACCGCTGCCCCGGTAGAGGACAGAGCCGGACGGCAGGACGTCCCCGGTGTTGTAGCTGTTGCCGTCAACCGGTATCGATGGGGCTGTCCCGGTGTTGTGGGTGACCAGGGTGTCATAGCCCAGTGCCAGCCAGGACAGCAGGGTCAGCTCCGGGCCCTCCGGATCCGCGGCTACATTGACCGGATCGGAGAAGGCGCCGGGAACCAGTCCGTTGATGAAGTATTGCCCGAGCGATCCGTAGGTCGTGTATCCGGAAGGGGGATCATTGAAAGGATTCCCGACCGCGGTATTCGACACGACGAGAAAGTATGTGCCGGCGGTCAGGGTTGTCGAGATCGAGGCCCCGGTCAGGGTTTCGGGATTGGCGGATGCGACTTCGTTGCTGGCGCTGTCGAGAATCGATATCCGGATGTCGAGGTTGCCGCCGCGGGTGAATGTCTGGTTTTCCCAGGGATCGACGTTCAAGGTGACCGGACCCGCGGCCGACGCGAAGGCAAACACATCCGCATCCCCCGCGGTTTCCAGGATGCCCTTGTTGTCGGACATCGTATTATCGGGATCGGTTTCCGGTGTAGTTGCGCTGACGAAAATGCCGTTGGTGATGATCAGGGCGGACGCGGTGTCCGGCGTGTCACCGATATCATCGGCGCGGTAGGACATCTTGCCGGCGATGATCGCGGTGTCGTCCTCGGTGTTGTTGGCGATCCAGTATTCTCCCTTGCTCCATGTCGTGACGTTCCGGCTGTATCCGACACCCATGATCGGCGCCCATGATGTGTCGCCGGTCCCGTGCCCGTTGTAGTATTCCGTGCCGTCGGTTTGCCCGTCATGGCTCAGCCCCAGGTTGTGACCCGCTTCGTGAGATGTCGCTTCGGCAATGTTATCCGAATCGTTGCCGAGGTTGTTCACATATACCCAGGCGGGTCGGTAGGCTTGGAATACGCCGCCGGCAAATACGTTTACATAGGCCACGCCGCCGGCCCCGCTGCCCGCGGGATGAAGGCGGTTCGCGCTGTCGGTGCTGCGGGTGATCATGATCACCGCGGTCCGGTCGTTGGTTGTCGCCGGTTGCTCCGTGGTGACGTTGACATCGAACGGGGCATAATCCTCGGCCACCCGCTGCCAGATGTGCTTGATGGCATCCTGTTCCTCGCTGTTGTAGGTTGTGGCATCTCCATCGAAGCTCATGGGGAGGGGCGTCCAGACCGCTTCCCCGTAATTGGTATTCCACGCGGTTTGGGCGACCGTGCCCCCGATGAAATTCAGGAAGATTGTGTTGGGCGATCCGGGTCGGCTGCTGAACGTGAGCTCCGCCGGAAACGGATCCACGGGAAGGGCGATTCCCTTGGGCGCATATCGTCCGGGCTGGTTCTTGGCCGGGGTGACGCCGGGGAACGTGCAGGTATAAAAAAGCGAACCGTCGCCGGATACGTTGAGTGACGAAAAATCCTCCGGCGGGATCTCAAGCAGCTTTACGTTCCGCATGGCCTTGTCGCGCGCCGCGGCGTCGAGTGTCATGACGTTCGACTTGAAACGTCCATCGGGTAGGTCCGCCGCCCGGGTGACGATGCGGTTGGTCTGGGCGTTCGCGAAGGCGGGCAGAAGAAAAAGGGCCCAGATGGCTGTCCGCCATCGGTATGGACGTGATGTCATATCGATCCTCCTTGGCACGTATGCGGTAACGGTAGCTTCGTTGCACCGCGATGACAAGCCATCATGGGCCGGGAACGGCATTGCGCGATTGCAAAGGGCCGTAAAACCGGTAGTGTGTTGCAGCACGCCGACACGGGCGGATGGTCTGCTCGCAGGTGACAAGGACGAAGGGAAGTATCCGGTATGGCATCCTCGAATCAGTCGATCGATGAAACGTTCAG
>JAUIHQ010000345.1 GCA_030432155.1 bacterium | reverse complement strand
ATCCAGGAGAGCCTGGTCGTGCGGAAGGCGGCCGAGGATATCGAAGAGGACGTCCTGAGTGAAGGCGCCGAACCGTATGATGTCCGGAAAGTCATCCAGGAGCTGGAGCGGGAGATGCTGGAAGCGGCGGAAGCGTTGGAGTTTGAGCGTGCAGCCCTTTTGCGCGACCAACTGCACGAATTGCGGGGATCCACCGGCGCCGGCGCATCGAAATCACCCCGTGGCGGCATCAGGAAGAAGCCGGATGAATCGACCCGGTACGTGATCGGGAAGAAGCGCCGCACCCCCAAGCGAAAGGGCTCCAGCGCATGACCGATGAGAGGTCTCCGGTATCCTGGCGTGTACGGATGGTGGGTCAGACCGGTTCAACCAGCGATGACGTTCGCCGCGAAGCTGAACAGGGCGCAGACGAAGGTCTGGTCATCGTGGCCGACCAACAGACCGCGGGTCGCGGACGCCGGGAACGTCGATGGGAGTCCCCGCCGGGTCTCGGTCTGTATGTATCCTTTCTGCTTCGCCCGCCCTGGTCACCCGACTGGGCAGCATGGGCAGGTGTGCTTGGCGGTATCGCAACCGCCAGGGCCTGCAGTGTGCTGGGGGTTTCCGATCTGTCCATCAAATGGCCCAACGACATCATGATCGGCCCGCGCAAACTTGCCGGCGTCCTGACCGAACCCCGGACCGGTACGGATCGTATTGACTTTATCGTCATCGGGATTGGTCTGAATATGCAGCAGCAACCCCATGACTTCCCGGAATCCATACGCGACCGGGCCACATCGCTGGTTATGGCCGGTGTGCATGCCGATCCGGAAACGGTTCTGGTCAGCCTGGTGAATGAAATGGACCGGACCTATGCCGAGGCGTCCCTGGATCCCGAGGCGCTTGCCGCTTCCTGGCAGAACTGGTGCGGGGATATCCGGGTACCGAATATGAATGAGGAGAGCGAAACGTGACATCGATCCTGGCTGTGGATATCGGCAACACCAGCACGACCATTGGCGTGGTAACCGGAACGAGAGTCGGCCGGGTGCGGCGTCTGGAACGAAAGGACACCACGCCCGATTCGATCCGCAAGACGTTGAAGGTCATGGCCCGGAACCGCTTGGACGGCGTTTGCATGGCGTCGGTGGTGCCGGCGCTGAACGCATCCTGGAACAGGGCGGTCAAATCCATCCTGCGGATCGAGCCGCTCTGGGTGAACCACCGGGTCAAGCTCGGGATGCCGGTAACCTACGCAAAGCCGTCCACGATCGGCGCCGACCGGCTCGCCAATGCGGTTGGCGGACGCGAGCGATACGGCGCACCCCTGATCATCGCCGACTTCGGAACCGCGGTTACATTTGATGTCATTTCCGCGGAAGACGGCTATATCGGGGGCATCATCGCACCCGGTCTGCCGTTGATGTTCGACTACCTCGCCGAGAAGACCGCCCTGCTGGCGCATTTGACCCTGAGGAAGACGCAGCATCGCGTCGGAAAGAGCACCCGGGAGGCCATGCAACTCGGGGCGCGGTGGGGGTATCGCGGGATGGTGAAGGAGATTTTGCAGGAGCTGCTGCTCCGGCCCGATATGAAAAACGCATCGATCTGCGCCACCGGCGGCTATGCATCATGGGTCCTCAAGGGCATGAAGCCCGAAGTCAGGATTGATCCCGGTCTGACCTTGTTCGGACTGGGTTGCATTTACCGGCTGAACCATTCATAACAGGCACCATGACGACACGTATCGATCATTCGTTGGAACAACTCAAGCAGCAGGATCGCAAGGGTTTCATCGCCTACGTGACGGCCGGCGATCCCGACCTGGATGCCACGGTCGAAATCGTCCTCCGCCTCGAGGAAGCCGGGGTCGATATCGTTGAACTCGGTCTCCCGTTTTCCGATCCTCTCGCGGACGGGCCGGTCAACCAGGAGTCGGCGTCCCGTGCACTGGCCGCGGGGGCGACGCCGAAAGGCGTCCTGGCGTGCATTGAAAAGATTCGCAAATCATCCGACATTCCGCTGCTTTGCTACACCTACATGAATCCCTTCTATGCCATGGGCATGGAGAAGGGGATCCGGAAAGCCGCGAAGGCGGGTCTCGACGGGGTGTTGTTTCTCGACCTTCCGCACGAAGAGGAAGAAGACATTCCCGAGCTGCTGGCATCCAGCAACCTCAATCACATCTGCCTGGTCACCCCGACCAGTCCCGACCAGCGTATCCGTAATATCGTGCGGCATGCCTCTGGATTCGTGTATTGCGTTTCCCGGGAGGGGGTCACCGGGATGCAGGACAAGTTGAGCGACTCCGCGCATGATCTCGTTCGCCGCACCCGGGCCATCGCCGGACTGCCGGTTGCACTCGGGTTCGGCATTTCCACCCCGGATCATGCCCGCGCCGCTGCCCAGACCGCCGATGCCATCGTGGTGGGCAGTGCAATCGTCAACCGATTCCACCAGGAATCGCACAACGCCGAAGGCCGCCGGAAAGCCGCGCGCTGGGTCGGCCGGCTGGTGAAAGCCGTCAAGGAGGTTTAACCATGTCCGAATCATACTATGCCGTGATCCTCGCCGGAGGGAAAGGGGAGCGGTTCTGGCCGCTCAGCACCTCGAAACGCCCCAAGCAGCTTCTTTCCCTGGTCGGAGAACGTTCCCTCCTCGCTCAGGCTGTGGAGCGGCTAGACGGCTTGATCCCTCCGGAACGGGTGTTCGTTCTTACCAACAAGGATCTCGTGGATGCATCTCGTGAAGCCGCGCCGGAGCTGCCTCCGGAGAATATTGTCGGCGAACCGGTGGGACGCGATACCGCACCCGCGGTGGCCCTGGCCGCTGCCCTGGTCAAAGCCCGCGATCCCGACGGAGCCTTCTGCATCCTGACCGCGGATCATGTCATCAAGGATCTCGACCTGTTCCGCCAGACACTGCGTTCATCCCTGGAGATCGCCTCCCGTGAGGACGTCCTCATGACCATCGGTATTCAACCCACGCATCCGGCGACCGGATATGGCTACATCGAAGCCGGGGAGGCCCTTGACGAAGCCGAAGGCATCTCCTTCTTCCGCGCCAACCGGTTCGTCGAAAAACCGGACGAAGCAACCGCCACAGGTTATCTGGACGCCGGTAACTACTATTGGAATTCCGGCATGTTTATCTGGTCGGTCCGCTCCATCCTCGGCGCACT
The DNA here is from genome assembly GCA_030432155.1 of bacterium. GTDB lineage: Bacteria > Verrucomicrobiota > Kiritimatiellia > CAIVKH01 > CAIVKH01 > JAUIHQ01. Next base: position 641 of record JAUIHQ010000345.1, on the reverse strand, counting down.
GAAAATGCACCGGCCGGTGCTGGCGGAACTCGCCGACCGGATCGCCGCGGTCGCCTTCACCCCCGCGTTTGAATCCGAGCTGGCGTCCATCTTTGCCGATCTCGAAAAGATATCGATCGATTACGCCGTGATGGAAAAGGCGGACAATATTCTGGTGGCCAAAGGTGTGTTCACCTGGGATGACGTCGGTTCCTGGACCGCTCTCAGGAATCACTTCGAGGACGACGACAACGGCAATACCCGCATTGGCCGCGTCGAGGAAATCGATGCCGCCGGGAACATCGTGTATTCCCGCGACCGCCTGACCGCGCTGGTCGGGGTCAAGGACCTCATCGTCGTCCAGGCGGATGGCGTCACCCTGATATGCCCCCGTGATCGCGACCAGGAGCGTCTGGGCCGTGGCCGCCGCCGGACCCGAGCCACGCAGGGCGTCGATCAGGGCAGGGACCGCGGCCTTGCCGACCTTGACCAGGTGCTTCTCAGCCCGCTTGCTGCGTCCGGGGAAGCTGAGGTCGCTGACCCAGCGGCGAACGTGCTCGGCCTGGAGCTGCGTCGGCCCCTTCTCCTTCCAGAACGTCGACCAGGCCGCCAACTGCTCTTGGCGCGCAGACGCGCTCCCCTTGGGGTCGAAGTCCGGCGCG
>JAUIHQ010000022.1 GCA_030432155.1 bacterium | reverse complement strand
TGGGCGACGGGTCCAACATCTCGAGCAACACGGCCGATGGGAACTATGTGATCGAATGGAACATCGGCCAATTTGCCCCCGGCGGCGCGGCCAAGGGCCAGATCTCGATTGTTTCGGTCAGCACGTTTATTCCGCAGAACGAGCCGCCTTCGATCGTCATCGACCCGCCCGCCACCAACGTCGCCGGGTCGGAGGGGTTGCCGATATCGATCGATGTTGTCTCGACCCAGGTCGAAGGTGACACCAACGAGATCATCACACTTGAGGCAATCGGGCTTCCCGCCGGCGCGGTGTTCAGCCCGAATCCGACGACCGGGCTCAGTCCCCTCACCAATACCTTCACCTGGACCCCCGGCGCGGGGCAGACCGGCATGACGGCGGTCACGTTTGCGGCCGGTGATGACGATGGCACCAATACCATTACCGTTCAGTTCGAAATCTTTCCCGCCGATGAGCCGCCGATTCTTACTATTTTGCCTGCCGACACATCCAAGACCGTGAATGCCGGGCAGCAGCTCACCTTCCTGGTTGAAGCGTTGCAGGTGCCGGCCGACACAAACCAGACCATCGACCTGATCGCCTCGGGGCTTCCCGCCGGCGCGACCTTCAGTCCGAATCCTCTGTCCGGGCTGTCGCCGCTGACCAACACCTTCTCCTGGATCCCGGACCGGGACCAGACCGGGACGGTCACCGTGACGTTCTCCGCCTCCGACATCGACGGCACCAACTCGATCGACATACAGATCACCGTGTTCGAAAGCAGCGCCCTCGGCAGCAACATCCAGATCTACGCCATCGGAAACAGCCTGACCCTCGGGTTGTCCCAGCCGCGGCTTCGCAGCCTGTTTCAGTCGGTCGGCGGGGAATACCTCTACGGGGCCCAGCTCGCCGCGAATGCGGCGCTGAATGAGCATTGGACCCAGGTCCGCAACAGCGGTGATCCCATGAATATCGGTTTCGGCGAGGAAAACTTCCTGCCCCAGTTCACCAATGACTACAAGATCGCGTTTCAGGATTTTGATTTCGATGCGGTGATCCTGCAGCCGCACCTGCAATGGCTGGATGATGAACCCGACGAACTTGCGGTGGATACCAACCGCATTGGCGACGCCCATGCCGCCAGCAATTTCATTGCTTACGTGCTGGGCGACAATCCGGCCACCAACACATCGTCGCAGCGGTTTTACATCTATGCCACATGGCCTACCCTACTCAGTGTGCATTACCGCAACCCGGCGACAACCGGTTCGCTGACCACCCAGACCAATTACGGCGACAGCTACACCGGCTTCACCTTCCAGGATTTCTGGGAAAGTCCGTATCTCGGATACGGAGAAGGAACGCATACCTTCACGTTCCAGGCCCGTCAAACCGTGCCCAATCGTGATTTCATTACCCAGTTGGTCGCCCGGTTGAACGCCGCGTTTCCGGATCTACCGCAACCGGTGCGGGTCATCCCGGCCGGCGACGTTCTGGCCCGGATCGATGCGGATTTGCGCAATGGCGTGGTTCCCGGCATCACCAACTACTTCGAGCGAAACTCGAATTACTATGCGGTTGCGCGAGCCGACTATACCGTGGATCCGGGCTTCCCGGTCCCGGCCTCCAATGCCTATGACCAGGCCTATGGGGTGTTCAATTTCTATTGCGACGGCATTCATTTCAATGACCAGCCCCATGCCGGGCCGGAGGATGGAACGATCGGAGCCTACGTGTCTGCGCTGACCACCTTCGCGACCCTGAGCGGCATCAGTCCGGTGGGCCTCCCAGTGAGCAGCTACACCCGGTTTGATGCCGTGGAGGACGCGGCGTTGATCACCTATCTTCAGGAAACGGTGTGGGATGTGGTGACCAGCGATCCCTATACCGGGATCGGCGATTTCGGCCCGAATCCGGCCGCCGGCTTTGGCGACTTCCAGATGTTCCATTTCAATGCATCGGAACAGACCAACCCCGCCCTGTCGGGCGCGGAAGCGGATTTCGACAGCGATGGTTGGTATAACCTGCTGGAATACTTTTTTCAGCGGGATCCCCGAACCGCGGAAACCAATGAGCCGTTGATGTTGTCGATGACCGGGTCGACGGTGATTGTGACCTTCGACGCCCTCGAGAATCCCGCGGACATGACCACGGGCTGGGAATACACCGACGACCTGGCCGGTGAGGACTGGAGCAATGCCCTGCCCGAGATCGTGGAGGTTGAAGACTTTGGCGATACGGGGACGTTTGAGGTGAAGTTTTCCACCGAGTCGTCCGGACGGGCATACCGGCTCAAGGCTACTCAACCCTGATGAGCGAGCCCGAAGCCTGAGGCCTTGTCAGGGAACGCGAACCCGCACCCGATAGTGCCGGTTGGTCGCCGTGTCCGGGTCGGTGGCCGTGTAGACACCGTTCGATCCGGGGCCGGACGCCAGGGGCGACCAGGATCCGGAGGTCAGATCCTCGATGTATTCAGCTTCGTACAGGCGGCTGTTGGTCGTACTTCCCACGACGATGGTCGTGGGGCCGTCCATGGCGAGGGTCAGGGGCATATTGGAAACCGCCGGGTCGTAATCGAGAATATACTCATCAAGGTAGACAAAGTCGTCGCCGTCCCCGGTCTGGGCGTCAGCCACGCAGCCGGTCACACTTCCACAGTTCAGGTTCTCCCAAACGTCGGGGATCCCGTCGTAATCACGGTCGTCGGTAAGCTGGAAATTGTCATACGCGATCAAGGCCGCACTCCCATTGCTGTTGTCGGTCTGTTGCACCAGCCGAAGCTGGAAAAACGTGCCGCTTCCGTTGGTCCAGGACTGCCAGTAGGCCTGGAAGTTCACATCGTTCCAGAGGTCATAGGCAAATGTCTGTTTCGGGCCGGCATCCACACCGAAGGCCTGCAGGGCGGACGGCGCCCCGGTCCCGAGGGGGATCGCATCGGTAATCATCTGGAAATTCACCGCGACGAAGACCGAGGTGACGCCTACCCTCTGAGCTTCGAATGTGATGACCGGGCTTTCGGTCAATGCTGCCGCGAACGGCTCGGTTTCGTCGCGTTGGCCTGCGCTGAAGATGTAGCGGAGAATGCCGTTGAAACCATTTCCGCCGGAGGTCGTCGTGTAGACGGATAGTTGCTCATCTCCGGGAATGCCGAACACCTCGCTTTCCACATAGCTGAACTGACTGGTCGCGTAATACTCGAAGAAGGTGTTGGTTCCCGGAGCATAACTCACCGTGCGCCCCCCCTGGGGGTCGGCGCCGGTTTGAATATCGTGGTTCTGGAGAACAAGGGTGTCGGCAACGACCGAGTTCGCTCCGATGACCCATCCCGCGGCGATACTCATCAAACGGATACCTGGGCGTGACATACAACATCCTCCCTTGGATTGGGCTTTTGATCCAACGATTGATTGTAATTGATTCGCGTGACTTCTTCAATGAAAATAGGCCCTTTACGAGGAGATCATCCCAGAGCTATGAAGCCGCCATCCCCGCAACAAATGGACCGTATCGCCGCATGGGCGGAACAGGCTCCCCTGGAGCGGAAAGCACGTTTGATGGGGGGCGCGGATACCTGGCACATCGAAGGTATCGAGGAGCTGGGTCTGGCTCCGCTGGAGGTGGCGGATTGCGGGCATGGGATCACCAAGGTGACCCGCGAAGCCTGTCGGGCCACCTGCCTGCCGACGGCGGTCGGTATGGCCTCGACCTGGAATCCGGACCTGATGGAGGAAGCAGGCGCGCTGTTGGGCCGGGAGTGCAAAGCTCTCGGGGTCGGCATGCTGTTGGGACCGATGATCAACCTGCACCGGTTGCCGTGTAACGGCCGGAATTACGAAACCTTCTCCGAGGATCCCGTGTTGACCGGGGTGATGGGTGCGGCGCTGATCCGGGGGATTCAATCGGAAGGGGTGGCTGCCTGTGCGAAGGTGCTGACCGCGAACAACCAGCAGACGCATCAACTCACGGCTTCGGCCGAGGTTGAGGATCATGTCCTGCGCGAATTGTACCTCGCCGCGATGCGAATGATCGTGCGGGATGCAGATCCGGCCGCGATCATGACGTCCTACAACCGGGTGAACGGATTGGACAGCGCGTCAAACCGGTACCTGCTGTATGACATCGTCAAGCGGGGATGGGGATACCGCGGCATCTTGATGTCGGATTGGGGCGGGGTGCATGATACAACGCCGATTGCCGCCGGACTCGATTTGGAGATGCCGGGCCCGCCGAGGCACCTGACTCGGGAAAACATCATCGCCGCCGTGAGCAGGGGGGAGCTGACCGAAGCAGAATTGAACGACCGGGCCGCACGTGTCGCCTCCGTGACGGCACGGTATCAGCCGGATCCCGCGGATCGCGGAGAATTGGATAGCGAACGGCATCGCACCATTGCCCGGCGCGTAGCTGAGGAATCCATCGTCCTCCTGAAAAACGAGCAGAACCTCCTGCCTCTGGACGCGGATCGCCTTCAGCGCGTACTGGTCGTCGGTCCCAACGCCAAGAACGCGCGTCTCGGCGGCGGCGGCAGTGCATCGGTTTCGCCGACCTATTCGGTTTCACCTCTGGCCGGTCTGCTTCAGCGGCTGCCGCGTCATGTCGAAGTCGACTATCTTGAAGGCTGCAGCTTTTACGGCGATACCGAGAACATGCGGGGTTGCTTCACGCCCCCGGGCGAAACCGAGCCCGGTTCGGGTCTTGCCATGCACTATTTCCGTACCGAACTGCCGGAAGGGGAGCCTGTACACACCATGTTGGCCGACGGACTGGATGAAGCCTGGGGATGGAGCTCACCCGCCCCCGGGGTTCCCCGCGATGTTTTCTCCGTTCGGTGCGAAGGAACCGTCACGTTCCCGGAAGCGGGAACGTATACCCTCATGCTGACCTTTCAGGGCGGCGGCGTACGGATGCTTATCGACGGCCGGCCGGCGATCGATGCATGGGAAACCGATTACGACACCAACTTCGAATCGCGTTTCCTGGCCGGGATGGAACAGGTCGAGCTGTTCGCCGATGCCGGAGAATCCCGGCGAATCGTGATCGAGTACTCCAAGCACACCTACTCGTCCATGCTGCGGCTGGACTGGATTCGCCCTGCGGCGACCTCGCCGCTCAGCAAAGCGCTCGCGTCAGCCGAAAACGCCGACGCAGTAATCGTGTGCGCCGGGCTCTCCAATATCTTCGAGGGCGGGGCCCAGGACCGGAAGCAGCATGCCATGCCGGGTCGCCAGGATGAGTTGATTCGCGAACTCGTACGTGTGAATCCGCGCGTGGTGGTTTGCCTGCAGAACGGGTCGCCGGTAGCCATGCCGTGGCTGAACGAAGTACCGGCCCTGCTGGAGTGCTGGTATCCCGGACAGGAGGGCGGTAACGCCCTGGCCGCGGTGCTGATGGGCGATGTCAATCCGTCGGGTCGGCTTCCCGATACCCTTCCCGCATCGTGGGAGGACGTGCCCGCGATGCAGTACTGGCCCGGCACGGAAGAAAAGACGGAATACGGCGAAGGTTTTATGATCGGGTACCGGCACTCGGTGTCCGGCGGCCCGGCGCCGCTGTTTCCGTTCGGCTTCGGGCTCAGTTACACGACGTTTGCCTACCGTGATCTTGTCATCGAGGACTGCATCGTCCCGGACTCCGAGTTCTCCGTGCGGGTAACCGTGTCCAATACAGGCCGCCGCGCCGGCCGCGAGACCGTGCAGCTTTACATCGGCTCGCCATACCCGTCCCGTCCTGCGAAGGAACTGGCCGCGTTTCAGAAGCCGTTGGTCAAGGCGGGAGCATCTGCGGAGGTCACGTTCCGGGTCCCGATCGAAGCATTGGCCCATATTGATCCCGTGACCGGCGCGTGGGTCATGTCCCCGGGTGAATATCCCGTAACCGTCGGACCCGACTGCACCCGGGGACTTTCGGGGGTGGTGATTCTCCACGAGCCGCGAACGCCCCGCCCCGGATGGTTGTTGGAATCGATCTCAGAAAAAGAGCGGGTGACTTGAAATATACGGGGGGAACCGGGTTGTGCCAACGCCGCTGCCGCCGGCCACAACGCGGCCGGAATGGAAAAGGCGAGGCCGGGCTTTCTCACTTTATCCCGGTTCGAGGATCCGCAGTAACCACATCCCACATCGTCTGCTGAAGCGCCCGCACCAACTCGGCGTCTTTTGCGTCGTCAAACCCATACACCGCACCGGACATGCCGACCGGGTTCCGGCCGCTGATGCAGGTGAACAGCATGGAACCCGAGATAAATATGCCCACGCTGTCGGATTGGTGAGGCATCGGGTTGAAATGAATCGCGTCGGCGTACAGGGCGTTCACGCCGTCGGCAAGGGTCGTGTCGTCATCCAGCCCGGGAAGCATGTCCGGTTTGCGCTCGGCCAGTTGCGCAAGACCGGGCAATTGGCCGGCTTTGATGTTCTTGTCGAGTTCATAGATCACCTCGCCGGTCGGGATCAGCCGGATCGGTTTCTCGATATTCGCGTACCGGTCCCGGAGGAGATTCATCAGCGTGTCCACAAAATCGCGCGAGGCGTAATTCCAGCCGGCTTTCCAGTCGGTGTCGTCGATGGTTGCCTCATAGTCATGCAGCCAGAGATCCTGGTAGTCGATGTTCTCGATCGGGCCGGTCCGCTTGTTGTCCGGACCTTTGGCTTTCAGCCGCCGCGGCCAGGTGCTGTAAATGTAAACCTGGACCGAGGGGTTGTGTTGCAGGGCAAGGTCAATGAACGCCGGAATGGCAATCATGTCATCATGAAGGTTGGAGCCGTAGAGCTGCAGGACCAGCACATCCCACTCATGTTCAACAAGTGCGGTGTCAAACCGGCCGAACCGCCAGGTCGCAGGATCGACCGTGTAGAAGTTGGGATGCGGATTGTAGGAGTCGCCGGACGGGACCGAGGTTTCCCAGCAGAGCCATTTCTGCGAAGGTTCTTCCTCGTAGTGGAGGTGCCGTATCAGGCTTTTCCCGCCGGACAACTGGCTGCCGTACTGAAGGTCGATGTCACGCTGGGCAAACAGTTCATGCACCCGGTTGAGCGTGGTGCTCATGGTCAGGCTGTTGCCGATGAAGTAAGCTCGGAGGGTGGTTTCAGCAATCGACAGACCGGCAATCGACAGGACAGCGGCAATGATGGCGGACAGCGAACGCATACAACAACTCCCTTGATCAGGTTTTCCAGAAGAATGCAGCCTTGGCGGCGGGCCTCACCCGCGAACACGCCGGAAGGAAAGAAGCCCGAGACCGGCCAGGGAAATGAGCAGGAAGGTCGAGGGCTCGGGTACCAGCGCGATGTTGTCCAGGTCGAACGTACCCGCTTCGCCGGTTGCGGTCTGAACCTCGATGCGAAGCTGATAAAAAGGATTCACGGTTACCGTATCATTTGCATACAAATTGATGTCCTGCTGGAAGTCGGCATTGTTGAAGAGGTCGAGCGAAATCAGGGTCGGCGTATTGGCGGTCAATGACTGCACGAGATAATCCGTGTCACTTGCCCCCGGCACATTGGAATTGGGACCGATGATCAGGTTGGCAAACGTTCCGCTCCCATCCCAAACGATATCAAGCAACAAGGTATTGTTCAGTGCCAGATCATTCAAGAAGCCGTCTTCGTTGACGCCGGTATTGTTGACGTATTTCAGCGCATAGGACTGGGTGAGATTGTAGCGGAGGATGCCGTCGACCCCTCCGTTGTTGACGATGTTGAGCTCGGTGCCGGACCCATCGCCCAGGGAATTGTCGGCTTGTTCGGTGTACGACACGTTTGCGCCGTTGTATGCATGAAGTGCATAGGCGCTGCCGGGGTTGTAGAGGTCGGAGCGGGCGCCGAGGTTGTCGGTTACATCCTGGGACAACTCGCCGTTGTATAGCATGATATCGGCCCGGGCGGGCAGGATCAGGCAGACGGCCAGAAGAAAGGCGGCAGGCAATGTGTATACTGTCGAGGTCTTCATGCGCAACTCCATGAATGTATCCAATCTAACCATTGATAGTGTAGCAACGGGCGCCACTGCGAAGCAAGAGGAGCCGGAAAACTCTGTTCAGATATGTGAAACAATGTTGCGGTGTCGGCCATGCGTTCACGGAGTGATGATATAGACCGGAAGGGGGCCGATTTCCATGGTCAATCGCCCCTCGGTAACCGGGATGTCCCGGATGTCGTCGCCGGTCATGTCGGTCACCCGGACACTGTCGGCATCGACAGGTATGCTCACCGTTTTCGGGCCCTGGACCCGCATGGCCATGATGACAGTGCCGTCTTCCGGCGCGGTATAATCCGGATCGAAGCGGTAGATATAGGTTCCGTCGGTGTTTTCCTCCATCGCGCCGAGCAGTTTGGGACGAGGCATGGTGGCGATCATGTGCTTGACCGCCCGGCCCGATAGCCGCGGGGTTCCGGTTGCAGCATCGAACATCCCGGAGTTGACCCCGTCGGTGTCGACGATGGACATGTAGAATACCCTCTGTATGCCGAGGCGCAGGGCCCAGGCATAACCGCGGACGATGTACGCAGCCTGCAGCTCCGGTGAGACGTCGCGGAGCACCTTCATGCCCGACGGATCGGTCGGTACGTCAAACCGCCCCCCGATTTCGGGGAATATCGTCCAGTTCAACTCCGTCCACCAGGTCGGCTTGGCGGTTGCTCCGGCATCGCGCTTGATGCGCTCCAGACCGAAATGGCCGCCGGCGATCGAGATGTTGGCCCAAGATTTGACCAGAGCGGCTTCCGGCGGGGCAGGGCGGACGTACGGGTGGGTGGACAGCACATCATAATACCGCGCGATATCCGGATAGGCTTCGTGCACACCCTCAATGAACGGCACATCCGCCCCGGAGGTTCCCCCGGCGCCGAAACCCACCACCGTGATCGTCGGATTGAGTTGTTTGATACGGGTACTCGCAGCCTTGAGCAGCTTCCCGTACAGTTCCTGCCGGCTCTTCTCCTGGGCCAGACGTTGCTCGCGATCCTTCGGCGGCCAATGGTTCTTTTTGTCTTCGCGGGCGGTGTCAAGATACCAGAAGTTGGGTTCGTTGAAGATCTCGATATGGGTCAACGGCCGGTGGGGCAGGCTCATGTTTTCGCGAAAGAATGTGCCGTGCGGACCGTAGCGCCGGATGACCGCTTCGACGTCGCCGATGTAATCGCGAATAAACGCCTCGTCACTGTCAAAATTTCCCCGGTTTCGCCATTTTCCATGAACCTCGCCGGGTTCGGCAAAGGGCTTGCGTGCGGGCATGGTGAACATGACTTCGGCATCATCCTCGATGTAGGCCTTCATCACCGCATCGTTGATCGGGCCGCTGAGCCGGAAGTTCTTCCATCCGGTATCCTGTATAAACTCACGGAATCGAAGGTATTCGTTGGCCCAGCAATAGAGCCCGTATACCGGACGGTCCGGGGGCGGGCGTTGCACGATTTCATCCATCGGGGGAAGAAGCTGGGGTTCCCATATCCAGTCGCCCGGTATCGAGGCCGGTTGCGCCCGACCGATGCGCAGCGGTCCCGATGGGGCCTCCGTCACCCGCGGTTCATCGTATACGGGTTGCACGGGGATGGCCTCCGGCATCGACGGCCTGGCTTCGGGCGCCTGCGTGGTCCGTTCCTCCATCGGTTCGGGCGCGGCCGCCGGTTGGGTGGGGGCCGCATCCCGGGAGGGCGGAAGGGGCGGCGTGCACGATGTAACGATCAGGCTGCACACGGAAAGCCATGCAAGGGTGCGCGGGATGCTCATGAGTGATCTCCGGAACGCCGCAGGTCGATGTAGATGGGCAGAGGACCGATTTCAACCGTGAGTTTTCCGTCATGAATCTCCACGTCCCGGACATCCTCACCCAGCATGTCGCTGATCCGGACCGACGCGGCATCAATCGGAATCGTGACCGTGGCCGGTCCCTGAACCTTGTACGCGGTGATCACCCCGGCATCCCCCTCCGTGGTAAAATCGGGATCGAACCGGTAGATATACACACCGTCCTCGTTCTCCATCACCGCCCCGGTCAGTTTGGGGTTCGGCATGGTGGCGATCATGTGCTTCACCGCATGGGCGGAGGGACGCCACTCGCCGGTTTCCCGGTCCAGCATCCCGGCATTGACCCCGTCGGTATCGTAGATCGACATGTAGTGCAGGCGGGGGACGCCATGCCGCAGCGCCTGGAGATAGCCTCGCACAATGTAGGCCGCCTGCAGCTCGCGGGATACATCGTCGTCCCGTCCGCTTTGTTTCTTTTCATCAAAACGCCCGCCCTTTTCCGGATAAATGCTCCAGTTCAGTTCCGTCCACCATACCGGCTTATCCCCCACGCCGTGTGCTTCCATGACATCGCGGATCATCCGGTGCCCGCGGCTCATAAATGAATATCCCCAGGAACGAATCAGCAGCGCTTCCGGCGGTGCGGGACGGGTGTAGGGGTGCGCCGACATGATGTCATAGTAGTTCTCGATGCCGTCATAGATGCGGTGGACGCCTTCGATGAAGGATACGCCGCCGGCCGATCCGCCGCCGACGCCGAAGCCAACGACCTGGATGTCCGGGGCCAACTCCTTGATCTTCGTGTAGGCGGCCATCAACAATTTGCCGTACAACTGCTCGCGGCCTTCGTTCTGCAGGCGCCGGGCAACCGGATCCCGCGGAGGCCAATGGTTCTGTTTATCTTCGCGGGCAACGTCGAGATACCAGTAGTTCGGTTCGTTATAGACTTCGATATACCGGAGCGGCTTGTAAGGGAGGTCGGGATGATCCTGAAAGAAGGTTCCATCGGGTCCGTAACGCCGGATGACAAGTTCCACGTCGGCAAGATACGCATCGATGAACGCTTCGTCCGAATCAAAGTTGCCGCGATTGCGCCATTTGCCCATGGGATGTTCGGGGTCCGCAAACGGGTGCCGCGCCGGCATGGTGAACATCACTTCCGCCCCGTCCTCGATGTAGGCGCGAAAAACAGCATCGTTGATCGGCCCGCTCAGGCGGAAATTTGTCCAGCCCACATCGCGGATGAAATCCCGATACTGCAGATACTCTCCGGCCCAGCAGTAGAGGCCGTAGACCGGACGATCAGGGGCAGGCTGCTCCGTGATCGATGCCAGGTTCGGCAAGGGCTGGGGCACCCATGCCCAGGGCCCGGGAATATGGGAGGGTTGCTCCATGCCGACGCGAATCGCATCGGTTGATTCAGCCGGACTGCTACCGGCTGTGAGCAATAAAAATGCAGCACAAAAGAGGCCTGAAATCGCGAACCGTGTCATAGCCTATACCTCCATATGTTCAATAATATTAAACGATAGTAAGCGAGATTATCATACATTACAAAAGAAACGAGCATGCATGATATTTTTGTGTTTCTTTATTCGCAACATAATCATGAACGGTCTGCAGGCTGTCTATTCACCGCTATTCAACCGTATCTCGTAGATGCCGGAGGTCCGTTGGTTGCGGAACGATGTCGCAGGCTTCTGGCGGGGCGGCAGTTTGTCCCGTTCGATCATCCTGAACCACGGTTCCTCCATGCAGTAAGGTCTTGACCAGATCAGGCACCAGTTCAGCGGGTGGCATGGTGTGACGATAAGACGCGCTGACAGGAAGGCTTTTCAATCCATCATCCAAGAACTATATCGGAACGATGGTAACCCAAGTGCGGATGAGCAAAGATTATACAAACGTCTTATGAAGTGAGGCTCCAATGTGGTGGAGATGTACGCGAGGCCCGCGGCGGGTCTCGCGCCCCTCATCACCGGCGCTGGGCACACAGGAGACAGGCTGATGACCGGCAAACAGAAGCTTGAAAAGATTTTGAACGGCAAGATCCCCGACACGCCTCCCCACTGGGAACTCGTGTTCCAGATCGAAAAGGAGATGTTCGGCATGGACCGAAGCGCTGTGCCAGAATCAGCCTGTTCGGATTTCCAGTTGGACGTTTACCATCGCTTGGTTGACGAATACGACTGGGCTGCAATTCGTGGTGGATATGACCTGACAGAAATCGAAAGAACAAAGAATGCCTTGGGGCATAAGGCGCTCATCCCCGCATACGATGGTGATGGCGTCTTCTGGATGCCGTCTGGGGGGGACTTGATGGAGTTTGTTGTCAAGTTGTTCGAGCGGCCGGACGAACTCCACGCGGAAGCACGACGGAAGTGCGACAATGCAAAGGCGTATTTCAGACAAGCCGTGGACGCGGGGGCTGATTTCTTTGTCCTTACCTACGACTTCGGATACAACGACGGTCCTTTCGTTTCCCCGGAACAGTTCGCGGACCTGGTCACGCCATACCTCCGTGAGATCGTGCAGAGTATTCATGAGCTCGATCGCAAGGTCATTCTCCATTCCGACGGGTGTATCAATCAAATTCTTGATCAATTGTATTCAACGGGGTTGGATGGCTATCAGTCTGTGGATCCCCAGGGGCACATGGACATAAAGGAAGTCAGGGAGCGGTTCCCTGATTGGATCCTCATGGGCAATGTTGCCTGCAACATGCTCCAAGACTCGGACGAGGAAAAGATCAGAGAATCCGTTCGTTACTGCATGACTCAGGGCGGAGTCGGGAAACCTTATATATTCTCTACGTCCAATTGCATCTTCCACGGCATGCCCCCGGAAAGCTACAAGATCATGCACGACGAGTACCTTCGGATTGTAAACGAAAGCGCAATGCCCAACAAAACCATCGGGGCAACATTCGGCTAAACGCTGCGCCTCATGGCTGCGTTGACCCTTGACGTATGCATATGAATTATGCATTAATATATGCATGAGAACAACCCTGAATATCGACGATTCAATCCTGAAGGAGGCCTCCCGTCTGACGGGAGTCAAAGAAAAGACTGCATTGGTCCGTATGGGATTGGAGGCATTGGTCGCCCGCAAGAGCGCGCAGCGCCTTGCCGCGCTGGGCGGTAGCGAGAAGCATGCCAAGCCGATTCCCAGAAGGAGAACGGTCTAGTGGTCCTGGTTGACACGTCCGTTTGGATCAATCATTTCCGCAAGCCGAATCGCGTGCTCGCCGATCTGCTCGAGCGCGAGGACGTGTTCGTTCATCCTTTTGTGATAGGGGAGCTGGCCTGCGGGAACCTCACAAGCCGAAAGACCGTTGTATCTCTCATGCACGCTCTCCCCTGCGCCCCGCGGGCCGATGATGACGAGATTCTCTTTTTCATCGAGCGGCACCGGATCATGGGCCGGGGCATAGGTCTTATCGATGCGCACCTGCTTGCATCATGTCATCTGGCCCCATGCAGTCTGTGGACCGCCGACAAGAAGCTTCGCGATGCGGCTTGTGACCTGGAAATACAACTGGGCCAGCCATGATATCCATTTTATTTCGTGAAAACGCGCTGCGATTCACGAAACGTGACTTCTGGGTTGTGCATCAAACGAAATGGACGCGTTTCCGGGCAATCAGTCATCAGGGTATGGATCGCTGAGCGTTTGGAAGAGGAGTCTCATGCCTGAATTGGATTCGAGATGCGGCTCCATCAGCCAGCATACGGGTGCGGCGTCATCTGGACGTTGGGAATATGAAGAATACAAAAGTGGACGATCGGAACATCACCGCGCCTGCTGCTTGCGGCAGGTCGTCATCGAGCATCACAAATCTGAACGAGGCTATCTGTGCTTTGGAACACACGGCAGACCTCATCGAGCACTCCGGGCTCCTGAGCCGCCTCAAGGTAATCATCAGCATATGTGAGTCTTCGGAAGAACATTATCGCCAGGCAGTTCACGATGAAGTCGACGGATTTTTCAGGGACCGGCAGATTATTCTGGATCAGGGAACAGACAGGCATGAGATAAAGATGGTTTCCGAGAAGTTGTTGCAGCTTCAGCGCGCTATTGACTCACTTCCCGGATGAGCTTTACATGGCTCCTGAAAAATCCGTCCATCAACTCAAGGAAGCAGAACTGCGAAGCGGGCGTTACAGCCTGTTTCGGGCTTCTCTCATGCAGCATAGATGGCATGCAACGGGCTGTTGATGCCGCTGAAGCAATGCCTTGTGTCATCACGAGGCGTCGACTTCTCAAAGAAATGACAAACAGTATGGAGTCCGGAATGCAGCGTAACCTGGGCGAGCAACCCATTACGTGCATCATGGCAGAGAACAGGCTGACTCGACACGACCTCGTCGCGGCCTCCACTCGCCAGATCACGCACAAGATGGTTGCTCGCGCCTGCAAGGGCAGGCGGTTGACCTCAAACACAAAGGGCAAGATCCTTGAGGCACTGAACGCGGCCACCGGGAGGGCGTATTCCATGGGGGAGCTGTTCAACTACTGAGGAGCGAAAACGGTACGAGAAATGCAGCTAGCAAGGGGCGAGCGGGCGACCCGCCTGTCCACAGGGCCGTGATGTTCGGCGCCAGGTGTCGGAATGCTACACAGACATATAACCATATGCGCTTTCAGGCTGGGCGCATTGCTGGGTACGGTTCTTTTCTTTCCATCGTCCAGCCCGGCCGGCGCCCTGGACCTGAAGGTTGAGTCAGGCGCGGTCTGGTTCAGCCGGAATGATGTACGGATTCCCGGGGATGGTGGAACGGAGTTCGACATGCTGGACCTGACCGGCAAAGGGCCGGACCCGTTTGTTCGCGTCTACGCGACATGGAACTTCAACAGGCGGCATGCTCTCCGCCTCACGATCGCGCCGCTGGAAATCGATGGGACGGGAACAT
This sequence comes from bacterium, assembly GCA_030432155.1. GTDB lineage: Bacteria > Verrucomicrobiota > Kiritimatiellia > CAIVKH01 > CAIVKH01 > JAUIHQ01. The sequence continues at coordinate 6,528 of JAUIHQ010000022.1, read as the reverse complement.
TACGTGAAGAGGTCACCTTCAAGGGTGACGTGTTCGCGGCCGATACCCCCACCCGGGGGACATACACATTCAATACCTACCGCCTGACCTACCGCTGGTTGTTCTATGATCAGGATTGCTGGCGTTGGGGCCTGGGAGCTGCCGCACTCGTGCGCGACGCGGACATCTCGCTGGAGCAGGAAGGCAGGGCACAATCGAGGGACGACCTTGGCCTGGTCCCGCTCCTGCATTTGTATGGTGAATACCGGTTGAATGGCCGGGCTTCGGTTGTTCTGGATGTGGAGGGGGCATGGTCGCCTGTGGGGCGTGCCGTCGATGCGGCCCTCATGGGACAGTATGCATTTGATTCCGGTTGGTACATGACGGCAGGATACAGGACGCTAGAGGGCGGCGCGGACAACGACGAAGTCTACACGTTTGCGTGGCTGCACTATGTGCAGGCGGCGGTTGGATGCCGGTTCTGACGCCCGGTGTCTCGTGCCGGGACGACAGGGCGTATGCGGCCCTCTTTGACGAGTATGGAGCCCATGCTGCTATGGTTGCGCGGACACTACCACAGCATGCACACATACGATTTGACGGTTGTGGGCTGTATGCAGAGTGCAGCACGAAAAATGCGCCCGGGCGGGAAATGGCTGCGAGGTTTCCTGCGTGCGATTCGTGGCGAGGGTCATACATAATATGAAACCATCTGAACACAATGACATGCTTCTCAATGCTGCCATCATTCTGACGTTCACCTTCACGCTTCACATCGTGGTTCACCTTGTGGGCACCTACATCATTGTCGAGCTGCCGGGCAGCTGGCGAATAGGGTCGATGGGTGAGGCATCCCCCATCTCCATCGCCGGGCTGGTTGTTGCGATATGCGTGATGATTTCATTGTTATCAATCATTCGGCTTGTTCATGTACCGAAAAAAACAATTCTCTGGGTCATGACATTGATCATTCCTGTCATCATGTCGGCCGGCACGGCCGTCTATGCATGCATGGCTGATGGTTGCGCCCGATATGGGAAGCAAATGCTCGAAGACGAATTGAAATTGATCGATACGTATATTCAGTACCAGGAGGCATCCGGACGACGGGTCGGGTCCGGCATCTTGGACGACAAGCGACGTATCGAAGAACAGTTGGGAAGGTAGACCAACAACCCTCGTTACTCTCCCAAGTTCAACTCCTGCATACCATCGACAGGAACCGGCCCTTGACCCCTCGTCCGGTATTCTCTATTGCCACTTCGTGGAATACAGTCCCTGAGGGCGTAGCCCTCGGGCATGCGGGTTACAAAGACGTGTCCGGCGGGACGGGTCGGACGTTGCCCGGGGGAGCCGGCTGTGCGGTTGTGTTTCGAAGCTTCCTGCGGTATGTAGGGGGGAATTCCAATGGTGGGAAACGGCGTTGCATCCGGTTTCCAGTGGTTGGAAAATGTGTAAGCCCTCAATTCCAGGGATTGGAAATGATATGAAACCTCTTTCCGGACATACAATGCCGTTTGCCGTTCTCGGACATCCGATCGGCCACACTCTCTCACCGGTCATGCATAATGCATCGATCGAGGCCATTGGCATGGACGCGATCTACCTGGCGTTTGATGTCGAACCCAGGCGGTTGATCGAGGTCCTGCAGATCATGCAGGTCATGGGATTCGGCGGCATCAACCTGACGATCCCACACAAGGAGATCGCCTTCCGCGAGCTGGACCATCTTGACGACTCGGCCCGGATGCTCGGTGCGGTGAACACGGTGCAATTCGATGGTGATACGATGGTCGGCCACAACACCGACGGGTACGGATTCCTGAAGGCGATGGACGAGGCATTCGGGGAACCGGTGGAGGGCGCATCGATGTTCGTTCTCGGCTGCGGGGGCGCGGGCCGTGCGGTGGCGTTGACCGCAGCCCGGGAGGGGGTGTCGCGCGTGGTGCTGGCGGATGTTGATGAAAGCCGTTGCCGGCATGCCGCTGACGATATCGCGAAGGCGAGTGGTGATGTCGTGGTCGACATCGTTACCAATCCCCGCCGGCAAACTGAAGCCTGCCGGGGTTGCGACATCGTGGTGCAGGCGACGCCGGTGGGGATGAAGCAGGATGACGCGCCCCTGCTGAATGCCGATGCGTTCACAAAGGATCAGCGGGCGTTTGACCTCATCTACATGTATCCGGAAACCGTGTTCATGCGCGAGGCGGCGCTGGGCGGGGCTCGTACGGCCAACGGGTTGGGGATGCTGCTGCACCAGGGGGCGAGGTCGTTCGAAATATGGACCGGCCGGGAACCCTCGGTGGATGCCATGCGGGCGGCGCTCGAGGCCGCGGTCTACGGAGGCGCATGACGTCGTTCTGGGTGGTATACTGGACGGTTCTTTCCTTCGTGGGAGGGCTGTGTGTGGGCAGCTTTCTCAATGTCTGCATTTTCCGCATGCCGGCCGACCGGTCGATTGTCAAACCCCGCTCCTTCTGTCCGGGGTGCGGAACGACCATCGCCTGGTACGACAATCTGCCGGTGTTGAGCTACATCCTGCTCGGCGGAAGGTGTCGACATTGCAAGGGTGCGATTTCCCTGCGGTATCCGCTGGTCGAACTGTTGACCGGGGTGCTGTTTCTTGCGATCTGGAACCGGTACGGGGCCGATGCCCGGACCCCGGTCTATATGATGATGACCGCGGGGTTGGTTGCCGGGTCGTTTATTGACCTCGATCATTTCATTCTTCCCGACCGGATTACCATTGGCGGGATGGTTGTGGGCCCGGTACTGAGTTTTCTGATTCCGTCCCTGCACGGACAGGAGGCGGGGAGGGCGGCGCTGGTCGATTCCCTCATCGGTCTGGCTGTCGGCGCCGGGGTGTTGCTGATGGTGGCGCGCTTGGGGACATGGATTTTCAAGAAGGATGCGATGGGACTGGGGGATGTGAAGCTGCTCGGGGCGATCGGTGCGTTTCTCGGGTGGCAGGCGGTGGTGATGACGATCCTAGTTTCCTCCCTCGCCGGTTCGCTGGCCGGGGTCAGCCTGATCCTTTTCGGCGGTATGAAGTGGCGAAGCCGTATTCCCTACGGGCCGTATATCGCCTTTGCCGCGGTGGTCTGGATCCTCGGCGGTGACCGGTTGTGGGACTGGTATATCCGGATGATGTCAGGGGGATGGTGATGATGGAGATGTATGTTCATGCATGATACGCAACCCAACATTGTGCTCGTAGGTTTCATGGGTACGGGCAAGACCAGCGCGGGGAAAATTCTGGCCGAACAGCTCGGGATGACCTTTCTTGATATGGATGAGGAGATTGTCCGCCGCGAAGGCCGCTCGATTCCGGAGATCTTCGGCTCCGATGGTGAGGCCTATTTCCGTGAGGTGGAGCGGAGCCTGGTCCGGGAGCTTGCCGAAGGCAGCGGAAGGGTGATCGCCACGGGGGGCGGGGTCGTTCTGAACCCGGCGAACATCGACGATTTCAGCCGTACCGGGTCGGTGGTGTGCCTCTGGGCTTCGCCGGAATGGATTCTCAAGCGGGTGGGGGGCGATACCAACCGGCCCCTGCTGCAGGTGGACGACAAGCTCGGAAAGATCCGAAGCATGCTTGAGGCCCGGAAAAGCCTTTATGAGGCAATCCCGGAGCGGATTGATACCGACGGCCAGTCCCCCGGTGAAACCGCGGTGGTGGTCATCCGCCGGGTCCGCCCCGATGCGGCCCCCTGAACCGTCCTCATTCTGTCATTGCCAACCGGCCCGAAATCTTCCTAAATACCAGCCCTCATGACGAACAACGAACAAGACGTATCCGCCCCGAAAGCTCTGTCCGACAAGCTGAAAAGCAGGAAGCTGGAAGAAGAGGAAGTTCCCGAGGTTCTCGAATTCCTCAAGAAAAACGGGGTATCCATCCTGATCGGGGTTGCCGTGGCGGTGATCGCCTACGTGGGCATATCGATCTACCGTAATATGCAGACCTCGGCCGAGCAGGAAGCGGCCGCCCGGCTCATCCAGGCCCAGTCCGCCGCCGAATTCCAGACGATTCTTGACGAGTTCGGCAATACCAGGACCGCCCCGCTGGCCCATCTCTCGCTGGCGTCATCCCAATACGACAACGGCCAGTATGACCTGGCCCGTCACCTGTTTATCCAGTTTCAGGATACCTATCCCGATCATGAATTCGTTTCGATCGCTGAGCTGAGTGTGGCCCAGTGTGATGAGGCGCTCGGTGAGTTTGCCCGGGCGATCAGCGGATACGAGGCTTTTGCCGCAGCCCATCCCGATCACTACATGATGCCGGTGGCCGAGTTCGGCCGGGCCCGCTCGCTCGAGCAGATGGGCCGGTATGACGAAGCCCGCAAGGTGTATGAGGACTTCATCGCCAATCATCCGGAAAGCCGGTGGACGGCTCGGGCCGAGACGGGCATCGAATTTGTGGGGATGGCGGAGCGGGGCGGGGGCTCCCAGGCAGCGGCTCAGCCCCAGATCATGCTCAATCCGGCCGGGACGTTCCCGGCGGCAAATCCGAGTCTTCCCTCAGTAGCGCCCTAGCACTGACATAGGGTCCGGGGAACAGTTCCAGTAGTTCCACGGCTCCCTCCTCCGTGCCGAACATTTCCTCGATGCCGCGGTAGGTTTCCCGCGGATAGTGGATCACCGATTCGAATCGCCGGCTTTCCTCGTCCTGCACGACAAAGCAAAGGTTGTCTTCATCCGAATCTTCGGCGTTAAACAGCAGGATCTTCTGCCGTGGATCAATCTTGACCGAGTTGCGCGAGTAAATCTGGTACTTGATGTATTCGATCAGCCGGGGATCGAGTCCGGCATCGACCATGAAGATAATCTCCACCATCTCGATGCGGTTGAAGGCAAGATGGACATCCGGGGGCTGGACATCATCCGGCATCATCTTGAGCATGTTCCGCATGAATTCCCCGAACTGGTCCTCGCCTTCCCGGTATTGTCCGGGGGCGGCGGGGTAGAGATACACCAGGAGCCGGTGATCGGGGTCGCTGTATAGAAGGGTTTTATCCACCCGGAAGGAAAATTCGCAGCCGGTACAGGTGACTTCGTTGATCTTGTTCGCCATCAGGGCATCCCGAAGCTCCGGGTCCTGTTTGACGTTCACCGATTCATACAGCTCCGCCGCCATTTCCTCCCCGCACTGCGGGCAACGAATCGAATATGGACGTTTTTCCGACATGGAACCGGCACCATACCCCAGGGAGAGGGGGAGGACAAATCGAAACCTGAGACCTGAAGGCTGAAACCTGAGTGTTTACATGGCTGGCGAAACCTGGAGGTGAAACCTCGATTTCGTACGATCCTCATCATGACCGCCTCACGGCTCCTTACCCGGCAATCAAGCACTCAGGTCTCAGGTTTCAGGTCTCAGGTCTCTATCCCCCTTTCTCCGTGCTTGATCGTGGGGCGGGTTCCGTGTAGCTTGTGCGTTCTGATTTTCCGGCAAGGGGGTCTTGCCGAGGTATGTCACGGATGCCGGCCGGTCCGGATCCTCCCTTTCGTCATTCCCGTTCGGTGGAGGTGGCGGATCACCGTGTCATGCTTTCCATAAGCCGGCGTGTAGTAGGAAAGGGTTCGTAATGAGTCTGTTATCCAAACTGGCGTCCTCGTTGGGAGGCGGTGCCTCCTCGAATGGCGGACGCCTTCTGGTCATCGACGGCGAGAAGATGCTGTCGGGCGGTGACCGCACCACCCCGGTGGACCGGGTGCAATTGGTCCAGAAGCTCGGAAAGTTTGCCGAGCGAGAAAACCTCGAGGTGCATACCGTGTTCGGGGGGCGTCCGCTCCGCGAAGCCGCACACGGGGATGAGTATTACGGCGTGACCGTGTATTACGCCGAGGGCGGCCGCGAGGCCCAGCAGGAAGAGCTGCGCAAAGCGGCGAAGAAGGCCGGCCGCAAGGCGGTTGTCTTCACCCAGGATGCCGACCTCGAGCAGGATCTCGGGAATGCGGGATTCACTGTCATGCGCGCGCAGACCCTGCAGAAGTCGCTTGAGTTGAGCAATGGCGACGGATCCTCCGGTCGCCAGGGCGGACCGGGCGGCGGCCGCCGTTCACGATCCCGCCGGGGTCGACGTTCCGGTCAGGGCCGGCAACGCCGAGGTAATAACGAAGAGGCCAAGGGCGGGCAGCAGCAGGAGAACAGCAATGCATCCTCCTCCCCGTCATCGGCGGCCGATACCACGGTGAAGAATCTGATCGACCTGGTCGAGTGACCGGGGTATTCCGTGCGTGAACAAAGCGCCCGGTGCTGGAAACAGCGCCGGGCGTTTTTTATGTGCCCATCCCCGGTTGCGGGCAATCACCGTTCCTGGGGTCTGAGCTCACATCCGCATGGTGATCATGCCGGTTCAGCCACCCCGATGATCGTCATCTGATTCGTGAAATGCCTTGCCGATGCTCCGGAACCTTTTTCCCCAGATATCCCATTCCGCGTTGAAGCGCCGTTTGATTTCTTCGAGTGTAGTCGGGTCCCGGTCGACCTTCCGGCTTTGGTTTCCATGCAGCCGGATCGCCTCGTCATAAACCTCCAGCACCTGTCGT
>JAUIHQ010000021.1 GCA_030432155.1 bacterium | reverse complement strand
CCCTCTATCTCGCCCATGGCTGCGACCATCTGACCGGGGCCGACGATAATTCGCCGGAGAGGAAAACAGCGATGCTGGAACGGGAACTGAAATGGGTTCAGGAGAGCCCGTTTACGCGGTGAGGGCGCCGCGCCTCCCTGCATGGTCGCCGGGTTCTATTCAGCCAGGGTCTCCCGGATGGCGGCGGCAATCTCGTCCGGCTCCATATCCGCGGTAATGGTTTTGACCGCGTAGACCCGCGACGGATCCACGATCAGCAGCTTGCCCGGTTCATCCCAGTTCTGATGAAGAACAAACTCGATGCCGATCGCGGCAGCCAGCATGTTGGCCTGGTGCCTGGTGGCCTCGGTGGTGACATCCATGGTGACGAACAGGATGTCTTCATCGAGAAAACCGTCCCGGATCCCGCTGAGTTTCGACTCGAGGGTCCGGCATGGCCCGCAACCCGCGGCATCGATCATCATCGCGATCATTTTGGGATACTTGTAGTTTGCGTCGAGTTGGGCCTGCGCTGCCATCACCAACGCCAGAACCGCCGCCGCACCGAATGTCCAGAATCGTTTCATGATGCATCTCCCCTTCCGCATGCCTGAAGATCATACGCCGTCCGGGCCGGAAGGTTCAATGCCGGACTCGCGTCAGGCCTCAGGGGCGGCCCGGAAATGCAGCGCCTCGCGAAGGGCATCGGCCAGCCGGGGAACCTTGACGCCGGCGGCCCGGTTCATGGCTCCGATCCGGAACGCGATCCGCCATTGCCGCATCAGCGCTCCATACGCCGTCCACAGGGAGTTGGACGGGTCGTAAATGTGGGTTGCCTCGGACGTTACTCCATTCAACTCCAGCACCTTGAAGCCCCGGCCTTTCTTCATCTCCTCCACCGACGGCGCGCGTACGTCGAAGCGGCCGAAGTAGAACCCGGGGAAGGACTGGGCGATGGCATCGACGGCACTCTCCAGCTCGCGGGTCTTGATCCACATCCCGTCGAAAAACACTGCGCCGCGACAGTGGGTACCGAGCTCCACGAGCTGGACCGCCTCGTCCTCCTCGGGAATGGTTTCGAGCTGGTCCCGGTGCCGGGCGAGGTAGAAAGGGGCCATGCAGACCGCCCGCCGGTCCTTGAGAATGAGGTGTTCCAGGTCGTGGACGCCATCGCCGACCACCACCGGAAACCGCTTTTCGGTGATGGAGAAAATCCGGCCGCGGGGGCGACCGGGCAGGCGATAGTAAAACAAACCGAACTCCGACCCGGACACATACTCCTGCACCAGCGTGTCGGGCCGGGCCACCCGAAAGTAGGATTCCACCTCGTGCACCGAACGTACCACCGCAACCCCCTGCCCGCGCTGGCCCTGGTCGGGCTTGAGCACGACCGGGAAGGAGATCCCCAGCCGGTCGAGAAACGCCACCACCCGCTCTTCCTTTTCCTCCGCGGACAGATGCCGGGGAATGACATCATACCGGGCCAGCCAGGGGTCCCGTTCGCCGATCGCATCGAGAATCGCACGTTTCGACTCCCCGATGAAGCCGCTGTAGGGAATGACCGGATTGGCGGCGAGGAAGGTTGACCATCCCCGGTACCGGACTCCCAGCCATGCGATATAGCCGAGTACCGGAGGGTAGAAGATCCACATCGGCCAGAACTCCCACCGGGTCAGCCGGCGCCAGCGGGACAACAGCATGCGGCGGCCCTTGAAGCTGAATAGCGGAATGATGAGACGGAACATCAGCCAGAGAATCACCACCACCGCTATCAGGGCATACAGGGTAACCACGCGATACGTCTCGAACAGATCGATCAACCGGCTTCCGACCTTCATCGCCACCCACACCAGCAACGGCGCCCATACGAGGCTGGCGGCGAGGAAATATCCGAAGAACGACCAGAAGCGGGTGTGCAGCATCCCCGCGGCAAAGAAGGTGGGCAGGCGGCTGCCGGGAATGAAGCGGGAGGCGAGAACGACCGCCGGACCGCGGCGGGCAAACCACTGGGCGCTCTGATCGATCGCCTCCTCGCGGAAAAACCACCGGAGCGGCGCCCGCCGGATGGCCGGGCGGCCGATATGGCGACCTGCCTCGTAGAGCAGCAGGTCGCCGAAAAAAATCCCGATAAAGGCCCCGACGACCGCGGGAAGAAATCCGAGTATTCCATGCGCGGCGAGAAGGCCGGCGGCGATGCAGGCGAGATCCTCGCTGACCAGGGTTCCGAGAGCAATCAGCACCACCAGCACCACCATGGCAAATCCGGACGCGGCCTCGACCGTGGAGGGGTCGAAGGGCCGGGCGGCCCGCTCGATCCGTTCCGGCGACGCCGCTGCCCGTTGAACCCCCTCCCCCCGTTCCACCGCGGCGGTGAAATCCACGATCCGGCCGGCCAGCCGTTCGCCTTCGGTAAGCGCGAGCAGGTGACCGCCCTCGAGAAGCTCCAGCTCACTCTGGGGAACCAGGCGGTGCATTTCCACCGCGGCCCCGGGCGGCACCAACAGGTCATCCCGCCCCTGCAGAATCAGCACCGGCACATCGATACGGCCGAGGATATCCCTCAACGGACGCTGGTCGGACTGCTGAAAATTTCGGGCGTAGGCGGTGTTCAGCATCATCCCATCGAGCCATCCGAAATGCGGAACCAGGGTCTCCACAAGCCAGATCATCCCAAGCTGAAGTGAATGGAGTGCGTGGTTGAGCGTGTAGTGGCCGAGAAGTTCAAACTCGATGGGGCCAATGCTGGAGACGAGGGTCAGCGAGCGAACCTGCTCCGGGTTTCGGGCCCAGAGCTGCAACGCGGGGCCCCCGCCCTGGCTGTAGGCGATGACGTGGACCGGGCCGGCGTCGAGGGCATCGAGAAGCTGGTCGAGGTAGCAGGCATGAGCCTGGAACGAATAGTCCGGAACCTTGCGGGTGGATCGCCCGAAGCCGGGGAGATCGGGCGTGATGACCCGCGCCTGACCGGCGAGCGACTCGGCAAGTCCGCGGAGGTCATAGGATTTCATCGGACTTCCGTGAATCAGCAGGAATGGCGTTTCCCCCTCCTGCTTGCGAAGGTCCATGCAGGCAATCTCCACCCGACCCTTCAGTCGCGCCGAAGCTACACAGGGATCCACGGTCACGACCTGCTGGTCCGGCGAAGGATCCGCACCGTGCCCCTGGCCGAGACGGACCAATGAGGATGCCAGGAGGAGAATCGCATAGATCGCGAACAGCCATCGCTTGCGGAATCGGCGGCGAACGCCTTTCTCGAGGGACGGCGCCGTCATCCCCGCCTCAACTCCGCTTCCTCGGGCTCCATCAGGGTATCGTCGTCGCCCCGCGCGAAATATGTCATGTGAACCTTGTCAGGCGAGACATCAACCACGGTCAGGCTGACCGTGCGGGCGTCCGGCCGGCTCATCATCACCGAAAAGGCATCATCGCCTTCACGACTCAGATGAAACGCTCGATGCATCGCATCGTCTCTCATCGCGGCGGCCTCCCTGAAGGCGCGGAACCGGGAAGCCCGGGAGGCAAGCACATCGGCCGTGCGGAAGGAAGACGTGGTGACCGGCTGATCGTTGTCTTCGAGCCGGGACCGGGCAAGGGACCTGCCATCCCACGTCATGCGCAGGACTTGGCCATCCGGAGAAAATGCCATGAGGTGAAAGGGGGGAAAGACCTCAAGGTCACGGGGGCGGGGATCCGGGATGGACCCGAAGCGGCCGGCCGCGGCATCCAGCACCAACCCGCCGCGGCTGCGGTACAAGGTCTCCGGCGGAGGCGTATCGCCTGCGGCCTCGTAGTAATTCAGCAGGCAGACCGCGATGCCTTCACGGTTCGCGGCCATCCAGGAACCGCCGCCGTCGGGATCCGTCGGGGAGAGAAGATCGACACCCTCGTGTCGGCGGATCGAGGGCGGGTGGGCCGGGGAGCGGGTCCGGCGTTCGTCGCGATTGAAATACACCCGGTATCGCCGGGCGTCCTGCAGCCAGGTTACTGTGCACATGAGGCGCCGGTTTTGCGATACCGGAGGGTGGACGGCGCCACACCGAAGTCCGGACCGGCGTCGATGCCCCGGGCCTTGAGCATCATCACGATCAAGGCGTAATGGTGAACGGTGTGACTGACCAGGAACTGCAGCTCACGCCGCGCCGAGGAACGGCTCCACCAACCGGCTTCGTCCGATTCATCCCCGCAGTCCATCTTGACATCCAGCGGCTTGTCTTCGCCGGCGGCGGCTTCGAGCTGACCGATGATCGTGCGGATCGTGTTCATGGCGACGTTCCGGTCCGACTCGATCGCCGGATTCCGGTCGCGCTGATCGTAATCGACCCTGCCCCCGGCGAGGCCGGCGAGGAATCGTTCATAGTGGTCAGTGCAATGGCGGAAATGGCTGCCGATGCCGCTTCCGGGATATACCGCGGCCGGTTCGGCGTATGCCCGGTCGTCCAGGGAAGCGATGAGATCCAGTCCTTGCTGTAAATACCCGATGTTATCTTCGATCAAGACGTTCGTCTCTGCCATGACGGTCTCCTGTGCCGGAAACGTGCTGCCTGCAGAGGGCCAGGCGAACCGGCTTACCTGATGTATACGCCGAGAGCATAAGCGTTTTCCCAAGTGCATCAAGCATTACATCCCGAGGTTTTGAGCGCCCTGCGGCTTGCCATCTGCCGTTCGTTCAGTAGGATGCTGGCATGTGGTCCTTACAAACAGATCGTCCCCTTGCCGTATTCGACATTGAATCCACCGGCGTGAATCCCCGGCTCGACCGGATCATCGACCTCGCCATCGTCAAGATCCAGCCCGACGGTCAGCGCGAGACCCATACCTATCGGGTGAATCCTGAGCGTGCGATTCCGCCCGGGGCCTCCGCGGTGCACGGCATTTATGATGACGACGTCAAGGACGCCCCGCCCTTCCGGGACATCGCCGATGAAGTGATCGCCGTTCTCGAGGGCTGCGACCTCGGCGGGTACAACCTGATCCACTACGACATCCCCCTGCTCCTCGAGGAATGCACCCGGGCGGGCAAAACGCTGGTCATCGAGGGCCGCAGGGTTATCGATGCCCAGCGGATTTTTCACAAGAAGGAACCGCGGGATCTCACCGCGGCGCTCAAGTTCTATTGCGGGGGCGCCCACGAGGGAGCCCACGGGGCGCTGGCCGATGTCGAGGCGACCATCGATGTCCTACAGGGTCAGCTCGAACGCTACGAAGACCTCCCGAAGACTGCTGACGAACTCAACGAATTCTGCAATCCCCGTGACCCGTCCTTCGTCGATGCCCAGGGCCGGCTTCGCTGGGAGGAGGGACAGGTGGTGGTGAACTTCGGCCGCAACAAGGGCCGGACCCTCCGCGATCTGGCCGCCACCGAGGCCGGGTTCCTCCGCTGGATCATCGACAACAACTTCCCCAAGGACACCCGCGACATCGTTTCCGACGCCCTGCGCGGAGTCTTTCCCAAGCCCCCGGCATAACGCCACGCCCGCCTTTATCAGCCATAATTCATTGCCTTGCATTGTCTAAACGATATGGTATAACGCTTCGATTTTCCTGAACGAAATTGAGTTGGAATGATGCCGGAGAAAGAACAGAAACTGATCATGGTCCTGGTGTTGACCGGGTTGCTCGTCATGGTGAGCCTGGCGCTGATGTTCTCGCCCGGGGAACGCGACGCGGAGGCCGATAGATCGGCCGGTTCCGCTCCGGTGACATCGGTCGCTCAAGCTGCGGAATAATCAAGCAACCGGGCCCGCGGTTGACAAAACGCCGGGGACGGGTAGTCTGTACATCATGAAGCGCAAGGACATCGCGAACATTGCCGAAGCGGAAGGACTCCTCCTACTCGCTCTAGCCGTGCCGTGCCGCGATGTCCGGGTGTGGATCTGACCGAACCAGAGACGAGATCTTGAACCAAACCCCGATTCGCGGACGGCGAATCGGGTTTTTTTTTGCAGACAATGACGGCAGTACGTACAAGGAAGAGACGATGAAAAAAGACGACGGTAACAAGGTATATATTTTCGACACGACATTGCGCGACGGGGAACAGTGTCCCGGTGCGACCATGAATCTCCACGAGAAGCTGGAGGTGGCCCGCCAGCTCGCCCGCCTGCAGGTCGATATTATCGAAGCAGGATTTCCCATCGCCTCGCCCGGCGATTTCGAAGCGGTGAAGCTGATCTCCGAAACAGTGGACGGACCGACGGTCTGTGCCCTGGCCCGGATCAAGGAAAAGGACATAGAGTGTGCCGGCCGCGCGCTGGCCCCCGCCCGCTCGAAACGCATTCACACCTTCAGCTCGGGAAGCGATATTCATCTCGAGAGCATGATGCGGATGACCCGCGACGAGAACATCCGCCAGTCGGTGGCGGCGGTAACCTTTGCCCGGGGCTTCACCGACGATATCGAGTACTCCGCGCAGGACACCACCCGTTCGGACCGGGTATACCTGGCCGAACTCTACACCGCGGTCGCCGAAGCCGGGGCCACCACGCTGAACATTCCCGATACGGTCGGGTACGCCATTCCCGGGGAATACGGGGAATTGATCGCCTACCTGGTGGAGAGCGTGAAGGTTCCGGGCGTCATCTTCTCCGTTCATTGCCATAACGATCTGGGCTTGGCCGTGGCCAACTCACTGGCCGCGGTACAGGCGGGAGCGCGGCAGATCGAATGCACGGTCAACGGGATCGGCGAACGGGCCGGCAACTGCTCCCTGGAAGAAGCGGTGATGGCGATGAAAACCCGGGCCGACTCGCTGAAGGTATGGACCGGAATCAACACCGCCGAAATCATGCGGTCAAGCCGCCTGGTCAGCCGGATGACCGGCCTGACCGTCCAACGGAACAAGGCGATCGTTGGAGCGAATGCGTTTGCCCATGAGTCGGGCATTCATCAGGACGGCATGCTGAAGAACCCGATGAACTACGAGATCATGCGGCCCGAGGATGTCGGCGTGGCCGGGACCGACCTGGTGCTGGGCAAACACTCCGGCCGGCATGCGCTGAAGAAGCACATCGAGAAGCTGGGCTTTGCCCTGGAAGCCGACGAGCTCCAGGCCCTGTACAACCGGTTCAAGGAACTGTGTGATAAGAAGAAGGTGGTCTACGATGACGACCTGATTGCCATCATGCAGGAACAGGCCCGCGATGTGCCGCGGGTTTACACCCTTGACTACATGCACGTCTCCGCCGGTACCGGATCGGTCCCGACGGCAACCGTGCGGTTGAAGAAGGACGACAAGGTTTTTCAGGATGCCTCCACCGGCGACGGTCCGGTCGATGCCACGCTGAAGGTCATCGACCGGATCACCGGCATCGAGGGTAAGCTCGAAGACTTTTCCCTGCAGGCGGTCACCAAAGGTGAAGATGCGGTCGGCGAGGTTTCGGTCCGGGTGAATTACCAGGGGGATGTGGTCTCGGCCAAAGGCTCGAGCACCGACATCGTGGAGGCGGCGGCCAAGGCCTATCTGAATGCCCTGAACCGCTTTCTCTTCCGAAGCGAGCGCAACCGGCAGATGGCGGAAGAAGCCGTACCCGAAGGCCAGCCCTGAACGTTTCGCTCAAAGGCGCTTATGAAGCGAGCAGTCCGCTGCTCGTGCAATATGCGGGTCAGGGGGCGATACGGGTTTCCCGCACGACCGTGGATGTTACGGTATTGCCGGCGGGTATGAGAATCTCGGCGGACAGGGTGGAGGATTCGGTGTTGTGATCATCGATCCGGATGGTGACGCGGGCCGAGCGGGGCAGGCGGCCCGGTTCGCGGGGATTTGCGGGCCATGCCGGCCGCCATGCTGATCCGTCATACAACTCCACCGTGACTGATTCGACCTGCCGCAGGATCACATTTGTATGGACGGGATGCTCATCCATATCGGCCGGGGGGGGAACCGGTAGTTCCGCTCGAAGCAATTGAACGCCCTCGGCCGACGGTTCCGCGGAGTACGTGACGGCAAAGGTGTCGGCCCATCGCAGATCCCGCGTCCCCGGCTCGGGCCGGATGGTACAGAAGGTCCAGGACCAGCCTTCATTCTCTTCGGGCAGAAACGTCATGCCGCAACCCGCATCCGAGGCAAAGGCTCCGCCCAGGTCGGTGCGGATCTCATCGAGCGCAAGGGACGCGGCATGAATTCCTCCGGCCCGGCGCGTCTGGCCTTCCAACGCGGACGTCGCGACGTGGAGGATGGTCAACAGGGTTGCAAAAACCAGGGCGGCAATCAACAGGCTGACCAGCAGCTCGACGAGGCTGAAACCGCCGCAGCCCGGCGGGCGGCGGCAGACCAGTTTCATCCCGCGAACAGCTTGTAGAAAAAGTAGGCGACCACCGCGATGGCGGCAATGCCGAAAATGATGATCAGCATCATCCATAAACCGGGCGCTTCTTTCTGACGGGCGCCAAACGGAGAGATACTGGTGAAGGACTCGGGTTTGGCGGCCGGCCCGCTCGCTTCCACCACTTCCGCCCGCTTGGAGACGGCCTCCGCCTCTTCAAAGGAGATTCCTTCGGCGCTGAACAGGAATTCCGCATTGCCGATCTGGATCAGGTCTTTCGGCTTGAGGGTGATTTCCTTGACATCCTTGTTGTTGACCCGTGTGCCGTTGGTGGAGTCGAGATCCCGGAGGAGGAACCGCCCGCCCTCCTTGGTGATCAGGCAATGATGGCTGGATACCGCCGCATTGCTTATCTGCACAGCGTTATCACTCGACCGGCCGAGAGTCAGATCCTCGCCTTCCTTTATAAAGAAGGATTTGCTCTTCACATCTCCCGACATTCCAATGATGACCGCCATACAATCGTCCTTTTCGCAGGCTGGAATCATGTCATGCGCTGAGGAAGCTTGTCAATGTTGAGGTCAGAACCCCGGCGCCGTCCATTGTTGCTCTTTCGGATTGACCCGGAGCGGCGACCGGGGAGGATGACGGTAGATGAATATTCTGCTCGGAATAGGAAACGCCGACAAAGGCGATGACGGCGCAGGTCCGCTGGCCGCGGAGCAACTGACGGCGGAGGGATGGATCGGACTGGATGGAGGCATGGCCCCTGAAAACATGACCGGTGTGATCCGGCGTCACCGGCCGGAACGGATCCTGATCGTCGATGCCGCGAATATGGGACTCGCGGCGGGGTCGATGAGACGTGTCCACCGAAACAGCATTGAGGATGTCGGCATCGGCACCCACATGCTCCCGTTGTCCCACCTGATCGATTACCTGTCCGAACTAACCCCGGCGATCACCCTCATCGGTATCCAGCCCGACTCCACCGGATACGGCGAACCCATGCACCCCGCGGTGAAGGCCGCGGTGGAAACATTGCTGGAGCTGGTGCGTCATGACGAGCTGGACACGGTGGAGGAAATCCGCAATTCCAGCTTCCCATGACAGGGCAAATTCCAAGTTCCAAATCCCCATGACGAAATGGGATGGTATTCAACACCGAACAGCACAACCGAATCCCCTGAGCGGGATTCTTGAAGGTGACGGCTTTCAGGGTCTAGCCGGCAACGCGGCAACCCGCCGGGATGCGGCTTCGAGGATGCGGACGGCGCAGGCGGGCTTGGACAGGGTTCCCCAATCCTCGAACGTGTCCGCGCCGGCATCGAGATACCGGTACGTGCCGGAATCGCCGCCCAGTGCATCCATCGCATTGAGGATGATTCCGTCGAACGATTTCCGGGCCAGCTTCTCTCGCGCCTTGGCTTCGCCGTCATGCGTCTGCAATGCGAACCCGATCACGACCTGGCCCGGCCGTTTGCCCTGGTTCAAGGTCGCCGCAACATCCGGGGTGGCGGTGAGTCGAACCGTCAACTCCCCTTCCTCCTTGGGCAATTTCTCATCATGGAATGTGACCGGCCGGTAATCCGCCACCGCGGCAGCATAGATCACGACGTCGGCTTCATCGTATAATGACGCAGCACGCTCCAGCATCTCGCGGGCGCTGACCACACGATGCAGATGGATTCGTGTATCGCGGGGCAACTGGTCGTCGGCGACCGGTCCGGTCACGAAGTGGACGACCGCACCGGCCCGTACCGCCTGTTCCGCGAGGGCGCGACCCATTTTCCCCGAGCTGGGATTGCCGATGTAACGGACCGGGTCGAGATGTTCCCGGGTGGGACCGGAGAGAATCAGTACCCGGCGGCCCCGGAGATGGGCCATGCGCGGATCGACCGGCGCGTCCAGCAGCTTCTCCGCAATATCCGCGGGCTCCGCCATCCGTCCGTATCCTTCCATCCCGCAGGCCAGCATACCGGTCTCGGGTCCGATGCGAAGCCAGCCCCTCGCCTCCAGCGCACGGACATTCGACTGCACAATATCCTGGTTCCACATTTCCACATTCATCGCCGGACAGAACACGCGCCGACAAGTGGCGGGTAGCGACAGCATGGCGGTGCTGACCACGTCGTTGGCCAATCCGCAGGCCGCCTTGGCGATCATATCGGCCGTGGCGGGCAGCAGCACAAACAAGTCGGCCCGGGTCGCGGGATACAGGTGCGGATACAGGGGTTCGCCGGAGCGGCCCGACGGTTCGGGAAACAATGTCTCGAGTACGGGGTTGCCGCTTACCGCGGCAAAGGTCAGGGGCGTGACAAACTTCTGCGCGGCATCCGACATCGTGACGTGCACATCGTAGCCGCCCTTCTTCAGACGGCTGACAAGATCCACCGCCTTGTAAGCGGCCACGCCGCCGCAGATGCCGAGAAGCGCCACCGGTACATGCCGGGGTTCAGATGATGGTTCACGGTTCATGGTGCCAAGGGTATACGGTTTTGCGGCGCCGCCCCAGCGTTTTCCTGCCGGCGGGCCGGTTATTCCACAAGACGCACGCGGAAATGCGCGCCTTCGAGGCTGAGGCCGTTGGTGACGATCGTGCGGGCGACCAGGCCGGTTGCATAGACCACCGGATTGAGCGACTGGAACTCAGGATCATCGGTCAGATCATCGGTGGTGTATTCAAGCTGGTAGGCTTTGCCATCGACCGCGTCCCAGAAAACATCGAGATCGCCGTTGAACACCGGCCGCAACTCCACCATGGAGAGCAGCGAGGTGTCGTCCAGTACACCGGTGCCGGCGCGAATTTCCGGTCCATCGGCCATGCCGTCGCCGTCGGTATCCGCATCATCGGGATTCGAACCGTAGCTCTTCTCCCATGAACGGGAAAGGCCGTCGCCGTCGTAGTCGCTGCTGTCCATTTCCTTGGTCGTGGATGTGACTTCAGCGATGAAGACATCGTAGGATTTGCCGAAGACCGGAACGTCAAACGGCTGGGAGTCGGCGTAGAACGAGGCGTCCTCAAGGTTCGGGGCGTTGAACACACGGGCGATGATGCGGTTTGTATTCCCCGGGTTCTGGCGGTCGGGCAGGTTGTACAACGAGCCGCCGAACATGCCGGACTTGCCGAGGCTGGGATCCACGCCTTGCCCGATGCGGGTTACCGCGACCAACGGGTTCGCGGCATCCGGTGTTCCGTTGGTGGCCGGGGGCAGGATGGCTTCATTCGCAAGCAGAATCTGAACAAGATCCCCCTCCACGAAGGTGTGTCCGAATTCCACGGCGGTGGCGCTGGTACCCTCCAGCAGGTTGCCGAATTCATCGACAATGCCGTTGGTTGACCCGAAATAGAGCGGGACGGTTTGAGCGCCGGCGGTCACGGCGGCCCACCAGACCGCGTATACCGTTAAAATGGTTTTCCACTTCATGATGCCGAATCCCCCCCGAGATCCACCTGTTGTAACTGTTGCTTCCTGGCTTTCTTCCGGATGCCGGCCCTCATGGCCCACAGCATACCCGCCACCAGCACGAAAAGATTGGCCGTGCTCGGTTCCGGAATGACGACAAAGTTATTCAGGTTCGTGGCCTGCAGCGAGCCGGCCGGGTCAAACTGCACCGTCGAAACACCGAGGGTGACGCCGAGTTCGAACACCGTGGACGTTCCCCAGTAGATCAGTCCGGTCAGGGCGCCGGTGGTATCGAAGAAGCGCAGGTAGACATATTCGACATCATCCGAATCGTACTGAACCGTGGTGAAAAACGTTCCGTTGCTGTTGACGTCGGTACCGATCTGAACCACGCCGAGAATGACATCGTCATTCAGCACCGAGGCGCCGATCAGGTTCGTGCCCACGTTGTACATGCCGTCGTTGGTCGCGTCGCCCGACCCGATGATGTAGACCCATGAGCCGTCCGCCAGCGGTGTGCCGTTGTTGTCGAGGATCGCGAAGTCGACATACGCATCCAAGTCGACGAGGGCGGCGCGGACACAAGCCATCGCCACCAGCACCGCCGTCAACCCGGCGAAGAACAACTTCCAGTTACGCTCGACATTCATCATGCACACAATACCCCGAACCATGCACGGCGTAGCGGGAAAATTCCCGCAACCGGCACGTTCCAACCATTTATCAAGATAACCCGTTTTAGCGGTCGGGTTTACCCTGATTCACGAAATCTTTATCAACCGATCATCATCATGGAAGGGGGGTCTTGAGTCAATCCGATTCCTGTTAGGGTTTTGCTTGTCGGGCGGCCCGGCCAAGGGTGCGCTGCGGGGCGGGAAACCACCCCACGACCAATGATACAAACGGCTGACTGCAAGCATGTTGCGTGTAGATCCGGCAAAGAAATGCTGTCATTTGATTCCTCTTGACCGCGACCCGGCGGTCTGTATAGTGATGGATCGACAACGCGGCCTCTGGACAGAGTGGGTCTTTACCCACTCTTTTGCGTCTCTAGGGGTTATGATGCGGTGGTTGGTGCAATCCCGGTGGGGGACACGACAATGAATAATGAGTTACTGACAGTTCTTGAATACATGGAGCGGGAACGCGGAATCGACCGTGAAACCCTTCTTTCGGCGGTGGAACAGGCGGTCTTGAGCGCCGCCAAGAAAAGTGTCAGTCCGGCTCAGGACCTCCGGATCGCCATCGACCGGGAAACCTGCGATTTTCGCGCCTTCGCCCGGGTGACCGTGGTGGAGACGGTTGAAAAGCCCCATGATGAAATCACCCTCGCCAACGCCCGCAAAATCAAAGCGGATGCGGCGATCGGCGACATCGTGGAACTCGAGGTAACGCCCAAGAACTTCGGGCGGATCGCGGCCCAAACCGCGAAGCAGGCCATTCTCCACCGGATCCGCCAGGCGGAAAAGGACATTGTATTCGAGGAGTATAAGGACAAAGGCGGCGAGATTGTCAGCGGAACGGTCCGCCGTTTTGAGCGCAGCGACGTCATTCTCGATCTCGGCCGCGCCGAGGCGATCCTCCCGGCCAAGGAACGGGTTCCGACCGAGGAATACCAGGTCGGCGACCGCATCCGGGCCTTGATCCTCTCGGTCGAGAACCGGCCCAACGGTACCGCCATCGTCCTTTCCCGGAGTCATCCCGACTTTGTTCAGCGGCTGTTTGAGCTGGAAGTTTCAGAGATATTGGACAACACGGTCGAGATCAAGGAGATCGCCCGCGAAGCCGGCTTCCGCTCCAAGATCGCAGTGGTGTCCCATGACGAGAAGGTCGATCCTGTCGGCGCCTGCGTCGGACTTCGCGGCATTCGGGTAAAAAACATCGTGCGTGAACTGTCGGGGGAGAAGATCGACATCGTCCGCTGGAGCGACGACATCAAGACCTTTGTCACCAACGCCCTCGCCCCGGCCAAACTGATCCGGCTGAACATCCTGGAAGACACCCGCACCGTGGAAATCATCGTAGATAACGACCAGCTTTCTCTGGCCATCGGCAAGAAGGGCCAGAATGCCCGGCTGACCGCCAAGCTGACCGGCTGGAAAATCGACATCCAGAAGGACGAGGCCACCATGGGCTTCGAGGAGAAGGTGGCGCTCGCCGTTTCCAACATGGCCCGTATCGAAGGCATCGGCCAGGAGCGAGCCGAAGCGCTTGTGACCTCCGGGTTCCTGACCCTGGAAGGCTTGCTGGCAGCGGAGCTGGAAGATCTGGAGGCCATTGAGGGATTTGATGCCGGCGTCGCCGCCGAGGTGCAAGCCGCGGCCGAGCGAGCATTTGAACAGCAACAGCATCCCGAGAAAACAGCATGAGAGTATTCGAACTAGCGAAGGAATTGAACGTAAAGAGCAAGGAGCTGCTGGAAAAGCTCGGGGCTATGGATGTCGATGTGGCGAGCCACTCGTCGGCCATAACCGATGACCAGGCAAATGCCCTGCGCAAGGCCTACGGGGTCGAGATCAAGGCCCCTCCGGCCCCGGCGGTCGAACCTCCCCCGCCCCCGGTGGAGAAGCCCGAGCCTCCGCCCGCGCCCAAGATCATGGCCCACACCCCCAACCCGGTCGCGGTGAAAAAGCCCGAGCCGCCCCGGGAAGCGCCCGCGCCCGTCGCGACACAGGATGAAGAAGGAAAGACGCTTGTCATCAAGCCGCCCATCGTGGTTCGCGAGTTTGCGGAATTGCTCGGACTGAAACCCAATCAACTCATCGCCGAGCTGATGGGGATGAACATCTTTGCCTCGATCAATCAGAAGATCGAAATCAAGACCGCCCAGGCCCTGGCCGCGAAACACGGCTTCACCCTTGAGCAGGAAAAGAAGAAGCCCCCGGAGAAGAAGGCTCCCGTCCCGGTCGAAGTCCCGGTGGAAACCAGGGACACACCGGACGATCTCAAGCTGCGTCCCCCGGTGGTATGCTTCATGGGCCACGTCGATCATGGCAAAACGTCGCTCCTCGACAAGATCCGCAACGCCAAGGTCGCGGCGGGCGAAGCCGGCGGCATCACCCAGCACATCGGCGCCTACACGGTGGACCTCGGCAAGCAGCGCATCACCTTTCTCGACACGCCGGGTCACGAGGCATTCACCAAGATGCGGGCCCGCGGGGCCAACCTGACCGATATTGCGGTCATCGTCATCGACGCGGTGGACGGACTGATGCCGCAGACCCGCGAGGCAATCCAGCATGCGAAAGCCGCGAAGGTCGCGGTCATGATCGCCATCAACAAGATCGACCTCCGTGCCGCCAACCCGGACCGGGTGAAGCAGCAGCTCCAGCAGGAAGGACTCGCTCCCGAAGACTGGGGCGGCGACACCATCTGCTGTGAAGTGAGCGCCGCCACCGGCGACGGCATCGACAATCTGCTCGAAATGATCAGTCTCCAGGCGGAAATGCTGGAGCTCAAAGCCAATCCCGAACGCCATGCCAAGGGCTTCATCATCGAGGCCCAGCTTGAAACCGGGATGGGCCCCACCGCGACACTCCTCGTCCGGAACGGCACCCTGAAGACCGGAGACCCGGTCGTGGTCGGCCCGCACTGGGGCAAGATGAAGGCGCTGGTCGATCACACCGGCAAAAAGGTCAAGGAAGCCGGGCCTTCGGAAGCGGTCAAGGTCCTGGGGCTCAGCGGCGTCCCCGACGCCGGCTCGGAATTCACCGTCGTGGAGTCGGAGAAACTCGCGAAGGAAATCCACGAGCAACGGCAGGAAACCGAGCTGGAGAAATCCCGCAGCGGAAGCGCACCGAAGAAGCAGACCCTCGAGGACCTGCTGGCCCAGGCCGGCAAAGCCGAGGTCAAGGAACTGCCGGTCATTATCAAGGCCGATGTGCAGGGCTCGCTTGAGGCGATCCTCCACATGCTCGACGGCATCAAGAGCGACAAGGTGGAGCTCCGGATCATCCTCACCGGCGTCGGCAACATCACCGTCAACGACACCCTCCTGGCCAAGGCATCCCGGGCAACGATCATCGGGTTCAACGTCGGAAAAGAAAACGGCGTGAACGCGGCGGTCAAGCGCGAGGGAATCGAGATCCGCCACTACTCGATCATTTACGAACTGATGGACGAGATGAAGAGCATCATGACCGGCATGCTGGAACCGGTGCTTCGGGAAACCGTGCACGGCCAGGCCGACGTCAAGCAGGTGTTCGACCTCGGCAGCAAAAAGGGCAAGGTCGCCGGCTGCGTGGTCTCATCGGGCAAGGTCAACAGCAAGTCGCGGGTTCGCCTCAAGCGCCGCGGGGATGTGCTGTACGAAGGACGCATCTCGTCGCTGCGCCGGTTCCAGAACGAGGCGGCGGAGGTTCGGGAAGGTCAGGAGTGCGGTATCCGCCTCGACAACTTCACCGATCTGGTCGCCGGCGATGTTCTCGAGTTCTACGACGTCGAGAAAATTGTCCAGCAACTGTAACCGCCAGGGGGATAGTTCCCGTACCGGGACGCATGACCGATGAGCGTGGATCGCATTTCCAGGATCAACCAGCTACTCAAGCAGGAGATCGCCCAGAGCCTGTTCAAGATTCTTCACGAACCGGACATCGACCTCTCGGCGATCACCGTGACCCGCGTACTGACCAGCCGCGATCTTCATCAGGCGCGGGTATACGTCTCGATCACCGGGTCCGATGAACAGCAGCAGGCGCTGATGAACCGGATCCGGGACCACCGTACGGAAATCCAGGGCATCATCAACCGGAATATCACGATGCGGTACACGCCGCGCCTCAACTTCATCCTCGACGATTCGATCAAGCAGGGCGATCACGTCCTCCACATCCTCGCCGACCTTGAAGCCGAAGCGGACGGTCCCGGCGGCGACACCATGGAAGAGGGAGATGAACGGAGCTAATCCTGCCCACCGCGGCACCGGCGCCCCTCGCACATTCGACCCCTGGGACGGCGTGCTTCTTGTGGATAAACCGGGCGGTATGACGTCGCACGACGTGGTGGCCGCCATCCGCCGGCGGTTCCGGATCAAGAAAGTCGGCCACGGCGGAACCCTCGACCCGATGGCCACCGGCCTGCTGGTCATCCTGACCGGAAAGGGCACCAAACTTTCCAACATCGTCATGGGCAGCGACAAGACCTACGAAGGCGCCATGACCATGGGCATCGCCACCACCACCCAGGATGCCGAAGGCGACACGACCGCGGAACGACCGTTTGCCGGTGTTACCGAGGCAGCGGTCCGGGAACGGTTCGGCGCATGGACCGGCGACGTCATGCAGACACCGCCCATGGTGTCGGCCATCAAGAAAGACGGCGTTCCGCTCTACAAGATGGCCCGCAAGGGCAAGGAGGTGGAACGCGAGCCTCGCCTGATTCATGTGTACGACTTTTCCCTTCTGACCTTTACGCCGCCCGATGTGACGTTCCGGCTGACCTGCACCAAGGGCACCTATGTGCGTACGCTTTGCGCCGACATCGGCGAAGAGCTGGGCTGCGGCGCCCACCTCTCTGCACTTCGCCGGACACGGTCGGGATCGTTCGACCTCAAGGATGCGGTAACGCTCGATGAGCTCCTCGACGGTACCGAGGGCGACCTGTACCGCCGCATTCTTCCCATGCATACCGTGACCGCCTATCAACCCGGTGGATGATGGAAACCCGATATTCGCTTGACGAACTGTCCCTATCGGCTCCGGTCGTGCTGGCGGCCGGCATGTTCGACGGCATCCACCTCGGTCACCAGAGCCTGCTGGCCGAGGGCCGCGAGCAGGCGCGCAAGCGCGGAGGCAGTTTCTGGGTCCTGACCTTCGATCGTCATCCGGCGCGCGTGCTGCGGCCGGAGCAGGCCCCCCCGCTCCTGCAAACCGCCAACCAGCGGTTGGCCGGCTTTGAACAGGAGGGGGCGGACGGTTGTTTCTTTCTTCCCTTCACCACGGAATTTGCCCGCACCCCGCCAGGGGACTTTCTCGACCGGTTGCACCTCGCCATACCCACCCTCACCCTGATGATCGTCGGTTCCAACTGGCGGTTCGGCCGGGATGCGGCAGGAGATATCGACCTGCTTCGGGTTGTGGCCAGGGAGAAAGGCTTCGAGGTGTCGGTCCCCTCGCCGGTCATGCATGACGGCGCGATGATCTCCAGCACCCGGATCCGTGATGCGGTGCTGCAGGGTCGTCTCCGGGATGCATACTCGATGCTCGGCCGGCCGTACACCATCGACGGCAGCGTGGGGCACGGTCGAAAGCGGGGCCGCAATCTCGGCTTCCCCACGGCGAATGTCCGACCGGACAACGACCTGATTCCATCCGGCGGAATCTACGCCTGCCGGGTCCGGACCGGCGGTCAAACCTACGACGCCGCAGGCTATATCCCCCGCGAACAGGATGAAGAACCCCTGGTTGAGGTGCACCTTCTGGACTACGAAGGCGATCTGTATGAAACCGGCATGTCGGTTTCCTTCATCGACGTTATCCGGAATGACGACCGTCGATTCGAGCGGGACGACGACCTGGTCCGGCAAATCGAGCAGGACATTCGCGACATCCGAGCATGCCTCGCCAAAACCTGACCAACGTCTTCCGTCTTCCTGAGTTCTACATTGGCGAGAATGACGCTCAAAAAACCCTATAAACATTGGGTTGAGATTTGAGTCTGGGTGTCCCGTCGGCAGATTTGCTCATAATCGTAATCTTGCTCGTAATCATAATCGACCGCATCCAATGCGGTTGACTACCCTGTACCCATGAAAACAAACTTTGATCACGAAAAGCTGGATGTGTATCGGGATGCTATTGGTTTTGTTGCCTGGGTGGATGAATTGCTGGGAGACATTCCCAAGAGTCTTGCAGTCCATAATCAGCTGGACAGGGCCTCAACATCAATCCCCTTGAACATTGCAGAGGGAAACGGGAAGTACACGTCGGCCGACCGCTGCCGATTCTTCGATATCGCACGCGGTTCTGCCCTGGAATGTGCTGCGTGTCTCGATGTCCTGGTCGCGAACAAGCGCATCGACTCAGCCCATGCCGGCAAGGCCATTCTGGTGCGTATTGTCTCGATGCTCGTTGGGCTAATCCGCAGCACCTCTGCCAGTCGAGTCCATGAAGCGTCGGCAGAATACTGCGCAGGGCCAGCAGAGTGATTACGATTACGAGCAGGATTACGATTACGAATATTGTTCGGGTGTCCCAATGTTGAACTCAGGCGAACCGGAACCAACCGCATGAAAACGGTCGAAGTCCACTACATGGGCGCCCTTCGTGACATGACCGGCGTGGGATCGGAAACGATCCCCGTCGATGGCGACACCTATGCCGACGTATTCGAAGCCGCGACCGGCCGCCACGACCTCAAGCTGGACCGCAACCAGATCCGGGCCGGGACCCCGCAGGCGTTCCGCGACTGGAGCGACCCCCTGGACACCGGGGTTGTCTACCTCATGCCGCCGTCAGCCGGAGGATGATGTGTTCAGCCTGACCGACCAACCCATTTCCCCGCGGGACCTGCGCGGCGCGGTAGCCGGTGACGGTACCGGCGCGGTGGTCCTTTTCGAGGGCGTGGTCCGCAACATCAACGACGGGCGCACCGTCGTGCGCCTCGATTATGAAGGCGTTCCCGAGCTGGCCGTTCATGCCTTCCGCGATATCGCAAACGAGGCGGGGGAACAGTTCGGCATCACCGGGGCTGCGGGCATCCACCGGACCGGCAACCTGGTTCCCGGCGACATCGCGGTGTGCATTGCGGTTGGGGCGAGTCACCGCGGTGCAGCCTTCGATGCCTGCCGCTACATCATCGATCAGACCAAGCACCGGCTGCCGGTCTGGAAGAAGGAATGGTACGAGGACGGCACATCAGCCTGGATTCATCATCCGTGAGCAGCATCCGCGGCATAGGTTCCCGGCTGGGCGAACGGGTGAGGCATCCTGTCGATACCTCGTCGCTGGCCGTATTCCGCATCGCCTTCGGCCTGCTGATGTTCATCGACATGCTGGCCCTCCTCGCCGGCGGCGCCATTCGCTACCTCTACATCATCCCCGAGTTTCATTTCACCTACTTCGGCTTTTCCTGGGCCGAGCCGCCGCCGGGACCGCTGGTGTATGCCCTGGTAGTGGTTCTTGCTGCAGCCGCGTTGATGATTGCCGCGGGCTGGCGGTACCGCATCGCCATGCCGGTCTTCTTTGCCGGATTCACCTGGATGTTCCTGTTCGACCAGAGCACCTACCTCAATCACAACTACCTGATCTGCCTGCTCTCGCTGCTGATGATCGCCATGCCGGCAAACCGGCGCTGGTCTCTGGATGTGAAAGGGGGACGCGTCGCGGCCGCCATCCGACTGCCCTCGTTCTACCTGTGGATGCTTCGCGCTCAGATCACCGTGGTCTATGTCTACGGTGCGATTGCCAAGCTGAACGCGGATTGGTTCCACGGCGAACCGGTCCGGATGTGGCTGGAGGGACGTACTCACTACCCGCTGCTGGGACCGTGGATGGCCTCCGAGCCGATGGTGTTCCTGGTTTGCACCGTCGGCATCCTGTTCGACCTCCTGATCGTCCCCCTTCTGCTCTGGCCGCGCACCCGGATCATCGGCGTGGCCCTCAGTGCTCTGTTTCACATGGGCAACTTCTGGCTGTTCGATATCGGCGTCTTTCCCTGGCTGATGCTGGCCGCAACCACCTTGTTCTTCGCTCCGGACTGGGCGGCGAGGTGGATGGATGCGTCGCGCTCAAACGGAGGATCGTCACCGGTACATCCCCTGTCCCGCCGGCTTCTTATCGCCGCGGTCATTTTCATGTCGTTCCAGGTTGTCATGCCGCTCCGACACTGGATGTATCCCGGCGATGTGGCATGGACCGAGGAAGGCCACCGGTTCTCATGGCGGATGAAACTGCGGAGCAAGCAGGGTTGGACCCGGTTCGAAATCACCGACCCATCCACCGGTCGCACCTATGAAATTGATCCGGTCCGTCACCTGACCCCGCGCCAGGCCTACCGCATGGCGACGCGTCCCGACATGATTCTCCAGTTCGCACATTACCTGCGGGATGTATACAGCGAACGGATGACCGGCGCCGCGGAGGTCAGGGTCGAGGCGCTGGCCACCCTCAACGGGCGGCGGCCCCAGTTGCTGATCGACCCGGCTCGCGATCTTGCCGGGGTACCCCGCACCCTCGGGCATGCCGATTGGATCCTGCCGCTCACCGAACCGCTCCGGTCACCCGATGAACGGAGGAACCGGGTCGTCATCATGCCTCCCCTTCGGGACACCATGCGGTTGGACTACACGCCCGCGCTGGCCCGGACGGCCCTGAGCCGGATCGCCGACGAAAAACGCCGGCACCTCAAAGAAATCGAGCAGGCCCTTCTCGATGAGTTCGGGATCGAAGCCGGGAAATACTACGAGCTGGAACGGGAGCGGAACATCATCTTCGAGTTGATCCCGAGAGAACATGTCACCACCCGGCCCGCGGTCATCCGGGCCGACCGGGAAGAACTGGACCTGTACTTTGAGCGGTCCGGTCACCGCGTCCTGCGCAGGGAGCAGG
>JAUIHQ010000020.1 GCA_030432155.1 bacterium | reverse complement strand
CTGCGCATCGCGGACAGCCTGGAGCTGCACGTGCTGTGGGGATGGGTGACGGCCATCGCCCTGTTCACCAGCGTCGCCCTCCATGAGCTGGGCCATGCCTGGGTCGCCATCGACCGGGGGTACGGTGTGCGCGACATCATCCTGTCCCCGATCGGCGGTGTGGCCCTTCTGACCCGCTCGCCGAAAAAGGCGCGGGATGAGTTCTGGATCGCCGTGGCCGGTCCCGCGGTCAGCCTGTTGCTGGCGATTGTCTTCGGGTTCACCGGTTTTTACCTGCTTCCCGCGCTGATCGGATACCCCCCGGCGGTTATTGCGGTCGAGGTGATCGGCGTGGTCAACCTGTCGCTGTTCCTGTTCAACCTGATCCCCTGTTTCCCGATGGACGGCGGGCGGGTGTACCGGGCGCTGATCATGAACAAGCGGGGACGGGTCGGCGCGACTCGTCACGCGGTGAAGATCGGCACGTACTTTGCCATCGGCCTCGGCATCTTCGGTTTGTTCAGCAATATCATGCTCGTGTTCATCGCCATCTTCGTCTACATGGCCGCACGCATGGAGTTACGGGGCGTGGTGATGGAGGATGCACAGGAGAAGGCACGGCGTCACGGCCAAGGGTTTGGAGGCTTTCAGGGATTTCCCGGGTTTGAAGGCTTCAACATCCCCCGGCCGATGAATCGAAACGCCGGTGAACATCACCTGGATGAAGACGACGTATCCGTCAGTCCCCCGCCCTATCGGCGATAACAAAAGCACACACCCTATTTCAGGCCTTTTTCATGGATACCGCCGTCCAGGGCCTGTTCGATGAACATGAGGATGACGGGTCGCATGACGTCGCGCTGAGGACCAAGGGCGGCGGCATGGCCGGCGCCGGGCAGCCTACAGAATATTTTCGGTTCACCCGCAGCTTCATACAGCCTCCGGCCATGTTCCGCGGGGACGATGGGGTCGGTCTCACTGTGGAGGATCATGACCGGGACCGGGGCGAGCCGGCCGATCACCGGCCCCGGACTTGCCTCATTGCCGATCAGCACCCACGAAAGAGGTCCGCGCAGCCATCGGAGTCCCGGGATCAGGTCCACCTTGTCGGACACGATGGACCGGTAGCTATAAAAGGCCGAGTCCACGATGACCGCCCGCGGGATCGGCGCCTCCATCGACGCCACCGCCGCCACCGCATTTGCTCCGCCCAGGCTCTGGCCGAAGACAATCAACCTGTCCGGATCCACATCCGGCCGGGACGCGGCATACCGGATGGCCGCACGGGTATCCCCGAGTACGCCCGCGCGATCCGGACGGCCTTCGGAAAGTCCGTAGCCGCGGTAGTCGAAGGTAAACACCTGGTAACCTTCCCGCACCAGCCATGCCACATAGCGATAATGCGTGGAGATGTTCTGGGCGTTGCCATGCACATGCACCACCGTCCCGCGGGCCGGGTGGCTTGAGGCCGGAAGAAACCAGCCGTGGAGCAGGGTGTCATCCTCCCCGCGAAAGAAGACATCCTCGCATACCAGCCCGAGACGGCGCGGTGAATCCACATGCACCGGCATCGGATGATAAAACAGACCACCGACACAACCTGACCCGGTCAGCAGGATGAGCATACAAAACACATTCCTCGGCTTCATGAACCAATAGATTACAGCAGGTCTCGCCGCCCCGGGAGGGATAAATGCAACGACTCCATTCCGCACCGGTAACATGTCTTCCACAGAATGTATTCCCCTGCCAAAGTACTTGCAGACACCGGCGCCATTCATCATACTCGCGGCACGTTCGCCGGCTTATATCTGCAGCCACATCGGTTGCAGGGTCGAAGAACTCAGCGATAGGAGGAGAACCTTGAAGAAATTCATCGCCATCGTATCGATCGGCCTGATCGGGGCCGCGGTCAATGCGCAAACCATCCGGGATAACTGCGGGTGCGGTCTGGGAACCATGGCCCTGGGCGACCAGGAACCCACGATTCTGTCTCAGCTCGCGGCAACGTTCCTGAATGGAATCTGCGGGAACCAGACGTTCGGCATTACGTCCGGCACCCTGGACTGCGCACCGCATAGCGGTCTTGCTTCCGACACCCGGGTCCGTGAATTCATCCAGGACAACATGGACCATGTGGCCATGGACATCGCCGTCGGTCAGGGCGCCTCCCTCGACTCGCTTGCCGACCTGATCGGTGTTGAAGCAGTGGAACGGGCCGGGCTTTACACGAAGCTCCAATCCAACTTCGACAAGATCTTCACGTCCAGCAACGTGACGGCCGACGAAGTGATCCTCAACCTCGAGAAAGTCATCCAGAGCTGATCCGAGGCTTCATGAAAACGCGCGGGCGCAAACGCAGTCCGCGCGTTTTTTTGTGCCGTGGGGGTGGGACACGGGCGGACACGGGCACACGGACGGGCACGGACATGCACGGACCAACACCCGACGCGCGGGCGGCATTGAGAAGCTTTGGGAGGCTGGACGATTTGATTCCCTCAAATATGTGTCAGTCCGTGTTCGTCCGTGTTCGTCCGTGCCCGTCCGTGTGCCCGTGCCCGTCCGTGTCTCCCCCCCGCGCTACAACGGCTTCAGCTCCGTGCCGGCGGGATTCCCTCGTGCCTGCAGATGACAAATGGCGAGGCCGAGGGCGTCGGTTTCGTCTTCGCTGGGAATGGATTCCAGGTTGAGCAAGCGCGCGACCATGCTCGCGACCTGTGACTTGTGGGCGTTGCCGTAACCGACAACCGCCTGCTTTACCCGCCGTGGTGCATGTTCATACACCGGGATGCCCGCGGCGGCGCAGGTCTCGATCACCACCCCGCGGGCTTCTCCGAGCGCCAGCGCGGTCCGTACATTCTTGCAGTAGAACACCCCCTCGATCGCCACCTCATCGGGACGGTTCTCCTCGAGAACCGCGCCGATGCCGTCATGCAGCGCCTGCAGACATACCGAGTGGGGACGGTTGGCGGGAATCCGGATCAAGCCAAAGCGGAGGGCGGTCAGGCTCCGGCCTTCCCGGGTGACGATGCCATAGCCCGTCTTCCTCAGGGCAGTATCCACGCCGAGAACGAGACGCGGCCGGTCCGACCGGCCAGGGGCCGGGTCGTTCATGCCGCAGCTCCGGCGGCACGCGTCATCCTTCCGTTACCTCATCCAGAAGTTCATCACTGATATCAAAATTCGAATACACATGCTGGACGTCATCCAGGTCCTCGAGAGCCTCGACAAACTTCACCAGCGATGCCGCCTGGTCCTTGTCGGTAATCGGCATCATGCTTTCGGGAAGCAGCGTCACGTCCGATTCGTCCACCGGGATGCCGGCGGCTTCGAGGGCTTCCAACACATCCCCGTATTCCGACGGACCGGTCAGAACTTCGAAATACTCGCCGTCGTTCTTCACATCCTCGCCGCCCGCTTCCAGCACCACCTCAAGCAGCTTGTCCTCCTCGATGTTATCCGCCGGGATGAAGATCTGACCTTTGCGACTGTAGGAGCGGGTCACGCTGCCCTGCTGGCCGAGGTTGCCGTTGTGCTTGGTAAAAACATGCCGGACATCGGCCGCGGTCCGGTTCCGGTTATCACTCAGGCAGGCCACGATGACCGAAACCCCGCCCGATGCATAGCCTTCGTAGAAGATTTCCTCGACCGCCTCGCCTTCCAGCTCGCCGGTGCCCTTCTTGATCGCCCGGTCAATGTTGTCGTTGGGCATGTTCACGCCCTTCGCCTTCTGGATCAATGAACGAAGGGTGATATTGGCCGAGGGGTCGCCGCCGCCCGTGCGGGCCGCGACCATGATTTCCTTGGCCATTTTACTGAAGACCTTGCCTTTGACCGCATCGGATGC
Organism: bacterium; assembly: GCA_030432155.1. Taxonomy (GTDB): domain Bacteria; phylum Verrucomicrobiota; class Kiritimatiellia; order CAIVKH01; family CAIVKH01; genus JAUIHQ01. The sequence goes on along the minus strand of JAUIHQ010000020.1, from coordinate 17,386 downwards.
GGCCTTCTTGTGTTTGATGTTTGCCCACTTGCTATGACCGGCCATACAACTCCTTTAATCCTCGTCCGCGTGACGGATGCGGTCGGATTCCGCAATTACCTTCTGCGCGATGTTTGCAGGTACAATATCATATCTCGAGAAGGTTGCCTCAAATGTTCCCTGCCCCTGGGTCATACTCCGCAATTCCGAGGAATACCGGAAAATCTCGGCCTGGGGAATCTCCGCATTGATGACCTGCATGCCGTCCTCGGTGTCCATCCCGAGGATACGACCGCGCTTATGGTTCAGATCCCCGGTGATATCGCCCATGAACTGATCGGGCACCATGATTCGGACATTCATGATCGGTTCAAGCAGGACCGGAGTCGCCGCCCGGGTACCTTCGCCGAGCGCCCGGGAAGCGGCAATCTTGAACGCAACTTCCGAGGAGTCGACATCGTGGTAGGAGCCGTCATACACCGTGACCCTGGTTTTGATCACGGGATAACCGGCCAGCACGCCCCGCTCCATGCCCTCGACCAATCCTTTTTCCACGGCCGGAATGAAGTTCCGGGGGATGGCGCCGCCGACGATGCTGTTGACGAACCATTCCTCCTCCCCATCATTCAGGGGGTCGACCTTCAGGTACACCTCGCCGTACTGACCACGACCGCCGGATTGTTTCTTATGCTTGTAATGACCTTCGCCGTGACCGGTGATCGTTTCCTTGTAGGCAATCTTCGGGGTCGAGGTATCCACATCGACATTGCTCCGCTTCTTCATCCGGGATAGCGCGATGTCGATGTGGGTGTCGCCCATGCCGGAGAGAATCAATTCGTGGGTTTCGCTATTGCGCTCCACCCGGATCGTCGGATCCTCTTCGGCAATCCGCTGCAGGCCCACACCGATCTTGTCGTCGTCACCCGAGGTCTTCGGCGTGACCGCCACGGCCACGACGGGGTGAGGGAAGTCGATCGGCGGAAGCTTCCGGGTGCTGCCGGGTGCGCCGACGGTGTCATTGACCGACGTGTGTTTGAGCTTGGCGAGGGCGACGATGTCCCCGGCAGTGGCCGCGGACACCGTTTCATCCTTGCGGCCGTTATACACGTGCATCGTTCCGCTCTTTTCCTTCTGTCCGGTCGAGACGTTCAGGAACTCACTGTCCGCGTTGAGCGTCCCCCCATAGACCCGGATAAAATTCAGTTGGCCGGTAAAGGGATCGTTCACCGACCGCCAGACAAATCCGGTAAACGGGGCATCGGCGGCGGCCGGCACCTCTTCGCCGTTCTCATCCTTGACCGGACAATCGGCGGGAGACGGGAACAGGCGGTAGACCTCATCGAGCAGCTCGCTGACCCCAACCCCTTCCAACACTTCGGTCTCGAACACGGGAAAGAAATGGCGGTGCTGTAGAGCCAGACGCAAACCCTGTTTCAACTCCTCAGGGGTGAGATGTTCCCCGCCGAGATACTTTTCGAGGAGATTGTCATCCTCTTCCGCAGCATCCTCTTCAAGCTCGCCCATCGCCTGCTCCGCTTCTTCCGCGAGCTCATCAGGAATCTTTTTCTGCGCGAGAATATCCACGATGGCATGCCGGTCATGCGTGGGCAGTTCAACCGGCACACACTTCCGGTCCCATGTGGCCTGAAGGCTGGAGAGCACCGACTCAAAATCCACGTTGTCCTTGTCGAGACCGGTAATCACGATGCCGCAGGGAAGGTTCAGCTTCTCGCACAGCTTCCATGCCTTGACCGAGCCGATCTGAATACCGGCAGCGGCATCGACCACGATCAGGGCCGCGTCGGCCACGGACGCCGCAGCGACCGTCTGACCCTGAAAATCGATATAACCGGGGGTGTCGAGAATCGTCAGCTTCAGCTTCTCCCCGTCCTTGGTCGTGTAGTTCACCCGGAACGGTTTGGCCCAGATGGTGATCTTCCGGTCTTTTTCCTCCTCCGTCCAATCCGCGGCGGAGTTTCCTTCCGATGTCAGTCCCAGGCGGTCGTTGATTCCGGTCTTGTGTAAAATGGCATCGACCAGCGTGGTCTTTCCGGCGCCGGAATGGCCGAGGAGTACGATGTTGCGGGTGTGACTGACAGGGGTTTCACTCATGAATCCTACCTCATTTCCTTTCGTTCGTACCATGCGCCGGAACGGCGCAAAACCGCATCAAACCTACACGAAAAGGAAACACACCGGCAATGGTTTTCCGTTTATCGGCGGATTGGACCGTGCCTGAAAGGGTCATCGGGGAAACCATGACCGGAAGGCCGGCTCAAGCGCTGCGCCGGCTCACGATTCGGGCGATGAGGTAGACGGAGCACCAGGCAAGGATGACCGCCGGTGAGGTCGGAAGATTCCACTCCACCGAAGCGGAAAAACCAGCCAGAACACCCCCGACCGATACCACCAACGAGACCAGGGTCACGGACCGGACCCGGTTCGCCATGCGTAAGGCCGCCATGACCGGTATGATCATCGCGGCAAAGACATATAGAACCCCGGCGAGCTTGATGGTCACCGCGATTGAAAGGCCGATGGTCACCATCAGCAATACCTCCCAGACCCGGGCCGGCAACCCCTGGGTCCGCGCGGTGTCCGGATCGATCGCGGTAAACAGGAAAGCTTTGCGATAGAGAATATGCACCGGGGCAATGACCGCAAATGCCCCGGCCATGAACCATCCGTCCCGAACCGTGCTATACAACAGGTTGCCGGCGAGCAAATCCACGCCCGAGGCTTCAAGGCGGGGATGCAGGCTGATAATCATCAGCGTCACCGCCGCCGCACCGGCATACAGGATGCCAATGGCGCCGTCCCCGGCCCGCCCCCGGTGACGAAAGAGAATGATGGCGCCCAGCACCGCGACAATCGCCGCGATGTCCGGCGGCATGTGAATCAGCATACCGAGTGCCGCACCCGCTGCCGCGGCTTCGGCCAACGCGATGCTGACAAACGTCATCCCCCTCATCAGGACAAACCGGCCGGCCAACGTACAGAGCACAGCGCCCAACACGCCGACGGAGAGAGCGGTCCACAGAAAAGGATCGGTAAACAGACTCATACCCCTCCGCCTCCGCCGGGTATCGCTTCCACCGAAAGCCCGCCACCCGATCCGGGCCGGATGGTGACCGGTATACCGTAGCGAGACGATAGAAGGTCCTTGTGCACAGCCTCGTCCCGCGCATGGGTGTGGACCGTTCCTTCATGCACAATCAGGAGCTGTTCCGAAATCTGTAGGACCGCGTGAAGGAGATGGCTGACCATGAGTACGGCGCATCCTGTTTCGGCCCGTATGCGGGTGATCAAGCCGAGGATCGCCTGTTCCCCGGCGACATCCATATCATTGGTCGGTTCATCAAGGACGAGAACATCCGGACGCGATACCAGGGCGCGGGCGATCAGAACCCGCTGCTTCTGGCCGCCGGAAAGTTCCCGCACCGGCATGTCGGCAATCCCGACGAGTCCGGTTGTTTCCAGTGCCTGCCCCATTCGGTCATCCCGGTCCGAAGGCAGTCGACGGCCCCTCATGCGCCCCATGTCGACCATCTCCCGCACCGTAAACGGGAACAGATCATGCAGCCCGTCCCGCTGTTTTACATAGCCAAACCGGATGTTGCGATGAACCCGGCATTCACCCTCGCTGGGCTTGAGCAAACCCATGAGAGTCCGGATCAGCGTGGTCTTTCCGGACCCGTTCGCGCCGATCACACCCCACGCTTCTCCGCGGCGCAGCGCCCAGTCCACGCCCGACACCACCGGTACGTTCCGCCCATAGCCCGCGCTGACCCGGGTCAACACAGCCAGGGCATCCGTACCGGTGGATGTAGAGCCGACATTCATTCCGACCCTTGTCCCGACAGGGCCTTGTCGATCCGTTCCACGATGTAGGAAAGATTATCAAGGTAGTCCTCGAACCCGGGAGGTCCGCCGAGAAACAGCGGGAGAATCAGCGGCTGAATACCGGTTTGCTCCTCAAGCAGTTCCATGGGTTTCCGTGGGTAGTAGGGTTCGGCGAGGATCAACCGGGCTCCGGTCTCCCGGATCCGCTCCACCAGCCCGGCCAGGTGACCGGGGGTCGGGGGAATCCCCGGTTTGGTTTCCACCATGCCGACCAGGTCGAGGCCGAACGTCCGGCAGACATAGTCCCAGGACGCATGGTACTGAATCACCGGAACGCCGCGGTGCGGTTCCATCTGCTTCCGGAGCCGGCCGAACGTTTCATGGACCCGATCCAGGTAGGCATCCCGGTTGGCCTGATACGCCGAACGGTTTTCAGGGTCCACCCGGCTCAGGCCCTCGGTGATGGCCTCGCAGACCCTGGCGACATGTTCCTCGCTGTACCAATAGTGCGGATTGCCGAAGGGGTGCACGTCCCCCATGTCTCCGGTAATCCGGCCCTCGGGCACATCCAGGGCTTCAATCCCAAGGGATGGATCGACAAATCCGGGAGCACCGAAGCGGATGTTGGGATTGCGCGCGGCATCGATCATCCCCGGCATGAACGCATCGAGTTCCATGCCGGACACGATCAGCAGATCCGCCCGCCGTAACGCCAGCACCTCCCCCGGCCGCGGCTCATACATATGGGGATCATAGCGGCCTTTGAGAATCGGCGTGACATCAACATGCTCGCCGCCGATCTGCGTTGCAAAGTCGGCCATATCCAGCATCGATGCGACAACATGTACCTTATCAGCCCGGACCGAACCGAACGCAGCAAGCAGTATCAGGGTCAACGACCCCAGCAGTCTTCGTTTCATGATGATCTCCTCTCCCAGCTCCGATGCCGGAACGGGCCGCAACCCGTTCCGGCGAGGAACCGGCATTTGTTCAGTCCTGAAGACGGTGGGAATGCGGTCCGATGCCCCAGACGAGCTGAAGGGTGAAGAGGTTCTCTTCGACATCTTCAATCTCCGAGTACCGGTACTGCCCCCGCAGGTAGGTGGTGTGGGTCAGGTAGCGGGTGAGGAAACCCGCGGCCGCCCAGCCATCCTCGTCCGGATCGGCCAGCAGCTCGGTCCAATCGTAACGGCCGCCGAATTCCCAGAATTTACCCGGTGCGTAGGTCATCTGGGCAAACCATCCGAAGGGATCGGCGCCGGTTTCATCCTCTTCAAAACGGAACGCTTCCGCCTGGAGAATCAGCCGGCGGTAGCTGTCCGGCCAGCGCATCAACAGGGTGATGTCCCCGGCCTGAAGCATGTTACCGCCTTCATCCGCCGCGACCGACCCGCCGAGCTGGAGGCCCAGCCGTTCGCCGGCCGGCAGATCGGCAAAGATACGGCCGGTAAAGACATGGCCGTCCCATGCGATCACGTCCTCGCCGAACGAACCGTGCTCGTGCTCTTCATGGTCGTGATCCGCCTCGTCTTCATGTTCAGCATCCCCGTCGTGGTCATGATCCTCTTCCGCATGATCGTCATGAACATCTTCATCATGCCCATGATCATGGGCCAGACTCCGACCGTTCCAGACACCTGCAGACACCTTCAGGTAGACATCGCCGGCCGGAACCAGCCAGCTCAACTCCACCCCGTCGTCATACCACGGGTGATCCCCGAACAGATTCTCCAGCGGGAGAGGTGTATCGGAAAAGCGCCAGTGATGGGGGTGAACCGGATTGGTGCGGCCGATCGGAATCAGCCGTCGGCCCACGGTTGCCGAAAGGTCGAGGGGCAGATCAAGAAACGAGAGATAGGCCTCTTCAACATCAATCTCGGTTCCGGTTCCGCCATCGGCTTCATACTCCTGCTCCAACGCGGCGATAAAGTCACCGCGCAGGGATGGATACACATAACCGCTCAACGCGAGTTCGGCTTCTTCCACGCGCAACTTTTCATCATTCGGGTCATCTTCCACATCGGTGAAGTCCGCCTTGATATCAACAATGATGCTGACTTCAGGTAACTCCGCAACCGAGGCCATGCCCGAATAGGCGGGGGCGGCCGGGGTTTCATCCGCGAGGGCGATCAAGGCCGGAAACAACAGTCCGGCGGCTGCATACATCAAATATTTTTTCAATTTTCATACTCCTGCTAACGATTGATTCCATGCCATGGACGTACCGGCCCGACAATCGGTCAGGCGGCATCATGGACTTTCCAACTGAATGAATGACGGAATCAGGCAGGAGGCCCGCGGGAGCGGACCATGGCAGGATTGCCGGGACGGACATCACGATCCCCCGGGTCGATCACCGGAGCGATGCATTCGTGACGTTCGGGAAGAAGTGAGACCGACGCATACCAGCCGTGAGCGGCAACGGTATGAAACTGGCAGATGGCACAGGACGCGTGAGTTCCGTCCTGCTGAACCGGGGTATCATCGCCGCAAGAGCCGCTTGAAGCATGATGATGGTGATGGTGATGCTGAAGATGCTGGAACGACAGGCAGGTCGCACCCACCCAAAGCGCCAGCATGACCAGGCTCACAAGCTTTTGATAATTTCGTATCACGGGCGGCACTGTGAGGGAAGACAATGGATCTGGCAACCGAAAAAAGATCGGCCCGTCATCCGCAGAAAAGTGACACCGTGGTCCGGAATCAGATTCCGCTGCCGCTGTTATTTCCGAGGACGGCCTTGATTTCCTCGGTGATATACTTGGCATCGGTCCACTGTTTCTTCACCGGAGATTCTTCAACCATCCGGAGGCTTTCCACCAGGATGTCCCGGCGGCTGACCTGGCCGACAACCTTGCCGTCCTCCAGAACTGGCAAGCGGCGGAAGTGGTTTTTCAGGAACATTTCCGCGACTTTGAACACCTCATCGTCCGGGTCAATAGTTGTGACGTTCTTTGTCATGTACTCCTTCACCTCGCCGCCGGCGTTCTGGGAGAAGAATGCTTCGTTGGCGAAGATGCGGAGACAATCCTTTTCCGAGAGGATCCCGACCAGTGCTCCGGTGTTGTCAATGACCGGTGCACCGGAGATACGGTTTTTCAACAACATGCTGATCGCGGCCAGGATCGGCGTATCCGGCTTCAGCGTATACAGCGTTGTTGTCATGATATCGCGAACCAGCGTGACTTCCTTGCTCATGATTACCTCCTGCCCTGCACGGGTACACCGGAAGTATACACCGGGAAACCGGATGTTGGCAAACTTTGAAAGAGGCCGCTGGCCAACGGGTTACCCGTCCGCAGGATGGTACCGGTAGCCCACGCCGTAGACGGTGTGTATGTATACGGGATCCCCCGCTTCGCCGGGTTCGATTTTCTTCCGTAGCTGGGCGATATGCTGATCAAGAGTGCGGGTGGTGCCGTAGTATTCCACACCCCAGGCATGATTCAACAAACGGTCCCGGCTCAACACCTCGCCGGGATGCCGGTGAAACAACTGCAGAAGGGAAAGTTCGCGGCGGGTCAACGGGTACTCCTGCCCGGCGCGACGGAAATGAAACGACTTTCCATCCACCTCCCCTCCTGCAAATGGAAATTGTTCCGGGTCCTCTCCGTCCTGCTCATCCCGGCTGCGAGCCCGGGAGCGCCGCAGCAGGGCCGCGACGCGGGCCAGCAGTTCATGAATACCAAAGGGTTTCGTGACATAGTCATCGGCGCCCAGCTCAAGTCCCACGACCTTATCCAATTCTTCGCCCTTGGCGGTCAGCATCAGGATGGGGACCTGTTCGTCTTTCTTTCGAATGGTCCGGCAGACGTCATACCCGTTGACCGAGGGCATCATGACATCGAGAATGACCATATCAAAGGTCGACGCATTCCACCGGTCAATCGCCGCCCGGCCGTCCGCCGCCGCCACTACGTCATAACCCTCGGACTCCAGGGTATCCACCAGCCCGTTTCGAATGGCGACGTCATCTTCGGCCAGCAGGATCCGCACACTCATGTTGCACCTTCCTTTACCGGTTCATGCAGTGGCATGGTCAGCGTAAACACCGACCCGCCCCCCTTCCGGGTCTCAAAAACCAGGTCGCCCCCGTTCGCCCGGGCGAGGCGGCGGGCGATGCTTAATCCGAGACCGCTCCCCGGGGAGGTCGCGGTCAGGCTGTTATCGATCCGGTAGAAACTGTCGAATATTTTACGCCGGTGCCGGCGGCCGATGCCGGGCCCACGGTCCCGCACCCGCACCACGCCGAACCGGCCCTCGGTATCCACCTCGACATCAGGTGACCCGCCCTCCGCCGCATACTTCGCGGCGTTGTCGAGGAGGTTGACCAGGATTTGCTCCAGAGCATCGCGATCGCCATCCACGACCGGATCATGACTGTTCACCCGAAACGGTATTTCAGTCCCGGAGGTGTGAATGAGATAGGTATTGAGAATCCCCCGGACAGTTTCCCCGAGGGACATCGTTTCCGGTCGGACCTTCTTGCGGCTCTGTTCGAGCCGGCTGAAATCAAGAACGTTGTTCACGAGGCGGGTCAGGCGACGGCTCTCATCCATGATCGTCTGCAGGTAGGCCTGCTTCTTCGTTTCATCGGCGACTCGTCCATCCCCCAGCAACTCCGCATACATCCGGATCGAGGTAAGCGGGGTCTTCAGCTCATGGGATACATTTGACACGAAGGTCGTTTTCTGCATGGCATCGCGGCGGGCCCGCGTGACCCATACAACCAGCAGAAGACTGCCGGCCGCGGCAATCATGAGGAGAACCACCACGAGGGAGCCATACACCGCCTGCCATACCCGGCCGGTGGAACCCAGTTGCCCATCCCGGCTGTATACCCGGAACGTCCAGTGCGGCAGATCGACACCCGCCGGGATATCCATCACCACCTGTCCTTCCTCCACGATGTCCAGATGCCCGGTCTGGTGGAGCACATTGTTCTCCCCGTCGACCAGCGCATAGGCCAGCTCGCGGTTGGCCGGATCGGGAAGGAACGCAATGATCCGCGACAGCAGCGCCATCATTTCCAACTCCGCGCCATACCGGTACCCGTCTTTCCGGACCCAGCCCAGCAGGTGCAGCCGGTTGTCGGAAAACCAGGGGATCCACCCCGACGCGATCGGAGGGGCGTCCATATCCATCATGCCCCCGCTCCACCCGGCGGCCCCGGAACCCTGCGGCTTCGATGCTGATTGCGCCATCGGACGCGGGGTGGCAACCGGCGCGGGAACCTTGGCAAAGCTTTCCTCGACCAACCCCTTGAACTCCCGCCGCAAAGAGGATACGGACCGCTGCGGAACTTCGGCCTGCTGAACATCCTGCGGCGGCAAGGCGCGGGTTTCCGATTCCGGCTGGGTCCATGGGCTGCGGCCGGTCAACAGAGCATCATACCGCATGAGAAAGGACGATTGCTCACCCGTCATCGCATCCGACGGAGGATAGATGACATCCCGGTCGCCCTGCACCACAAACACATTGCGGATTAAAGGATTGTCCCGCTCCCAGCTCGCGAGCGATCCGGGGAGCGTGGATGTCTCAATATCCACAAGCCGGTCCATGATACCCCGCTTCACATCGTCCATGGCCGAGGATACCGAATCGACAATGGTATGGATTTCCGCCCGCATCGAGGATTCCGCAACCATCCGCAACCGCTGCTCTTCAAAGCGGAGGAGCCGGATCGCTACCCAACCGAGCACGATCGTCGGAAGGGGGATCATCAGCCAGACCAGGATGACGGTACGGATTTTCATCCATCAGGATCTTACCATGACGGAAGCGGCTGCGGAAGCAACCGGCGCCGTCGGGCGCCGGTTGCATTCACGATCATGGAGACGTTTGTGTTCATCCCTCTCACTGGCTCATCTGCTGGTTTCGCTGCTGGTAACTGTCGGTCCGGAAGCGTTTCCGTTTCACCTTATCCATCCCGTCCGCCTCAAGCTCCTCAGCTTCCCGCAGCAACTGGCTGGCATCCTCCTGAACCTCCAGATCCAATTTATATTGATCGGCATAGGATGATAACTTTTGGCCGACCCTTTGAAGGTTGTCTACGGCGGCGGCGGGGCGATTGTCGTCCATAAGGGAGACGGTCTCATCTTTCGCGACCGCAATCTCGTTCTGAATCCATGCGGATTGGACTGCACGATTGGCGTTCTCCCGCACCTCCCGCGCGTCACGGGAGAAGCCGACAGACGCCTTGCCGTCTGACGATACGGATTCGCTCGTGCGGCTATCCTCGTAGGTCACCCTGGCCCGGGCGATATCGTAGGTGTCCTCCGGCGATCCCGCAGGAATCGTAACTTCGACCAGAGCATATTTCTGCTGTCCTCCATACAACTGGTTAAGCTGAATCTCCACCCCGTCTTCTTTCAGCCGTCCGTCACGCCCGATGATGCGGACGGGCCGGACACCGTTGGAGAATTCGATGTCCAGCTCCACCTTCTTGGCCACTACGGTCAGGACGTCGCCCAGCTCGGCCCCGAAAATGCGGGGGAGATCGACCGCCGACTCGACGAAATAGGTGTTGCCGTCGCTGGCCTGGGCGAGAAGGGTCATGAGGTCCTCGTTATAATCCGTCCCCAGGCCCACGGTGGTAACCGACACCCCCTCCTTCATCAGGGATGCACCGAGCCGCCCGAGATCGGACGGCGAGCTGGGCCCGACGTTGGCGATGCCGTCGGAGAGCAGAATGACCCGGTTCACATAGCCGTCGTTGAGATGCTTCCGGATTTCCGCCACGCCCTGGCTGACGCCGCCGTACAGCGCGGTATTTCCGCCGGGACGGATCGAGCGGATACGGCCTTCGATCCATTCAACATTGGAGGCAGCCTGGGCCGGTACAATCGTCTCCACCTGGTGGTCATAGATCACCATCGAGAACATATCCTTGGGACCGAGCCTTCGCAGCGCCTCCACCGCGGCATCACGGGCGTTTGCGATCTTCGACCCCGACATCGAACCGGACCGGTCGAGGACCAGGCACAGGTTGACCGGCGGGCGGGCTTCCTCCCGCGGCGCGTCCGGCGGTTCGAGGGTCACCTTGATGACGGCGGTCTGCTCCTGCCCCGCGGGCAGAACACCCCGGTCCAGCTCCACGCGGCATTCGACCGGCGGCAGGGCTCCCAAACCCGTGGCGGCCGCAGCCAGCCAGCAGCCGGCTATCCATTGACTCAACTGCATCTTCATTTCCATATCTCCCGGTTGGTTGGTTTTGTTCCGGAAGCACCGAACACCGGAGCTCCGTCACCATTCAACCGGGAACCGGCCCCGCGGTTGTCAGCACGGGGTAAAACAATTGTAAAAGAAATGTCATCGGCCCAGCGGACCTCCCACGGCCTGCGACTGACGCTACACGAAAAGCTGAACAAACGATAACCACCCCATGGTCATGGTATCGGCAATCCGGAACCCGCCCTGCCACAGCCAGTCACCCACCGGGGTCATCCACACCACGAGAATCAGCATCCAGGAAATATTGCCGGCCTGCCGCATATCCACCCGGTTCATGGCGGGAACAAACAGGGAAGCCACCGTCCAGCCATCGAACATGGGAACGGGAAGCATGTTGAACAGGAACAGCAACGCGTTGGCGGCGGCGGCATGATCAAAAAACCGCAGGGCATGGGTCGGCACATCCACCCAGGCGGAGATCGTGTGAATGACCACAAGGATCAACGAGGAGGCTGCGGCAAGCAGCAGGTTGGCGACCGGTCCGGCCAGGGCAACCTGGGCGGCCGCGGACCGGCCCCGCATACGCCGGACATCCACCGGTACCGCCCCCCAGGCGATACCCACCATCAGCAGCAGAATCAGCGATGAGGGCCCCATCTGAACCAGGGGATTCAGCGAGAGGTGCCCCTGCGAGGCCGCGGTATCATCACCTTTGCGCAACGCCATCCAGGCATGGGCGTACTCGTGAACACAGATGGAAAACGTGATGATCAGGATCCACGACAGAAAGAAAAAAGGATTTTCCGCCGCGGTGAACAGGAATAGATTGAACTGATCCATGACGAAACGAATGTATAGCAGGGCCGGTCGCAGGCCAACCAGGAAACCGGCCATACCGGGGTGTCGGGTGTGAGCTGGCTGAATACGTGCGCCGAAGGTGTAACCCTTCGCCTGAGGGTCATTCCCCGCGCATCCCGAACACGGGTGGACGGGACGCACGGGGATGCGCTCAAGATCCGTCTTCAGGCGCCGCCGGTCGACGGCAAGGCAAACAAGGCCCTCGTGGATTTCCTTGCCGGGCAGCTGCATGTTCCGAAATCAGCGGTGTCGTTGATCCAGGGAGAGACATCCCGTGACAAGGTTGTGCAGATACAGGGAATCAGTGCGGAGCGGGTTCGGACACTCGCCTCATCATGATGATGGATGCGGCAAGCATACCCATCAGCAGATTCATGAGCATGAAGATCTCTGAATCACCAAAATTATACTCCACAAGTCCGTTGATCAGCAGGGCCGAGAAAGCACCGAAAACCCCGACACCTATCGCTTGTAAATCCGGATCGTCGCCGGTTGCCCGTCGGGCCAGGCGATAGGCCAGAATCAGAACCCACCCCATCCACAGGACCCAGATGACGGCGCCGGCCCATCCGGTTTCGGCGAGGATCTGCAGGATATTGTTGTGGAGATGATTCAGTCCCGGTTGAACATATTCGCAGAGAGGGAGGAGATCCTCATAGGTCATCGCCTTCCATCCCATGCCTTGCGGGTGTCCGGCGATCAGGACGGGAGCGGCCTGGGTCCACAATTCATAGCGCCCGCCGAACTCCCCGGTGAATTCCTGGCTGATCATGCCGATGCGTTCACGGACCGGGCTGAGGGTGAGTCCCAGCAGAAACACCAGGCAAACGGCCACGAACGGCTTTCGGCTTCGCAACAGAACCGACATCAGGATGACCGCACCAAAGAACGATATCCACGCCCCTCGCTTGAAATGCAGGAGCAGGGCCAGACCCATCAGGATCAGGGCCACCGTGACCGGGGGATATCGAAGCGACCAGCGACGGCCCCCCACCATACCCAGCAGGAGCAGCAGGCCGGCGGAGTAGAACTGGGGATCCCGCATATTCCCGGCTTCGAACAGGCTGGAACCGAGGTTGATCTCCACCGGAAACCGTACAAGGTCATACGCCGCTTTCAATGTAATGCCAATCACCAGCCAGCGGACAACACCGCGCAGGTCATCGGGGGTGCGGATCACCACCGCCATGACCGGGATCAGTGCCAGCAACACGAATCGGTCCATCTTCAACAGCGAATGGACCGGACGAACCCCGAGGGCCGAAGCCGCGGCCACCGCCGCCAGGAACAGGAGAATGAAACGAAGAAACGGTGTGCCCCGTTTCGGGCGAAGGCGCCCCGCGACCATCAATCCCAGCCCGATCAGGGCAAGGGGATACGCCGGAAGCTGGCCGAGAGCGATGGACACCGGAAGAAACAGGGCATGCAGGAACACCAGGATACGGAGAGGTTTCTCCCAGGCCGCCGGTTCACCTGTCTCCAGCCATGCGTCGTGATCCGTCATGGCGCCACCGGTTCAGCAAGGTCCAGGGTATCGAGAGACACCACTTTCTGCTTCCGGATCCACGTCTCCACGGCATGGCGCGTATCGGCATCGATCATGTCGAGTCGGGACTCCGGACGGTCAACAATCCGGCGAAGTACCGGAAACCGGGTGCCGCCGGACGCGAGAGCATAACTGTTGAAAGCAACCTTGTAACGTTTGCGGGCATGAAGCGGCTCGCCGTCATGACCCCGCAAGTGGTCCACATGAGCGCCATCACTGTCCCGGGTGATGTCAAACATACAGCCATACGCACCCATCCGCCGGTACGAGCGGGTTGGCCCGAGTGTTTCCTCGAGAATCTCCGCAATCTCCGAGGGCAGAAGATGAGCAACCCCGATGGTGTTTTCGTACGGTACAATCTCCCAGACATCCTCCCGGGTCAACGGTCCCGGCTTGACCGAAGCATCGGACAAGGTTCCGTGAATCACGATGTCCGCTCCCGATGCGTCGGCGATCGCGCGGCAAATCAATTGCTGAACCGGCGATTGACCGAGTGAATCCAGCTCCGCTTTCAGGACATCCTCCGCCCGCCCCACCGGCTCATCCAGATACGCCCGGGTCCGGGTCAGCAGCGGCTCCCAGCGTTTGTGGAGTTCCGGATGGAAGGGCACCGAAGCGTCCATCCGTTCCACCCTCGCCTGTTTACCGATTACCCGGTCACGGACCGTGTCATAGGTGATGGAGGCGATACCGACCCAGATGCCGTGGTATCCGGCCTGGGTATACAGGACATCCCCGATTCGTGCTTCGCCAACCGGCTCGTGGGTGTGTCCGCCGATGATGACATCAATGTCCGGAAAGGCCCGGGCGATCGCGCCGACATGATTGGCGTGATCATCGCCGTACCGTTTGTATCCCTGGTGGGTGGTCAGGATGATGAGATCCGGCCGGGCTTCCCGAACCGCCGGCATCAGCTTCGCAAGGGATTCCACCGGATCGGCAAACAGGGTGTGGTGAATCAGGTGAGGCCGCGACCAGCTTGGCACGCCGGGGGTGATCAGCCCGATCACGGCGATACGCAGGCCTTTTCGTTCGACCACCCGGAACGGCCGGATCCGGGGCAGAAGGTCTTTTTCGCCGGGCTTCACATAGATATTGGCGGCCAGGATGGGCGTGTCGGTCTGTTCCTGAAGTTCGGCCAACTGCTCGATTCCCCAGTCAAACTCATGGTTGCCCAGCGTCCATGCATCGTACTTCATCACATCCAGGGCATCCATCATGACCCGCCCGCCATCGAGATAACTCGCGGGGCTCCCCTGGAAAAGGTCCCCGCAATCCACGAGGAGAAGATCCGGATCCTGCCGGCGCAGCTCCTCGATCCGCGAGGCCACCCGGAGAAATCCGCCGACATCGGCGACGCCATCGTAGTCCGCCGTGGGCAACAGATGACCGTGCAGGTCCGTGGTATGAACAATGGTTATGTCCACCACGCGGGCCGATGCCGACCAGGCCGACAACACAACCGCAAGGAGAATACAGCGGCATAGCCCCAACCGCCGGATGCTCTTCCCGCCGGTCGTCGTGATCTTCACCGATTCGTGTCTCCGCTGGCTCAGGCGATCTTCAGCGATTCATCGAGGCCGAGGGATGCCCGATGCCCCTGCACCGTAGCCTTGGTGATCCGGATATCCTCTTTCACATCATCCCGCATCGGAATCTCGTACATGATGTCGAGCATGACATGTTCAAGGATTGAACGGAGTCCGCGGGCGCCGGTTCCTTTCATCATGGCGATCCGCGCGAGCTCACGCAGCGCGGTATCGGTGAAGGACAGGTTCACACCCTCCATGGCCAGCAGCTTTGCATACTGTTTGACCATTGAGTGACGCGGCTCGGTCAGGATACGGACCAAATCATCCTCCGTGAGGGCGTCGAGCATACAGGCGACGGGAATACGGCCGATAAACTCGGGGATCAAGCCAAAGGATACCAGGTCCTCCGGTTCCACCCGTATGCCGCCCTGATGCCGCTCGGTTGCGTTGCGGTCGAAATGATAGCCGATGGCCGAGGAACCGAGGCGCCGCTTCATGATCTTTTCGAGACCGATGAACGCCCCGCCGCAGATGAAGAGAATATTCTCGGTGTTGATCTTGATGTATTCCTGCTGGGGATGCTTGCGTCCGCCCTGGGGCGGCACACTGGCAACCGTGCCTTCAAGAATCTTCAGCAGGGCTTGCTGAACCCCTTCCCCGGATACATCGCGGGTGATCGAGGGATTGTCGCTCTTGCGGCTGATCTTATCGATTTCATCGATGTAAATAATCCCGGTTTCCGCGCGAGCGGCGTCAAAATCCGCCGCCTGCAGAAGACGAAGCAGAATGTTCTCCACATCCTCGCCCACATAGCCCGCTTCGGTCAGGGTGGTCGCGTCGGAGACACTGAACGGGACATCGAGGATCTCGGCGAGGGTCCGGGCCAGCAGCGTCTTCCCGCACCCGGTGGGTCCGATCAGCATCACATTGCTCTTCTCGATCCGTACCTGGTTCAGCTCGTCGTGGGTCCCGGACAGCTTTGCGCCGCGCACTCGCTTGTAGTGGTTGTGTACCGCGACCGACAGCACCTTCTTCGCGTAGTCCTGTCCGACCACATACTCGTCCAGCATTTCCTTGAGCCGGTGAGGCTTGGGCACATCCACCCGCGAGCCGGCCTTGCTGCCGCCTTTACGCGGTTCCCGGTTGCCCGATTGCTCACGGTTCAGCAGCGAACCGCAAAGGTCCACGCACTGATCGCAGATATGGACTCCTGGCCCGGCAATCAGCCGCTCCACTTCCGACTGGGCTTTCCCGCAGAACGAACACTTCGGGTTGTCCGTGCGGCTCACGATGATTCCTTGGATTTCTTGTCGGACGGTTTCGATTCGAGCACGCTGTCGACCAGCCCGAACGCCTTGGATTCCTCTGCCGACATGAAGAAATCCCGGTCGGTGGCCTTGGTGATGTCCTCTACGTTCTTGCCGGTGTGATGGGCCAGAATTTCATTCAAACGGTCGCGCAGCCGGAGAATTTCCTTGGCCTGAATGCTGATATCGGCGGCCTGGCCCTGGGCCCCGCCCCACGGCTGGTGAATCATGATCCGCGCGTTGGGCAATGCGTACCGCTTGCCGGCAGCGCCGGCGGCGAGGAGCACAGCGCCCATGCTGGCGGCCTGGCCCACGCAATAGGTCACCACGTTGCATTTCACAAACTGCATCGTGTCGTAAATGGCCAGTCCGGCGGTCACCGACCCGCCGGGCGAGTTGATGTACAGGTTGATGTCCTTGTCCGCATCCTCGCTCTGCAGAAAGAGCATCTGGGCGATCACAAGGTTGCTGATTTCATCGTTGATCGGCGTGCCGATAAAAATGATCCGCTCCTTGAGCAGCCGGGAGAATATGTCGAACGCCCGTTCGCCGCGCCCCGTCTGTTCGATGACCATCGGGACGAGGACTTGTGCTTTTTCTTCGTTCATATCGTATCCGTTTCTATGCGTTTTGAATGTCGGCCTGGCCGCGGAGCCATTCGATGGTCTTGCCCATCACAATATCCTGCCGGAACCGGTCCACGCCGCCGTTCTGCTTCAATTCCTTCATCAGCTTGTCCGGGTTCTCCCGGCGGCTCATCGCGTATTGATGAATACGCTGATTCACCTCGGCGTCGGTGGCGGTGATGTTTTCCTCCTCCGCGATGTGGAGAAGAATATACCGCAACTTCACCTTTTCTCCCGCATTTTTCTGGGCGGACTCGAAAATCTTATCCTTACTGCCTTCCAGGTCCTGCTCGGCCGCACCCTGCATGGAGCTGTTCCGGACGATACTGTAGATCTCGTTGCGGGTTTCCTCCTGCACGACCGATTCCGGCAGGTCGAGGTTCACCTGTGTGCCGAGCACCTTCAGGAGCTCATCTTCCTGCCGGCGCTTTTCATTGTCTTCCTTCATCCGGACAAGGTCCTCGCGGATCTTGTCCCGCAACTCGGCCTCGTCCTTGACAGAAAAAGTGCCGAGGAAGGTTT
>JAUIHQ010000344.1 GCA_030432155.1 bacterium | reverse complement strand
AAGGACCATTCGTTTAACCATGCGGGAAAGTGTACGGTGTCGTATAGTCCCTGACAACCGGCATATGAGCAGCGCACCCGACATCATCAGGCGATTGAAAAAGATGGGCGATCCCGCGGTGGCCGCATCCTCGCTGCGGTTCTTCAAGACCGGGCCGGGCGAATACGGGGAAGGGGATGTTTTCATCGGTTTGCGTGTACCGGAGCTGCGCCGTTTGGCCCGTGCATACGAAGCGATTGATACGGATGACCTCCGCCGGCTGCTCCGCGATCCGCATCACGAGATCCGTATGCTGGCCCTGCTGATCATGGTCCGACAATTTGCGGCCTCCGGCCGCGACGGAGAGCGGCAGGAACTGTACCGGCTCTATCTCCGGCATACAGGCTTCATCAACAACTGGGACCTCGTGGACTGTTCATCCGAACACATTGTGGGGGGCTACCTGTTCCCGCGGGATCGCAAGCCCCTGTACCGGCTGGCCGCCTCGTCATCCCTCTGGGAACGGCGCATTGCCATCATGGCCACCTTTCACTTCGTGAAGCGCAACGATTTCACGGATACCCTCGCCCTCGCCGAGCGATTGCTGGATGACCGGGAAGACCTGATTCATAAGGCCGCCGGCTGGATGCTCCGTGAGACCGGCCGCCGCGACCGAAACACCGCCGCCGCCTTCCTCGACCGCCACGCCCCCGTCATGCCCCGCACCATGCTCCGCTACGCCATCGAGCACCTGCCGGAAGGCGAGCGTAATAGATATATGGCGATGAAGCGCAGGAGCCGGTGACCCTTGAACGTGGAGCCTTCTCTCTGCAATGATTGTTCGATGCACAACATTCGGTCTACGCCCGATATATCTCATGGCCGTTTCGTTTCAGGGCTTCATGGTATTGTTCGAACACCCTGGCTGCTCCGCCAATTTTGTCCAGGGTCTGATCAACTCTGTACCGGCTGGTGCGTTCGGCGTGATCGTAGTCGTAGCCGCTGAACCGGAAAAATGAGCAGGCGCCTTCGGGATGGAGAAAGGATCCGTTGGCTTCGTGAATGTCCATCTCAGGCAGGTTCCAGTGGGCGAGGTTGAATCCGCGGTCGCGGACCCGGTCGACATCGCCGAAGTAACCCGGCACCAGGTCCAGCCAGCGCTGTTCGAAATGATACCCGTTCGGAACATCCCAGGTGCAGGCCGCGTGGCATCGGTCCGACCACCATCCCAGGAAGCGCCGGCCTTCATCCGTATCGGAGACCCCGAGGTACCCGACATTGTAGATGCCGGATTGCAGAATGTTCGCTTCACGCGCGAAGGCGTCCGGGCCGTTCAGCGGGCGGGGCAGGTGAGGGGTGAGCAGAATGCTGCAGGCTTCAAGCTGGGCCATGATGTGATGGATCGGACCGGTGAACATCGACTCCTGTTTGACGAACCCGACATGCCGGTAACCCCGCCGGTGGAGGTGGCGGATGGCATCCGGGGTCAGGGCATACGTCAATTCCTGCCGGGTAAGCTTTGTTGTAAGGCCCGCATAGGAATCGAGGGCGAGATCATCCGGCATCAGAACGTGAAACGGTTCGTCGCGGGGACGGATCGCGTTGCCCGGATTCTCGGCAAGCAAAACGAAAAACGGAATGTCGGGGTGATACCGCAAAAAGGATTCCGCCACGACCCGGGCCAGCGCCCATTCCGGTCGGGCCGCGATGGTGACAAAGGCATGGAGGGAGTTCGTGGTCATGACGGTTTCCTATGCCCGGGCATGAAGCCGTCCGCATGCATCACGTCGCGAATACCGTGCGTTCGGATCCATCGGCGCCAGCGCATACGATTCATCGGGCCTTGTCCGGGGAATGCCGACAGCAGGTCGGGACGGCGTTTGCGAACTTCCTCCCAGAACTGAGGCACACCGGCAGGACCGGATCGCGCCAGGTATTGATAGATGCCGTCCGGATCCGATGTGTCGAACGGATTGCCCTCGGCTTTGCCGTCTTTCACCCAATCACGGTACAGATCCCTGGCCAGGGGCGGGATGATCGTGCCATTGTCAAAGGCATCGTGCCCATAGGGGCGTGTCCATGCAGCCGGATAGCCCGCCTCGGCGAGGTCCCGGGCATAGCCTGCCTGAAGCGCAAGAAGTGATGCATCCTCCTGCGGTTGGTGAATCTGGTACCGGGTGAGGCGTTGTGGTACGTCGGGGTCGAACCCGCTGAAATGCATGAGGCGAAGCGGGGTGTTGTCGATCATCCATCCATCCCCGGACCGGGTGACCTTGTGTTCCGGGAGTCTCCAGTGGCCGACGTTGATCCCTTTATCCCGTATAACGAGACAATCCGGTAGCCAGACAGGAAGAAAATCAACCCACTTCTGGTCATAGAACAAACCCTGTTCAATCGCGCGTCCGCAGAAGGTGCGCAACCGGTCGAGCCACCAGCTCAGGACCGCCATACTCTCTTCGGTTCGCCGGAACCCGAGCAGCCCGGCATTGCAGCTTCCGGATAGCAGGATGTTGGCTTCCCGACGGATCCGGTCCGGACCGGAGGGAGGCGTGACCAGATGGGGGGTGACGACCGCGGCATGCCGGTTCATGTACTCCAATACCGGGTCAAGCGGACCCTGCAGGCAAGTGTCCGGATCAAGATACAGGACTCGTTCCGCTCCCTTACGCATCAACATGCGAACCAAAGCCGGTTTCAACATCGTGGAAAATTCAAACGACGAATACAGGAATGCCTGGCGATGAAAGGTGTCCGGTTCAAGATCCCGGAGAGTCAGCCGTAGAATCCCGGTTCCGGCCGCATCGCCATGGGCAACTTTCCTGAAGTCGCTGACCAGCCAGACAAAGGGAATGCCGGGATGATATCGTCGCCAGGAGTCGGCAAGGACCCGTACATGCGCGAGGTACGCCGCCGGCGCCACTGTGCAGGCAACGTCCTGACTATTCACCCCGTCGGTTGCAATGATCGATAAGGTGCTCATGCGAATCCGGCTGGCGATACTAACCCGGATGTTGCACCAGTGTCGTGCAATATCCGCCCTTCGGCGCGCCCCGCATTTACGGGTCTTGCTCTGGTCAAAACCAATCTTCCGGCCAAGCGCCGCGATAACCTTCTACGAGCGGAGTTGTTAAGAAAATGTTTGCTTCACACATAAAATATCAACTGGACGAAGATCGGGGTTGAGGCGTATTGATATCGGGGAAACCCCTATGGTCGGTGATCGGATTATCAGAACCGGCCGAATAGGATCAGGACCAGCCAAGGTTACCCTATGATGAACCAGATTCGTATATATAGATCTTTATCTCGCCTGATGCGACTCGGAATGGGCGCTGTGCTGCTGAGCGGGTTCTTGTTTTCGTCATTCAGTCAAGCGGCCACGATCACGGTTAACAGCACCAATGATCCCGCCGGGTTCAACACGAACCTGACTGTGGGAACCCTTGGCTCGACGGTGACATTGCGCGATGCGGTCACCGCGGCGAACAACACACCGGGGGACGACACGATCACCTTCGATGCGAGCCTCGGAGGGAAGACCATTCCGCTTTCGCAGGCCGGCTTGAATATTCCCCACGTGACTGGTGTCGTGACCAATGACGATAGCACGGCGCTGTACCTCACCTCGAACATCGCGATCCTGGGGCCGCCGGGAGGTGTGACACTTCTTCGTGACACGGGCGGCCAGCGCCTCGTGTGTGTCGCCCAGGGAGCGACCGTCTCCCTGTCCGGCATGTTCGACGCCACCGTGAACACCCTGATCGCGGCGGATATCGCTAACCTCAAGTCCGGCTCGGTCGCTTCGCTCTCGTTTGAGTACGGCCCGAGCGGATCTGCT
>JAUIHQ010000343.1 GCA_030432155.1 bacterium | reverse complement strand
CACCTGGTCTTCGGCCCCAACGTACCGGCGCCGGCGGCCAGTCCCGCCGTCTTCGTCTATCCGCTCGGACTCCGCAAGGGTGAGGGCTACAAGATGGACCTGTTCTTCAAGACGTTCGACCGCGAAACCAGCGGCTATATCGAGGGACTTCAGTGGTACCTGACCCGCACCCGCATGGACGATCCCGATATGAGCGGGATTCCGGTCCGTCTCGCCGCGCCCGGGGCACGCACGATTCCCCAGGGACGCAGCAGCGACTCACCGTACCCGCTCTTCAAGGGCGACACACCGGAGAAGGCCGCGAAGATCATCGCGCGTATGGACGAGGTGGGAAGCCGCCACATGATCTTCGGCGGCTGGGACGCATGGGTGCATCCGCCGGAGGAATTCGAGGGCGCGGAGTGGACGGGATACCGTCAGTACGAGATGATGTCGACCGAGCTTTACAGCAACCAGTTCGTCGAGATGAAAGCCGCCGGGCTGTATCCGTACCTCTACCTCAACGGGTTCCTCTCGCCGGGGTGGAATGGGAATCAGCCGATCGATCCTGACGATGACAAGCAGCGTGAGTTCTTCATGGAGCGTCTCAAGGAACTGATCCGCCTGACCCGGCCTTCCGGCATTTTCTGGGACGGCGGGGCGCCGCCTATGCACTGGAAGTGGCCGAACAACGCGGTCTCGTCAGACCCGCGCGGCGACCAGGGGCGCGGATGGATGAAACTGCACGCGCTGATGGGGGTCTGGATGAAGGCGAACTATCCGGAGATGCTGCAGATGGTCAACACCATGGCCGGCGGCTCACTCTCCGACTTCTTCTGCGACAGCGCCCTGGTCGAGGATTTCGCGGACCACACTACCGCGGTGCAGGGCAAAGCGTTCGGTCTCCCCATGGTCAGTCACCACGGTCCGATGAGCTACCGGGCCGATACCTGGAAAGAGCACGGTGTAACCTTTGCGGACCTGAAAGGTCCGGGTATGACCGATGAGATGAAGGCGGGGGTGTGGGACGACTTCATGTACGAAGCGCTGCGCGGTCTCGCCATGGGCATCACCATCGCCGGTCCGAGCGTGGACCTGGTTGAGCACAACGAAGAGCGCCGCTCGACGTGGCCCGACTATACGGCGATGTGTTTCTTCATGCCGCAGCATCTTCAGGTCCGAGAACTCAATCGATTCAATGAGTTGATCACCGCCACCGGGAACCTTCCGGAAACGCACGTGTTCAAGAGTACGGACCCGATGATCATGGGCAATGTATGGGCGAGTCCCGACCGCTTGCTGTCATTTGTCTATAACCCGGGCCCGGCGAGAAACATCGACGTGCGGATCAATCGGGCGATTCTGGCATCGTACGGCTATGATGTGTCGGACACGCCGACCCTGACGCCGATTGACCGCGCGGGACTGGCCGTCGAGAGCGCCACACTGACCGCGGTGGTGGACGGAGATTTCATCCGCGTGACCGGCGAGCTGGCCGAACGCGGCGGCATCCTGCTGGAGGGAAATCGATGACCCTGCCCGAAACCAACCCGACCCATGTCGAAGACCTCGACGCGAACACCGAACAGAAGCAGCGTCTGGCTTGGTGGCAGGAAGCGCGCTTCGGCATGTTTTTCCATTTCGGCGTCTATACCGCGACCGAGCAGGACTGCTGGCATATCTTCAACGCGCGCCAGTCACCTGAGGAATACTTCGGAGAGTTCGAGCACAAGCTGACCGCGGAGCACTTCGATGCACGCGAGCTGGTCAAATTGGCCGTCCGGGCGGGCTGCCGATACATCGTCTTCCCCGCGCGGCACCACGAAGGCTATTGCCTGTGGAACACCGACACCACGGAACTGCATTCCGTACGCGGCACGCCGAAGCGGGATTTTGTCGCCGAGGTAACCGAAGCGGCTCACGAGGCCGGAATGAAGGTCGGGTTGTATTTCTCGCTGCTGGACTGGCGGTTTCAAGCATACTGGGACGGGCCGACAAAGGATCCTGTGGCATGGCGGAGTTTCACGGACTACGTGCATGCCCAGGTCGAGGAGCTGGTCACGCGGTACGGCAAGCTCGATATTTTCTGGTACGATGGGGGATGGCCGCATGAATGGGAGATCAAGGCCAACGAGGATGTTGCCAAAGCATGGCGCAGCAAAGAGCTGAACGCGATGATCCGTCGGCATCAGCCGCACATCCTGATCAACAACCGGTCATTCCTGCCCGAGGATTTCGGTACCCCAGAGAAGCAGCTCATCGCCGAGGGCCGCGCCTGGGAGCTGTGTAACACGCTGGCCTACTACTGGGGGCACAGCCCGTTCGACAACAATCACAAGACGCCCCAGGGCATTCTGGCCGATCTTGCCGAGTGTGTATGCCAGGGCGGCAACATGCTCATCAACGTGGGACCGAAGCCGGACGGAACCATCGACCCATGGCAGCGGCACGTGATGGAGCAGGTGGGCGAGTGGCTCGGGAAATATGGCGAGTGCATTTATGGCGGCGAGGCGGTGACTCCCGGTTGCCTGGCCCCGTGGGTCATCACCCGGCGCGGCGACGATATCTATGTCATTCTGAGCCGATACCCGGGCGATTCGTTGACCATCGGTAAGCACAACCTGCCGTTTGCGATCCCGGGCGAAGCGGAACTGCTCGGACACGGCATCACGCTCACCGTGGAAGAATCGGCACGGAACTACCGCTTCAACGGCCTGCCCGACACGCCGCCTGATCCTCTTGGCAACGTAATCAAGTTCAAGGCACAACCACTGAAGACGGAACGTTCGACCTGCGCGATCGGCGGATCCGACGTGAATGCCGGCGCCTGACGCACGTTCGGAAGACACAAATCCATGAAACCATGTTTCATTCGATCCGTGGCGATCACTGTCGCCTTGCTTTCCGTGAGCACTTCTGCGGATGTCCTGTCGCTGAGCGGTACGGACTGGCTGATTCATGAAGATGGGAAGCCGTCCGAAACAATCCCGGCAACCGTCCCCGGCAACATTCAGGCCGACCTCGAGGCGGCGCACCACCTGAAGCCGCTTTGGTACGGTCAGGGCGATGCACGTCTGGTCGAGGTCGCGCGGAAGGATTGGTGGTACAGCAAGTCGTTTGCCGTGCCCGAGGATTACCAAGGCAAACGGGTACAGTTGGTCTTCGATGGTGTCGATCACGAATGTGAAGTGTGGCTGAACGGAAACAAGCTGGGGCATCACGCCGGGATGTTCCGCCGGTTTGCCTTCGATGCGGCTGATCTGCTTCGTTTCGGCGAAACCAATCATCTTGCCGTGAAGATCTTCCGGATGCCCGAGGATGTTCTGCCGGCGCTCATCGGCAGCGACGGTCCGCAGAGCGGCCTAACTCTCTTCATCGACGGCATGAACCGTGTGCGCTCGATTCTCAAGGATCTGAAGAGTCCGACCAACTGGGGCTGGGACTGGGGTGTGAACGTCTACACACTGGGGATCTGGAAGGGCGTACGACTCGAAGTATCCGGTCCCGCACGCATCGACTGGGTCCAGGTGAAGACCGATCTCTCGGAAGACTTCACCCGAGCCGCGGTCAGGGCGAAGCTGGAGATCGACAGCCTGTCCGCCGTCAACGCCCTGGCCCTGTTTCGCGTCGTTGGTCACGGAACCGACATCGATGTCATCACGCCCGTTTCGCTGAGCAATGGCCTCAATGTTGTCACGGCGGACCTCACCCTCGACGATCCCGCCCCGGCGGGAAGCCGGGGATTCTATCGGGTATCCATTTCCGGCAGGGGAAAAACCTTCGCCGCGCGCCCGAACATCGTGCTCATCTACGCCGACGACGTCGGATATGGTGATGTGAAGGCAT
>JAUIHQ010000342.1 GCA_030432155.1 bacterium | reverse complement strand
GGTACACGGTGAGCACATGCTGATACCGGCCGGCTCGTATGTCGAACTGATTGTCGAAGACACGGGGTGCGGCATCGCCGATTCCATCAAGGATCACATTTTTGAACCCTTTTTCACCACCAAGCCGGTCGGGAAAGGGACCGGGCTGGGGCTTTCCATGGTCTATGGCATTGTGGAGAAGAGCGACGGCTTTATTCATGTCGACAGCGCCCCCGGCAAAGGTGCGCGTTTTCACATCCTGTTCCCGCGCGTGGAGGAAAAACCGGCGGAAACGAACAGCCTGGAACCGGTCCGGGATACGAGAGGCCGGGAAACCATTTTGCTGGTCGAAGACGAACCGGTGGTGAGAAACCTGACCGCCATGGTCCTGACGAAGCACGGGTACCGGGTAACCGCCGCGGAAGACGGTGAGGCCGGACTGAAGCGGCTGCGCGACCCCGACAACGGCCGATACAACCTCATTCTTACCGACATCGTCATGCCGAATATGAACGGCCATCAACTCGCCCAGGAAGCATCCCGGATCTGTCCCGGAACGCCGGTACTCTACATGTCGGGATATGCCGAGGAAACGATCAGCGAGTTCAACATCTCGATCCGGGAAGACAACTATGTCGCCAAGCCGTTCACCACGGCCCAGCTTTGCGAAAAAATCCGGCAGATCCTCGACCGCCCCGACAACCGGAATATCCCGGCGACGTCCCGCGAGTCCTTGTCTTCCTGACCATATCCGTTTATGCCTAGGGCATGATTCCCAAGGTCAAAGCACGGGTTATCGCAGGCGCCCTGCTCACCGTTCCGGTGATGATTCTCGCCATGGCCGGCCATATACCCGGCATCCCGCATGATCTTTTCGATGCCGCCTGGTCCGTGCCGCTCCAATGCATGCTGACTACCCCGGTGGTGCTCTGGTGCGGCTGGCCGCTGCTCCGGAAAGGTGTCGTCTCTTTCATCCGCCGGAAGCTGAACATGTTCTCGCTGATTCTGCTCGGCGTCGCCGCCACCTACCTCTACAGCCTGGCCGCCCTTTTCGTTCCCGATATGTTCCCGGCGTCGTTCCATCGGCACGGGGGGGTGCCGGTGTATTTCGAAGCCGCGGCGATGATCACGGTCCTGGTCCTGGCCGGTCGCTGGATCGAACATGCCGCCCAGCACCGGACGGGCGCCGCCATCCGGAAGCTCGCGGAGCTGTCGCCCCGGACCGCTCGCCGCCTTGAGAACGGTGAAGAGCATGAAGTGCCGGTCGATGAGATACGAGTCGGTGATCATCTGCGGGTGCGTCCGGGCGATACCGTTCCGGTTGACGGCCGGATTCTCGAGGGACGCAGCACCCTCGACGAGTCGATGCTCACCGGCGAATCCCTGCCCGTCAACCGGTCAAAAGATGATGATGTGGCGGCGGGGATCCGCAACATCGACGGTTCATTCGTCATGGAAGCAGTCAAAGTCGGGAGCGATACCCTGCTGGCCAGGATCATCCGCCTCGTCGAACATGCCCGGGAAAGCCGGGCCCCGATCCAGCGGGTTGCCGACCGTGTGACCGGATATATTGTGCCCGTGGTCATGCTCATCGCCGCGGTCACCTTTGCCGTATGGTATGCCGTGGGTCCGGAACCACGCCTGCTCTATGCTCTGATCAATGCCGTCACCGTCATCATGATCACCTGCCCCTGCGCGCTGGGACTCGCCACCCCGATGTCCATTGTTGTCGGCATGGGCCGGGGCGCCCGCCACGGGATCCTGATCAAGGAAGCAGCGGCGCTGGAGACCCTTCTGCATGCCGATACGGTCGTGCTGGATAAAACCGGCACCCTGACCCTCGGCCGGCCGGCGGTCACCGCCTGCATTCCGGCCCGGGACGGAGGCGAAAACGAATTGCTGCGCATCACCGCCGCAGTGGAAACCCACAGCGAACATCCCCTCGCCCAGGCCGTTGTGGAGGAAGCACGCTCGTCGGGACTGACGCCTTTTGAAGCCGAGGACTTCACCGCACATGCCGGCGAGGGTATCAGCGGAACCGTGAAGGGCCGGCATGTCCGGATCGGGAAGCGCGCCTGGCTCGAGGACAACGGGATCGAAGGGCTGGCGCGATTCGAGCGGATGGCGGACGACTATGAGGGCCAGGGTAAAACCGTCATCCATGTGGCCATGGACCAGGAAGCAGCCGGCATCCTGGTGTTGTCCGATCCGATTCGTGATTCCACCCCGCCGGCCATGGATGCCTTACGTGCGTTCGGCTTGCGAGTCGTGATGCTGACCGGGGATGCGGAAAAGACCGCACGGCACATCGGCCGTATTCTGGAGATCGACGAAATCCATGCCGGTGTCCTGCCCGCCGACAAGCATGATTTCATCAAACAATTCCGCGAGAAGGGCGACGTGGTGATCATGGTCGGCGACGGCATCAACGATGCACCCGCACTTTCCGCCGCCGACGTCGGCGTGGCCATGGGGTCCGGATCCGACATTGCGATCGACAGCGCCGATATCGCGCTGGTCAAAGGCGACCTTGCCAGCCTGGTCAAGGCCGTACAATTGAGCCGCGAGGTCATGCGAAACATACGGCAGAACCTTTTCTTCGCCTTCGTCTACAACCTGGTCAGCATTCCGATTGCCGCAGGCGTTCTATATCCGTTCACCGGCCTGTTGCTGACCCCGGTCGTGGCCAGTGCGGCCATGAGCGCCAGCTCGATTTCCGTCGTGATGAACGCACTGCGGCTTCGACGGGAACGCTGAGCCGGGGGCATCACCCGGCATGATACCGGCGGCGGTACCGGGCCGGCGTCATGCCCATCCGCTTCCGGAACACCGCCCCCATGTATTCCTGGTGTCGAAAACCGGCCGCATCGGCGACATCGGCAAGCGGAAGACTGCCCAGCGCCAGCAGCTCCGATGCTTTGCGAAGTCGGGTGCGGAGGATTTCTTCGTGTACCGTGTGGTGAAGCTCGCGGCGGAATCGCCGCTGGAGAACACTACGCGACAATCCCGACGCCCTTGCTACATCATCGACACCGATGGGTCGGCAACCGAATTCGCGGATGAAACGAAGCGCAAGGCCGACGTTCCGGTCGGCAAGATTCAAGGCATCGGACGACCGCCGCTCCACCAGACCTTCAGGCGCCACCGAAATATCGGCCGCGGCAGGAGAATGTCCATGCATCATACGGTCCAGCTCCAGCGCCGCCCGGTACCCGCATGCCCGATGCCCGGCGTCGATACTGGTCAACGGCGGCCGGCAGATCCGGCAGAGAGGCTCATCATTATCCACACTGACCAGCCCGAGGTCATCGGGGATCCCGATACCGGCGCGGCGGCATGCCTCCACGACATCCGCTCCGATCTGATCGCTGCAGATCATCAACCCGCAGGGTGTTTCCAGGCGGTGGAGCCACTCGGTCAATCGGTCGAGATCCCGCTCCCAGTGTCTTCC
The DNA here is from genome assembly GCA_030432155.1 of bacterium. Lineage (GTDB taxonomy): Bacteria > Verrucomicrobiota > Kiritimatiellia > CAIVKH01 > CAIVKH01 > JAUIHQ01. Next base: position 416 of record JAUIHQ010000342.1, on the reverse strand, counting down.
CGGTTCTCGCCCGGCCGCGGGATGTTCGTGAACAGCAAGGTCGCCGCCCTCCCGTGCGGCAACGGCCGCCCGGAAACCTCGTTCCCGTTCCTTTGACCAGTTCTCCCCCGGAATCCCGCAATAGGCAAACCGACGAAACCCCTTCTCCCGGAGATGGTCCGCGGCCATCTCCGCCACCCGGTTATTATCGACATGCACCAAAGGGAAGGAACGCCCGGCGACCCCCAGAACATCCACACAGGGAATGCCGAGAGCCGCAACCGCACGGCGCAGCGTGTCGTGTTGAATCCGGGCAATGATTCCATCGCCTCTCCATGTCTTCAGCCATTGCGGAACCGCATCATGGAGACTTCTCGGTTCATGAAAGACCGCCCAGGGTCCCCGCTCCTCCATGTACCGCCCGATGCCCTCGAGGA
>JAUIHQ010000341.1 GCA_030432155.1 bacterium | reverse complement strand
TGCTGCTTGAGGTAGAAGTTCTCCTTGGTCAGCGCGCGAATATCGAGCGCCTTCTCGACCTGTGCGAGATCATTACCATGGCCCGTCCCGGGTACGAGGGCGACCGGTTGCGGACGGCCGACCTGCACCTGCCGCCGTCGCGGCAGGATCAGCTCCGGCGGCAGGTGTTCCATGGCCACCTCATCGATATTTCCGCCAGCGATATCCGGGTCCGTATTGCGCAGGGCCATGGAATACGCTACCTTGTGCCCGATGCGGTCGAGGCCTATATTCGCCGTCACCGCCTGTATCAGTAAGGAGACCCTTCTCATCGAAACGACCGAAGCCATAGCACTTGCCGAGACGACCCTGGCCGACAAGAAGGCCGGGGATATCGTGATTATGGATGTCCGGAACGTATCCGGCATTACCGATTATTTCATCATTGCCACCGCCAACAACCAGCGGCATATCAAGGCCCTGGGGGATGAGGTCAGCCGTGTGCTCAAGAAGGCCGGCGTCCCCACCTACCGCACCTCCGGGACTCCGGGGAGCGAATGGATCGTCCTCGACTACATCGATTTCGTACTCCACATCTTTTCCCCCGAAACCCGTGAGCGCTACGCCATCGAGCAGTTATGGAAAGACGCCCCGCGAATCGGCGCCGCCGTGGATGCGGACGTCGGACGGATGTAGCCGGCAGACCCTGGTTGCCACGGACGGGGACGGGACACGATATGCGGTTGTTGATACCAACCGTATCGACGGGGGTCTACCGGGTTCGGGTCACCGAGTGAACCGCGGTCCGGTGCAGTTTGATGCCCAGCATCCGGTCGTCGATGACCTCTCCCGCCGGCGGCGGTTTCGCCGCGTCGGGGAAGATGAGGGTCAGGGTGTTCAGGCGCGCGAGATCGTTTCGCGATAGGTCGAGGTAGATTTCCCTTAATCCGGTGTCCTTAATCACACTCTCTCCCGCCTTCCGTCCGTTCAGGTAGAACCGGACCCGCTGTTGTGCCACCCGCGGCGGATCAAGGTAGGCCCCCATCGTCATTTCAAGCTGGATGTCCTGCAGCTCGCGCAGGTTGAAGTGCAGGTACGACCGGTCCTGAACCGACCATCGGAAATCAGCTTCGATATCGCCCCAGCCCCGTCCGAAGATCATCTGGTTGTAGGTGTTGGAGGTATTCGACATCATCGCGAATCCGTCAAAGACAAAGGGGGCGCGGATGGAGGGGGCGTCATGGATGAGTCCGGCCGCCCATTGCGGATAGCGGAACGACCAGATTCTTTCTTGGTTCTTGTGGGCGTCCACCGGCCATGACGTCCAGAAAAGAGTCTCGTTGCGCAAGGCTCCCTGGCTGTGGATGAACATCCCCGCGGCCGCAAGAGCGGCGGCGGCCACGCAATCCGCCCTGCCGATACGTCTCTGCTGCTCCAGCGCCTTCGCCCATCCGATACATCCGATCATCGGCAGCCAGATAACAACATCCAGGGTGAGCCGCGAGCCGAAGCACTGCCCCCCGGTGAAGGTCCAGTTGGCCAGCATCGCAATGTGCAGACCGAGCGAGGCGAGACCGGCGAGAACCAGGGGATGGCGGAATGCCGGCCTGCCGCCGTGAAACAGCAGCCACAGGCAGAACACAACAATCGGGGTCGTCGGAATCAGTCCCCTTGACATGCTGACGGTGTGGAGAAAGGCGCTGTAGATCACATGGGTCAGATCAAACTCGAAACCGACCTGGTGCCGTTCTTTAACCGGCATGAGGTCAAAGTGAACATAGAACCAGACCAGCAGCAGGCCCGTGATGATGCAGCAGATGATGAGCATCGGCAATTTGCGGGGAAATCGGTACGCCAGCATGAGAAAGATGGGGAAGCCCGACAGAAAGAAGGTCGGCCGGACAAAGCACATCGCGACAAACAGCAGCGCCATGAAGATGGGGGAGGGAGCGCGGTTGACCTTGTCGGCGCGGGCGACGGCCAGAAACGCCCCCGACAACAGAAACACCCCCCAGGTCTGGGTCCAGGGAGCATCCGCCGCGGTGGACCACACCGCGGAGCCGAGGGCGATCGAACCGACGAGAAACAGAACCCGGCCGGGTGAAAGATAGCATCGGCCCGCCGCATACAGCAACAGCATGGCGGTTGTCATCAGCAACGCGGCGAGGATCTGGCCCATGCGTTCATGCGCGGCGGGATCATAGTTGCCGTCGGCGGTAACCGGCGAGAGGCCAAATGCTTCACAGATCGCGACGAAGGGGATGGCCAGAACCGCGGACCCGTGAGGATAGGTATACAGGATACGTCCGCCTTCATCCTGTTCAACATGATAGGGCAGGGTCTGGCTGGTCATGCGGCTGAACCCTGGATAAGAAGCCATGGCCTCCGGGTCCTGGAAGTATTCGCGCAGGTCCACATTCCCGTGCCGCAGGAGCTGGTGGCTGACCAGCATTTCATAATGGGTATCGGCCGGATTGGATACCGGCGAAAACAGGTAGACCGGGAGGAGCAATGCGGTCAGGAGTGTGGTGATCAACAGATCCGAAAAAGCAGGCTTGAGACCGGAATTTCTCATCGCCTGTTATACAACCTTTTTCCGATTGAATAGCAAGGCGGATTCCCGGCCGGTCATTCCTTCGCTTGACCCGTTGCCGTAGTTCCTTACTATCCGGCACTGGATCTGTCCAAGGAAGGGAAGATATGGCTGGAACCAATCAACGTGAAACCTGGGGAACCCGTGTCGGGGTTATTCTTGCCGTTACCGGAAGCGCGGTCGGCCTCGGTAATTTTTTACGGTTTCCGGGACAGGCAGCCCAGTATGGCGGCGGGGCGTTTCTTATTCCATATCTCGTCGCATTTCTGATCATTGGCCTGCCGCTGGCCTGGCTGGAATGGGGCCTCGGGCGATACGGTGGCGCCCATGGCCATAATTCCGCCCCGGGTATTTTCCGGGCGGTCACCGGATCACGCTACGGAAGTTACCTCGGGATGCTGGGTACGGTCATGCCGGTCATGATCTACATGTATTACGTGTTTGTAGAGGCCTGGTGTCTCGCCTATGCCTGGGATTACCTGACCGGAGCGTTTTCCACCCTCGGTGCGGATTCGGAAGCCATCACCGCGAATTTTCTCACCAACACCGGCGCCCGGGCCGATGGCGCGGTATTCAGCCGCGAAGCCGGACGCATGTTTATTTTCCTCGGGATTTGTTTCGTCACCAATTTCTTCCTGATATATCGCGGGATCCTCAAAGGTATCGAGAAGTTCTGCAACATCGCCATGCCGATGCTGGTGGTTTGCGCACTGATCATCCTCGCCCGGGTGCTGACCCTGCCCGCGAATCCGGACCATCCCGACCAGAACATCATCAACGGCCTCGGCTATATGTGGAACCCGGTCAAGGAGGGAAGCACCCTGTGGGATACCCTGGGGAATGCCGAGGTATGGCTGGCCGCCACCGGACAGATCTTTTTCAGCCTGTCGTTGGGCTTCGGGTTGATTTTGACCTATGCGAGCTATCTGAAGCGGGACGACGATGTGGCTCTATCCTCGCTGACGTCGGTGTCCGGCAACGGGTTTGCCGAGGTCGTTCTCGGCGGCATGATCGCCATTCCCGCGGCCTTCGTATTCCTCGGGCCGTCGGTCGTGCAGAGTCCTCCCGGCACCTTCGGAATGGGCTTCATCACCCTGCCCAATGTGTTCAACCAGATGCCGGCGGGATCGTTTTTCGGTTTCCTGTTCTTCTTTCTGCTGTTCCTCGCCGCGGTGACCAGCTCGCTGTCGATGCTGCAGCCGGCCATCGCGCTGCTGGAGGAGGGACTGGGTCTCGCCCGCAAGCCGTCGGTGGCCGTCCTCGGCTTCATCACCC
>JAUIHQ010000340.1 GCA_030432155.1 bacterium | reverse complement strand
AAGGCGGCCGCCGCCAAGGCGCGGAAATACAAGCGCACCCCGATGATCGGGCGTTCACACGGGATTCACGCCGAGCCCATCACATTCGGTCTGAAAATGGCCTTGATGTATGATGAATTCGGCCGGGCGCTTGCACGGCTTGAAGCCGCCCGGGAGATCGTCCGGGTCGGCCAGCTCTCCGGCGCCGTCGGTACCCATGCCCACCTGGATCCGAAGGTCGAGGCTTACGTCTGCCGGAAGCTCAAACTCAAACCGGCGGCCATATCAACCCAGATCCTGCAGCGGGACCGACACGCGGAATACCTGAATGCCCTCGCACTGGTCGGGTGCTCGATTGACCGCTGGGCCACGGAATTCCGCCACCTGCAGCGCACGGAAGTGAGGGAGACCGAGGAATATTTCAGCAAGGATCAGAAGGGATCCTCCGCGATGCCTCACAAGCGCAACCCCATCATCGGCGAAAGGCTGAGCGGAATGGCCCGCCTGCTGCGAGGCTATGCCGTCACCGGGATGGAGAACGTGGCTCTTTGGCACGAGCGGGATATTTCCCATTCGTCGGCCGAACGGGTTGTCCTTCCCGATGCCACCATCGCCCTCGACTACATGCTGGCCAAGTTTGAAAGCATGGTCCGGCACCTGACAGTTCTGCCGGACAACATGAAGCGCAATCTCGAGATGACCGGAGGATTGGTTCACTCCCAGCAGGTGCTGCTGCTCCTGACCGAAAAAGGCGTAACGCGGGAGAAGGCGTATCGCATGGTTCAACGCAACGCCATGGCCACCTGGGAAGGCAAGGGCAATCTGAAGGATCTTTTGCTGAAGGATACGGAAGTCATGAAGGCCGTTTCAAAGGATGACATCGACAAGGTTTTCGATTTGCAAACGCACTTCCGCGATATCGACCGCACGTTTAAAGAGGTAGGTTTGTAACCATGAAGAAATCCTCGCCCCGGAAACGAAATACGACATCCGCTTATGCCGCATCGGGTGTTGATATCGACACCAAAATGCTGGCCCTCAAACAGGCCAAACGGCTGATCCAGAGCACATGGAACACGTCAGCCCGCTCATCCTGGGGCTCATTCGGCGGCGGCTTTCAATCGCCCGGGAAGGATTCGGTCCTTGTCAGCAGCATCGACGGTGTCGGCACCAAACTCAAGGTGGCAGTGATGGCCGGCCGCCATGATACGGTTGGTCAGGATATCGTAAACCACTGCGTAAACGACATTCTGGTCCAGGGAGCCGCCCCCCTGTTCTTTCTCGACTATATCGGCGCATCCCGCCTGGATCCCGCGACGATATCGGAACTGATCCGCGGTATGGCAAAGGCATGCAAGGCAAACAAATGCGCTCTCATCGGCGGCGAAACCGCCGAGCTGCCCAACCTGTATCCGGAGGGTGAATACGACTTGGTCGGAACCATTATCGGAAGTGTTGCCAAAAAAGACATGATCACCGGCTCCCGCATCCGCTCCGGGGATGTAATGATCGGACTTCATTCATCCGGTTGCCACACCAATGGGTACTCCCTGGCCCGCAGGGCGATCTTCGATCTCGCCGGTCTGACACTCACCGAAAGAATCCCCGGCACGAAAACATCGGTGGAGCGGGCGCTTCTTGCCGTCCACCGGAGCTATTTGAACCCGATCCGGGAAACGGCCCGCACGGTCAACATCACCGGAATGGCTCACATTACCGGCGGCGGTTTCTACGACAACATTCCCCGCGTGCTGCCTGACGGCCTGGATGCCGAAATTCAACTGCAGTCATGGACACCCCCGCCACTTTTCCGGTTCATTGCGGAAACAGCAAAGGTTGACCGGGAGGAAATGTACCGGGTCTTCAACATGGGCATCGGCATGATCGTATTTGTCCGGAAAGCGGAGGCCGACAGGGCGATGAAGGCTTTTCGCAAGGCCGGAGAGCGACCCCGCATCATCGGTTCGGTGAAAAAGGGTCGACATCAGGTCCGCATGATCGAATCATAGGCATCACCATGACCATACAACGCGCTCTCATCAGTGTTTCCGACAAGACCGGCATCGAGGACTTTGCCAGGGCTCTGACCGAAATGGGTATTGAGATTCTCTCAACCGGCGGAACCGCCAAAGCCCTTGGCGCGGCGGGCATTCCGGTTCGCGATGTCTCAGACTTCACGGGTTTTCCTGAAATGTTGGACGGGCGGGTCAAGACCCTCCACCCGAAGGTCCACGCCGGCCTGCTTTATCTGCGAAACAACGAGCAGCACGTGGAGACGATGAAGGAGCACAACCTCCTTCCAATCGACCTGGTTTGCGTCAACCTGTATCCGTTTGAGCAAACCATTGCGAAACCGGGCGTCTCGTTTGAGGAGGCCATCGAGAATATCGACATTGGCGGCCCCACGATGTTGCGGTCAGCGGCAAAGAACCATGCGTTTGTCACCGTGGTTACGGATCCTGCAGACTACGACCCGGTTCTATCATCTCTGAAAGAAAACAAAGGTGACACCACAGCGGAGCTGAGGCTGAAACTTGCCCAGAAAGTATTCGCCCAGCAGGCCCGGTATGATGCGGCGATCGCCGGGTACCTTGCACCGCTTGCAGGTCAAAGCGGGAACAGGCCTTTTGTCCTGAGCTATGGAAGCGGCGAGACTCTCCGCTATGGAGAGAATCCTCACCAGGAGGCGACGGTATACAAAGATGCGGACCCCGCAGAGGCATGCATCGCCCGGGCGGAAATCCTCCATGGCAAGGAAATGTCCTACAACAACTATCTGGACGGCGATGCCGCGCTCGAGGCGGTTCGCGAGCTGGCGGGAACGCCTGGCGTGGCCATTATCAAGCACTCGAACCCCTGCGGATTTGCAACCGGAGCAACCCTGGCCGAAGCCTTTGAGGCGGCATGGGCCGGCGACCCGGTCTCAGCCTTCGGAAGCGTAATCGCCGTGACCGGGACCGTAGACCTGGAAACTGCACAGTGCCTCCAAGGCCGTTTCGTAGAGGTCATGATCGCACCCGACTATGCACCGGACGCCCTCGAATTTCTCAGACAGAAAAGCAAACAACTTCGCATACTGAAACTCCACAAACCGCTTGAGAGAGGTCGCAAGGGAACGATGTTGAGGCAGATCAATGGCGGCTTGCTGGTTCAAGACCGGGATCTTGACCTATCCGCCCAGTGGATCACCCCGACCGCGGAAGTGTTTCCGGACGATAAGAAAGCCCTGGCGGATTTTGGCATCAGCGTTTGCAAGCACGTCAAATCCAATGCGATCGTCATTGTTCGCGAATACGCTCCGGGCGCCTTCATGCTCCTGGGCATGGGCGCGGGTCAGCCAAACCGGGTGGATGCCCTCCGGAAGCTGGCGGTCCCACGGGCCGATGCGAATATCGAGTTGATGCAGAACACCCCGGAAGCATATGGGAAATCACCCAAGGAATTCCGGGATACGATCATCGGTGAAAGCATTCTGATCTCCGATGCCTTCTTCCCCTTCCCCGACAACATTGAATCCGCCGCTGATGCGGGCATCCGGTACATCGTTCAGCCCGGCGGATCCAAGAAAGACGAGGAAGTGATCGCTGCCTGCGACAAGTATGGAATCGCCATGGCGTTCACCGCCATGAGGCACTTCCGCCACTGAGATCGGCCGGTATCATTTCGACATTTACCTCTGGGCAGGACGGGATCAGCCCCTATACTGACCGCATGATTCCGGATCTTCAATCAGCCATCCTTTGTGATGATGTCCGCCAGGAACGTAATGGGAAATTCATCCTCATCGGTCTGTTCGATGCGATTGTCATTCCCCAGCTTCCCGTGCGGTATCCCCGCCTGTTCATGGTCACCCGCTGGTGCAGCGGTGAAGGC
>JAUIHQ010000339.1 GCA_030432155.1 bacterium | reverse complement strand
CAGGATCAGGGCGGTCAGTTGAATCATGGCCCCGATCAGCTCAATCCGCCGGTATCCGAAGGTAAAGCGGTGATCCGCGGCACGGCGGGAAATCCGTCGGGCGATGTAGGCAATCAGGAGAGCCGCGGCATCGTTGGTGTTGTGCAGCGCATCCGCCATCAGGGCGACGCTGCCGGATATAAGCCCGGCCATGAACTCAAATACCGACAATCCGAGATTGGCGACTACTGCCCAGAACAAAACCCGGTCACTGACTTCGTCGACGTTGTGACTGTGATCGTGCGTCATGTTGACCCGTTCATCATGAAGGATCATCCCATTGCGGTACAAACCATTTATAGAGAGCCGGTATGACCAGAAGGGTCAGGACTGTCGATGTGACAAGACCGCCGATCACCACCGTGGCCAGGGGCCGCTGAACTTCACTTCCAGTACCGGTGGCCATCAGAAGAGGAATCAAGCCCAGGGATGTGGTGACCGCCGTCATCAGAACCGGTCTCAGCCGGAGGCAGGCGCCGTGGTAGGATGCATCGGAAACATCATGCCCGCTACGTACCAACTGGTTCAAATAAGTTACCAACACCATCCCGTTTTCCAGGGCAATCCCGAACAGGGCAATGAAACCAACCGATGCCGGGACGGATAGGTTCTGGCCGGATACCCAAAGGGCAACGACCCCCCCGACCAGGGAGAGAGGTATGTTCAGCAGAATCAATGCCGTGTTGCGGATGGAGCGAAATGACATGTAGAGCAGGAGACTGATCAGCACAATGGTGGCCGGGATGACCACCGCGAGGCGCTTGTTTGCCTGCTGCTGAAGGCGATACTGCCCCCCCCAGGTCAGGAGGTATCCCGTCGGCAGTTCCACATTGGATGCAATCGCTTGCCGGGCTTCTTTGACAAAGCTTCCAATATCACGATTCACCACATTGCATTGTATTGTGATGAAGCGTTGATTGTCCTCCCTGGTGATTTGGCGAGGCCCGACGATTTCCTCGATATGCGCCAGTTGGTCCAGGGGTATCCGGTTGCCGTCAGCCGACGGGATCAGGATTTCCGCAATGGCTTCCGACCGATCCCGGGCCGCCTCCTCGAATCGTACAAAGATGGCATACCGGCGGATACCTTCAAAAATGTCGCCGGCTTCCACACCGCCTACCGCGGCACGAATGGTTTCCTGAACATCCGATATGTTCAGGCCGTAGCGGGCCACCGCTTCCCGGTCCGGCCGTATCACGAGTTGCGGTACACCGCTGATCTGGTCCACCTGGACATCCGCTGCCCCCGGTACATTCAGAATCACAGAACCGATCTCGTCGGCCCGTGCCTTGAGCTCGTTCAGATCCTCCCCGAACAGCTTGATGGCCAGTTCCGCTCGTACACCCTCCAGCAATTCATCCACCGACATTTCAATGGGTTGGGTCATCGTCGCCAGGACTCCCGGCATGTGTCCGAGTTCCTGTCGTATGACCTGTTCCATCCACGCCTGGTCTCCCTGCTCCCGCCATTCGATCTTCGGCTTCAACAGCACATACATTTCTGCGGAGTTGATGGGGTCGGCATGGGCGCCGACTTCTCCACGGCCGATACGGGTCACAACTTCCCGTACCTCGGGGATTGCCAGCAGCTTCCGCTCAACAATCATGGTGTTTCGTTTACTCTCAGCGAGAGAAGTGGACGGCGCCATGGTCAGACGGACGACAATGGTACCTTCACGCAGTTTGGGCGTGAACTCGGATCCCAAGCGGGGAAACAGGAATGCGCCGATACCCACAAGCACCACGGCAAGGATGACTGCAGCAGCACGATGCTGAATAAACCACCGGACCACCGGACGATAAAGCCTCAGCAGGATCCGGACGACCGGGGCCTCAGTGGTCGAGCTGCCCGATGCTCCCTTCGGGCGGCGCATGACAAGCTGGCTCCATACCGGAGCCATGATCCATGCAAAGATCAGGGAACCCAGCATGGCCAGGGCCACCGTGTAGGCCAGAGGCCGGAAGGTCTTTCCTTCCACACCCTGAAGGGTGAAGAGCGGGAGAAAAACGACAATGATAATGGTGATGGCAAATGCGATCGGCCGGATCACTTCACCGGCGGACTGCAGAATGATAGCCCGCCTCGAATGACGCTTGTCCATCATGCCGATTGCGATGGCAAGGCCGCCCAGCGACATCAGGTTGGCCGACAGGTCAAGCCATCGCATGGCAATGAAGGTGAACATGACGGAAAAGGGGATGGCCGCAGCCACCACGACGCTCGCCCGGACGCCCCCCATAAACAAAAGGAGGACCCCGGCGACGAGAACAACACCCTGCACCAGCGCCTGCGTGACGGTGCGAACCGAGGCCGTCACGATCTCCTTCTGCTGATAATACGGCACGATTCGGACGCCTTCGGGTAAAACATCATTGAGTTCTCCTATGCGCTGTTCCACGGCGTCAATAACGGTAGACGCATTGGAGCCGAATAGCTTTACCACCATGCCGGCAACAACTTCACCTTCGCCATTCCGGGTCTGAAGACCCCGACGGATGGCACCCCCGACCCGGATTTCCGCGACATCCCGCAGGTAGACCGGGGTGCGGTGGCTCGCTTTCACCACGATGCTGTTCAGGTCATCAATGCTTGTTGCCAGGCCAACCGAACGAACCACAAGCTCTTCACTATTACTCTCGATAAACTGGGCGCCGATGTTGAGATTGTTTGCTTCGATGCGCTCGACAATATCGCGGATGGTCAGGTCATATCGGATGAGGTTGTGGGGATCGACAACCACCTGGTATTGTTTCTCATATCCACCGATACCCAGCACTTCGGTGACGCCGGGCACGGTTTGCAGATTGTATTTGACGATCCAATCCTGGATGTCCCGCATCTCTTCCAGTGAATGCTCTCCCGCCGTATCCTCAAGATAGTAAAACAGGATTAGGCCCATGCCGGTCGATATCGGTCCCATTTCCGGCTCGCCGAATCCTTCCGGAATATTTTCCCGGGCCTCCAATTGCCGGCAGAAGTACATGTCCATGCCGTCCTCAAAATAGACATTCACCACGGACAGGCCGAAGTTGGATACGCTTCGGACTTTTTCCACGCCGGGAAGGCCGGTCATCGCTACCTCGACCGGGTAGGTGACATACTTCTCCACCTCCTCCGGCGCCAGCCCTTCGGTAATGGTGAAAACCTGGACGAGGTTGGGGGAGACATCAGGAAACGCATCCACCGGAAGTGCACGGTAACTTGCATACCCGCCAACCAGGGTCAGGGCAAAAAGCACGAGGACAAGCAGCCGGTTGTGCAGGGCAAAATCAATCATTCGTTGCATTGGGAGAATCCTCTTTGGGGTATGATCAATGGGCATGTCCGGCGTGTTCGAGCTCGCTCCGGGCCATTTCTGCCTTGAGGGTCAACCCGCCTTCCCGGACATATCGCTGGCCGGGATGAACTCCCTCAATAATCTCAATTACGGTCCGATTCCCACGGCCGGTTACAACCGGAACCGGCCGATATGCTCCATCACTTTCAATGAACACCACGGTTTGTCCATCCAGAGTTTGCAGCGCGGAGCGGGGGAGGACGACCTCCGCCTGAACCGGATCCAAGGATATCCGCCCGGTGACGAACAGACCCGGCTTCCACTGGCCCTCCGGGTTGTTGAGAACCACCCGGGCATGGCCGGTCCGGGAGTCATCATCCAGAGTCGGACTGACATAACTGATAACACCTTCGGCTTCCGGTTGGTGATGACCGCCGGAAATATGAACGTGTTGTCCGTTGCGAACCCGGAGAAGGTCCTTCTGATAGACAGTCAAGTCGACCCATACCGTGGACAGGTCGGCGACCGTGAAAACCGGGGAATCG
>JAUIHQ010000338.1 GCA_030432155.1 bacterium | reverse complement strand
GCCGCGGGGCAGCCGCGGCCGGCGCCTTCAGGCTCTGTGGGGGCTGCAGCCGAAGAAGCCCTTGGCTATCTGGTCAAGAACAGCTTCCCCAAGCTCGGCTACCTCAAGAATCCAGTTACCAACCCGCAGGCCGAAATCCGTTCCGTCCTGGCCGCGCCGACCCAAGAAGGACTGGGTCTTGATGGCGGCTCGGTGCAGGATTACACGGCACTGCTGGATCAGAAGGTGCTGGAGGACGAGTAACGAGAGGGCATGGTTGCCCGACTAGGATTTGAACCTAGACTAAACGGTCCAGAGCCGTTTGTGCTACCATTACACCATCGGGCAATGCTGGGTGAATTGACCGGGCATTGGTAAAGGGTTACGTTGGGAAAGTCAAGAATCCGGTCGATTGGCCGGGGAAATGGGGTTCCTGTGCGGATCTGGTTTATCAGGCATGCCGAAGCCGTGGATGCCGGGCAGTTTCCCGGAGAGGATCCGGCGCGTCCCCTGACTGCGGAAGGACGCCGGTCGGCGCAGGCGTTTTTTTCGTTTCTCGCATCCTGCCGCCGAGGCCCCGATGCCGTGTGGTCATCGGAAGCCGTTCGCGCGTGGGAGACCGCCGGAATCTTTTCCCTTTGCTTTCGCATGCAGCCGGCCGGACGTTCCCCCCTGCTGAATCCGGGGGCGACACCCAAGTCGTTCAGGAAGTTCCTGCGGGAGCTGCCGGGTTCAACCAGTCATATCGCCGTGGTGGGGCATGAACCGGATTTTTCAACCATCATTTCATCGCTGACCTCGGCCGGCAGTCTCGATCTGAAGGTCCGCAAAGGCTCGGTGATCGAAGTCGATTATGACCCGGGCAGCGGCGGCCGCCTGCTCATGAGTATCCCGCCCGATATCGTCCCCTGAAGCATACGCGTCGCTTCAGGGCCTACCCACCCGGCTTCTCGAACAGAATCTCGCTCCGCGCAAAGTCGAGGGTGATGAGAAAGCGTTCGAGGATCTGGCGGCCGACTCGTACGCGGCTGTCGTTGCCGAGGCCGATATCATAGCCGGATTCCTGCCGGACATTCCGGATGACGAGGTTGCCGATGCTGAGCTGTTTGGCTTCCGGCGCTTCCGCGGTGTCGGAAATGATTTCGAAATCGCCGGCGAGGTCGAGGATGAAGGCGCCCGGTTCACCATCCAGCATGCCCTCGGCAGTCAACGGGCCGTTGTTGGCCCCGGCAAGGGGAACCCGGGCCAGCAGCAATCCCTCGTTGGGCCGGTAATCGATCGTGGAGGATAGCCGCACCTTGCGCTTCTGAAAGTCAAACTGCACATAGCGGAACGATCGAAGCTGGGCCATGCCGATGATGCCTTCGACTTCTTCACCCGTCTCCCAACGGTTCAGGGTGGTCATCGGACCGACGGCGTTCCGGATGTAGACCGCACAATTCTCCATGTGCAGACTGTCGAATTTCATTTTCGGCGCCACCGCGGCAAAGCCGCCGATGGTGTCGTACACATGATCCGCAATGCGGGGGATGGGGCCGTTGGCGGTCAGCGCCACCGCATCCATCATCCGGGCCGCGGACATGCTCAGCCAGGAATCCCCGGCGCTGGTATCGATCAGCATCCGCACCGGCCGCGATCCCCCCTCCACGCGAATGATCGGCGCCGTGGAATGACGGTCGGAGACAAAGGGCAATTCGGCAAACTGATTCGGATGCAGCCGGAACGCGCCGGCAAAGACCGGTCCCTGCTCGGACCGGTACAGGGTGATCCCGTACGCCTGCGACTGCTTGGCCCGCTTCATCACCGCCGCCGCCTGCTCTTCATTCAGGGGAACTTCCTCAACAAGCTGTGTCGTCGCACAACCGGTGAACAGGAGGGCAAGCATGAGGACGGACATGCAGGCGTGCAACCGGGAGGTTGCCCCGGAACCCCGTCCCGCCGCGACCCGCATACGCGGCCATCCCTCCGGAGGGGCAACCTCCCGGTTGCCCTCGGTCGCTTGTCTCTGTTTCCCGTTCATATTGTTCCTCATTCCGGTTTGGGATCACGGCTCAGCAGGGATGTGACCGCCTCCAAAGGGTTCTTGCCCTGGTGGACCACGTCATACACTTCCTGCGCCACCGGCATCGTCACGCCGAGATCTGCGGCCAGCTTAACCGCCAGCTCACTCGTCCACACACCCTCCGCAACCTTCTCGGTACCGGCGAGGATGTCCTCCAGCGTCCGCCCCTTGCCGATCTCCTCGCCGAGGCCGCGGTTGCGGCTGTGCCGGCTCATGCAGGTCACCATGAGATCGCCGATCCCGCTCAACCCGCTGAAGGTTTCCCGCAGGCCGCCCATGGCGGTTCCAAGCCTTGCAATCTCCGCGAGGCCGCGGGTCATCAGGGCGGCCTTGGTGTTGTCGCCGAATCCGAGGCCGTCGCAGATCCCGGCGGCGATGGCGATGACGTTCTTCATCGCGCCGCCGATCTCGACCCCGATGACATCCGTCGCGGTATAGACCCGGAACGTCATATTGTTGAATGCTTCCTGCCAGGCGACCGCCGCATCGTGATCATCGCACGCGATGGTGACCGCGGTCGGCGCGGACCGGGCCACTTCCTCGGCATGACTGGGCCCGGACAGCACTGCGGCCGGTCGCAGGCCGAGGACATCCTCCGCCACCGTGGACAGCCGCGCATGAGATTCCGCGTCCAACCCCTTGGATACGCTGAGAACCCGCTGCTCTTTCCGGATCAGGGGGGCGAAGGTTGCACAGACCGAACGATAAAACCGCGACGGCACCGCCAGTACCAGGCCGTCCGCTTGTACCGCGGCCTTCGGGTCGGCTGTGAAGGCCAGGTTCGGCGGCAGCTCCACGCCGTCGAGAAACTTACGGTTGACCCGGGTGCGGGCCATTTCGTCCAGGTACTCCGGAAACGGACCCCAGATCGAGACATCCCTTCCGTTCTGCAGAAGGACCATGGCAAGGGCGGTTCCCCATCCGCCGTCCCCGATGACCGTGATACGTTTCATGATGCTGCATCCTTTGCCGGCGTGTCGGCTTTACGTTGAAATCGATTCTCCGTCCCGTTCAGCAACCGGCGGATGTTGCCCCGGTGCCGCCAGACAATCAGGAGGGCCAGCAGCGTCAGAAGCGCCGGCACCAGGACACCGTCCCCGCCGTACAGCCACCAGCCGGCCCCGCCGATCACCGCCGCCGCGATGATCGAAGCCAGCGAGACGTAGCGGGAGGTGAAAAACACCAGGGCCCACGCGGCCAGACCGACGCCCACCGCGGCCGGGGCGATGCCCAGCAGCGCCCCCGCACTGGTCGCAACCCCTTTGCCGCCCTTGAAGCCGAGGAAGATCGGGAAGTTGTGCCCGAGGATCGCGGCCAGCCCGCAGAGGGCGCCGAGGGTTTCCGGGGCGGCGAGTCCCGACGAGGCGGCCGCCCACGCCCCGGCCGCCACCGGAAGGTATCCTTTCAGGGCATCGAGGAAAAAGGTCGTGATGCCCAGCGGCTTCCCGAGTACCCGCAGAACGTTCGTGGCCCCGATGTTGCCGCTGCCGTGCTCCCGGATGTCGATCCCGCGGCTCCGGCCGATCAACAGCCCGAAGGGGACCGAGCCGAGCAGGTAGGCGCCGGCAAGGCACAGGGTGTAAATGACGGCGGGGTGGTCCATGCCGGTCAGGTGTTCTGTTCCACCCACCGCACCGCTTCGCGAACCACCTGGCCCTCTTTGGCATTTTTCTGCGCCTGGCTGTAGAAATACTGCACCAGCGTCGTGCCGTGGTGTTCGCGAATGAAGTCCTGAATGCGCGCCGGCAACTTGTACTTCTGCGCCAGATCCACCCCGTCCGTCACGTGGCTGATGATGATCTGGGCGCTGGTGAGCGGGTCGAGCTT
>JAUIHQ010000337.1 GCA_030432155.1 bacterium | reverse complement strand
GATCTTCTCGAACACCTTTTCCATCATCCCATCGGTCCGGGGGTCACGATAGGCCACCGGTGTATCCAGCAGGGTCCCCTGCTCATCCACCCACCCGTAATCGACCCCCCAGGTATCGGCCCCGACTCCGGCGATCCGGTCGCCGTACAACCCGCCCGCCTTCTTCAGGCCTTCGCGTATACCGTTGAGAATTCCTTCAAACGGCCAGCGGTAGTAGCCGCGTTCCTGAACCGGTCCATTGGGAAAGCGATTCAGGATGTCGAGGGCGAGTTTCCCTTCCGTGAGTGAACCGGCAATCACCCGGCCGCTGGTAGCGCCGAGATCGATGGCAAGATGAACGGATGGTGCAGACATGGCGTCTCCTTGGATACTCAGCGATGGCTGACGATGGTCAGGGGCATGGCTTTTTCCTTCATGATCACTCGGTAGTCTTCGGACAAACCGTCGTCGGTCAGAATTTCCTGAAAGGCTTCCATTCGATCCACGATGACCAGCGACCGGACACCGTACTTCGTCGAATCCATCATCAGGTACCGCCGGTCTGAATGGCGGATCATCAACCGGCGAATGTTGGCCTGGGCCTCGGTGTTGTCATAAATGCCCCGTTCAAGATCGAGCCCGCGGCAGGACAGGAACACTTTGTCGGCATGGTACCGCTCCAGCATCGTCTCCGCCCCCGGACCCACGCTGGACAGGGAGCGAGGGGCGAGGTTGCCCCCGATCACGATCGTTTCCACTTTCCGCAAACGTCCCAACACGGTCACGGCCTGCAGGGAATTGGTGATCACTGTCAGGTTCATGTCGGGTATGCGCTTGGCGACATAGAGCGCGGTCGAGCTTGCGTCCAGCATGATCCGGTCGCCCTCTTCAATCCTGCGGACCGCCTCACGGGCGATCAGCGATTTTTCATGCTCGTTTCGAACTTCCCGCAGCCAATACGGCGACTCCTCCTCGTCACTCCGCACAAAGATCGCCCCGCCGTGACTGCGCTTGATCCGGCCCTCATTCTCGAGGCGGTTGAGATCCCGGCGGATCGTTTCTTCGGTCACCGCGAACTGGCGGGCCAGCTCGTTCACCCGAACCGTCCCCTGCCGCTCCAGCGCTTCCAGAATACGCAGATGCCGTTCCGCCGGCAGAAGCGAACCGTTCTCTTCCTCTAGTGGCTGGTCATTCATGCCTTTTGATCCCCGATGGTGGAAATGTTTCCGATAATTTCCGAATTTGTTGTTTTATATTGCATCATGTCAAGCGAGAAGCTAAAAAGCGGAAGTTTTCCAACAGGTATGCGTATGAATGGACCCAAACAGATCAATGATTCCGATCCTTCCCGCCGCCTTGCCGCGGTTCAAGCGCTGGCCGCTGCCCACCCCGCGATACCCCGAAGCGACGTATACAACCTTCACATGCACACCTTTTACTCCTTCAATTGCATGGATTTATCCCCATCCGGCGTGGTAGCTGAAGCCTACCGGGCGGGCATGATGATGGCTGGCATGGTGGATTTCGATGTGCTTGACGGACTAGACGAATTTCAAAAGGCAGCCCGAATCCTGAACCTTCGCTATATGTGCAGCATCGAAACCCGGACGTATGTTCCGGCGTACGCACATGCGGTTATCAATTCGCCCGGAGAACCGGGTGTGGCCTATCACATGGGCGCCGGCTTCACGACCGCCACCCCGGATGATGGCAAGGCCGCGGCGTTTCTTGCCGATATGCGTAAACAGGCGGAGGTCCGGAACCGGGCATTGATCGACCGGGTGAATGCGCATACCGGCAAGGTCCGGTTGTCGTATGATGACGATGTCACCCCGCTCACCCCCTCAGGTAACGCCACGGAGCGCCACATCTGTCTGGCCTACGCCCGGAAAGCCCGCGAAGTTTTCCCCGACGATGATGAACTACGCCGCTACTGGGCGGACACGCTCGGTTCGGACAAAGGTCTGGATGAGCTGCCGGACGGTCCCGGCTTTCTGAATGCACTCCGCGGCCGGACGATGAAACAGGGCGGCGTGGGCTATGTGCAGCCGGACGCCGGATCGTTTCCCGATATGGCGGCCATGAACCAATTCGTACTCGCCTGCGGCGCCATACCCACCGTGGCGTGGCTGGACGGCCGGTCGGACGGGGAGAAGGATCCCGGCGCATGGCTGGATCATGCAATGTCCCTCGGCACCGCCGCGGTCAATATCATCCCCGACCGCAATTTCACCCCCGGGGTGAAGGACGACCGCCTGGACAATCTGCATGCCTTCGTTCGCGAATCCGAGGTGCGTGGACTTCCCGTCATGATCGGCACAGAGCTGAACAGTCCCGGCCAGCGGCTTGTCGACCGATTTGACGCCGAGGAATTGGCCCCGTTGCTTCCGGTATTCATGAAGGGCGCGATGATCATGTACGGACACACCGTTCTTCAGCAGGCTGCCGGCCTCGGCTACACGAGCGGCTGGGCGGACAAACATTTCGACACGAAGGAAGCCAGGAACCGGTTCTATGAAGGAATCGGCCGTGCAATTGAACCCAACACCGAAGCAAAGCTGGCGGATGTGAATGACGGATGGACTCCGGAACGCATTTCCGAAGCCGCAGGAGCAGAGAAAGCCATATGACAACCGTCCCGGACACACAGACCGCGATCCAGCTTGTCGGACCCGACAAGCTCCGCAAAACCGATGACAAACCGCTCCACTCGCCTGGCCCCCATCAGGTGCTCGGGAAAGTCGAAGTCGTGGGGTTATGCTTTTCCGACCTGAAACTTCTGAAACAGTTCGATGGACACGTGAGGAAATCGCCGGTCATCACCGGCATTGATGTCGCGGTTCTGGCCGATCTTCCCGGCTACGTTCCAGGTGAACAGCCGACAGTGCCGGGCCATGAGGTGGTCATTCGCGTCGTTGCGGTGGGCGAAAAAGTCCGCGGGATCAAGGTAGGCGACCGCAGGCTGGTCCAGGCGGATTACCGCTGGCTGAAAACCCGGAATTCCAACGCCGCCTTCGGCTACAATTTCGAGGGCGGTTTGCAGGAGTACGTGCTGGTCGATGAAAGGGTCATCACTTCACCCGACGGGGAATCGATGTTGATGC
The DNA here is from genome assembly GCA_030432155.1 of bacterium. Classification (GTDB taxonomy): domain Bacteria; phylum Verrucomicrobiota; class Kiritimatiellia; order CAIVKH01; family CAIVKH01; genus JAUIHQ01. Next base: position 806 of record JAUIHQ010000337.1, on the reverse strand, counting down.
CTGCGGACGACAGTCTTGGCGCATCCCAGGTTGCCCTCGTCGAACCCTGGGCCTGTGTCGAAAACTCCTACATCAACGAAGAGCGCCAAACGCTGAAGAAGGGCGGAAGGATGCTGGTTGCCGGAGAAGCGGATCCGGCGGCCCGCGATGCATTTCTTGCCGCCGATCATCCCTCTGCAGAGGTTGTCGTTTTTGCGGGCAAACCGGAGGCCATCGAGGATGAGAGTATCGACGATCTCGTCCTGTTCGGCGCCGACCCGGATCTGCTCGAATCTCTGTTTCCGAAAGTCGCGGCCAATGGCCTCGTCCTGCTCGTTACCTGCGGCCAGTCCTTCGGCCGGGATGTGTCGTCCCCGGTTGGACGGCTGCATTACGGAGGCGTTCGTATCGCAGGTACAACCGGGAACGAGCCGTCAGAGGCCCTGAACTCGATTCCCGCCACCGGGGAAATTCGCAAGGGTGACCGGATCGATGTTGTCGGCGCCGGCGGGCCCATGGGCACAATGCATGTCATACGGAATCTCTGCCAGGGCATTCCGGCCATTGAGGTGTACGGCGGTGACATGAGCGATGACCGCCTCCAGCGGCTGGAGCGGCTGGCCTCCCCTGTGGCTGCCGCCAACCATGTCGCCTTTGTGCCCTACAATCCGAAGGTATCGCCTCCCACCGGAGCATTTCATTACATCGCACTGATGGTGCCGGCTCCCGCCCTGGTCGCCGATGCGATCAAACGCTGCGCGCAGGACGGCATCATCAACATCTTCGCCGGTATCCCCGCCCAGGTAACCCACCCGCTGGATCTCGAT
>JAUIHQ010000336.1 GCA_030432155.1 bacterium | reverse complement strand
CGCGGGGCTTGCCGCTGCCGTTGAACACCCGGCCGAGGAGTGCATCGGAAAACGGGACCTGCATGGTCCGCCCGAGGAACCGGACCTTGGCATCGGTCGAAATGCCGCGACTTCCGGCAAACACCTGGAGATACACCAGTTCGCCGTCGAGGCGGATAACCTGGGCCAGCGAGGTGCCGACCGGGGACGACACCACGGCCAGCTCCCGGTATCCCACATCGGACGCCCGGACGACGATCACGCTTCCCGCGATCTGTTCCACTTTTTCATACATCTTACGCATCGGCGGTAACCTCCTCCACGGCGCCGGAGATTTCCTTCTCCAGCCGTTCAAATTCCCCGGTATCCATGGCGGCCCGATTCCAGTCCTTGGTCATCTGGGTCAGCGACTGGAAGAACTGCCGGGCCGGATCCTTGTCCTTAAAGTTGAGCCTGGCCCGGAGGATTTTGACGATCCGGGCGAACACATAGCGTTGCCGGTCGGCCGGGGTGGCGGCATCGACCTCGTCAAACGCGTCCTGCTGCAGGTACACCGAGTCAAGAAACTCGCTCTTGAGGTACAGGATGAAGTCGTCGATGGAGGTTCCCTCCTCGCCGACCACCTTCATCATCTGGTTCACATCATTGCCGTCGCGGAGCACCGACCTCGCAAACTCCACCTCATCGCTGTCCACCACGCCGTCGTATTTCGTCCAACTGTCGAGAGGATGAATGGCGGGATAGCGGCGAGCATCGGAACGTTCACGGGACAGACCATGGAACGCACCCACCACCTTCAGGGTGCTCTGGGTGACCGGTTCCTCGAAGTTTCCGCCGGCCGGGCTGACCGTTCCGCCGATGGTGATCGACCCGGTGCTTCCGTCATCGAGCTTCACGATTCCGCCCCGCTCATAGAACGATGCGATCACCGATTCGAGGTACGCCGGGAATGCCTCCTCGCCGGGAATTTCCTCCAACCGGCCGGACATTTCGCGGAGGGCCTGAGCCCAGCGGGATGTGGAATCGGCCAGCAGAAGAACATGTAATCCCATCTGCCGGTAGTATTCGGCGATGGTCACCGCGGTATACACCGAGGCTTCCCGTGCCGCCACCGGCATGGAACTGGTGTTGCAGATGATCAGGGTGCGTTCCATCAGGCTCTTGCCGGTGCGGGGATCGATCAACTCGGGAAACTCACGCAGGGTCTCCACCACCTCGCCGGCCCGCTCGCCGCAGGCCGCGATGATCACGATATCCACGTCGGCATTTCGGCTGGTGATCTGCTGCAGAACGGTTTTGCCGGCGCCGAACGGGCCGGGAATGCAGTAGGTGCCGCCCCGCGCCACCGGGAAGAACGTGTCCACGATCCGGATCTTGGTCACCAGGGAGTCGGTCGGGCGCAACCGCTCGGCATACTGACGGATGGGCATCTTGACCGGCCAGGTCTGCACCATGGTGACCGGAATCTCATCGCCATGCTCATCCGTGAGGGTCGCGATCGTCTGGTCGACACGATACTCGCCTGCTGCGGCCGTCGATTTCACCGTAAATGCACCGTTCAACTTGAACGGGACCATGATGCGGTGCTTGAAAATGCCTTCCGTGACATGTCCGAGGGTCTGGCCCGGCTGAACCTTGTCCCCTTCTTTGACGGACGGGGTGAAGGACCATTCACGCTTGCGGTCGAGGGCCTTGAGATAGATCCCGCGCTGGAGGAAGAACCCGCTTTCGCGGGCCAGTTCGGGCAGGGGATTCTGCAGGCCGTCATAAATGCTGCCGAGAAGCCCGGGACCGAGCTCCACGCTGAGCAGCTCCCCGGAGAATTCCACCGGATCGCCGATGTTGAGGTCGCTGGTGTCTTCAAAGACCTGCAGGTCGGCCCGGTTTCCGCGAATCCGGATGACCTCGGCCTTCAGACGAAGATCGCCGGTGATGGCATAGGCGACTTCGTTTTGCACCACCGGCTTGTCGAACTCCACGGTGAGCAGGTTTCCGTTAACCCCGCAGATACGTCCTGTATTCCCTTGTTCCGTCATGTTCATGTCCGATCTTCGTTTCCCATGCTAGTGAATGGATGCCAGCCAGCCCCGCTCCCCTCCGGAAGATGAACTGACGGCGTCGAGAAGTTGATCCAGGTTTTCACGGCCTTTTGCCTCGGTCAGCCCCGCCCACCGCTGGGCGATCCGCAGCTTGACCGTGAACGCAAGCACCGCACTCAAGCCGAACGGGTCGGAGAGCGCAAGCTCATCCGCCAGCCGCCACCGGAACAGGTCGATCGCCTTTTCCCGCTGCAGCGGATCTTCAAGACTCATCGCCTGCTCCACAGCATCGGCGGCAAAGGCACTATACCCGGCGTAATCGCGAAGAACTTTTCGTTCGTCGATCTGGATGTTGAGACGATCGGCCCGGAGGCGGGCCAGTTGATTCCGGATCTGGATTTCGGTATGGATCCATTCCCGGGCAAATGGGCCGGAGGCATGGGCCCCGTCAAGCTCCAGCAGACAGCGCAAATCCTCCGCATCCCCTTCGGTTAGATGACGGCGGCAATCCTCCGTGAACGCGGCGAGATCGAACGGCGGCGGATCATCGATCGCGAGGGTCGGAAAGCTGGCAACGAGATACTCGTAACTCACGAGGCCGCGTCTCCGTCCTTCCCGTTCCGGCCGGTCGCGGCCTGATGGATGATTTCGGCGAGCTTCGGCCGGACAAACTGGGACAGGGCTTCTGCGATCGCCTCACGGGTGAAATCGTGCCGGACATGTCCTCCTTCGAGCTTGAAGGTAAAACCGGCCGGAATGGTCCGGTCGGGGACGAGCGTCAGGCCTGACTTGAGCTTCCCGGTATACTCGCCCCGGAAGAAGGATTCGAGACGCGCGTGATCGTCAGGACTGACCCGAACCTCCATCGCCGAGGCATCCCCGCCGCCGGAGGCGTACGCCTCGGCCATTTTGATGATCAGGTCGCGCAGGAAGTCCGGGGTGAGAGCCTGGTCCAGATTCTCAACCGTCAGCTCCTTCATCACACCCTCGACCCGTTTCCCGACCGCAATCAGCAGGTCGCGGGACGCCTGCTGGAGAGCCTGCTTGCTGCGTTCGGTGTATTGCGCCGCGTCCTGGTCGGCCTTGTGGATGATCGCCCGAGCCTTCTCTTCCGCCTCATGAACAATGGCATTCGCCTTTTCCCGGGCCTTTGCGACAAGTTGATTTGCTTCGGTTTCCCCTTTATCGACGGCCTCGGTCCGAATCCGGTCGATCAAATGCTGCAGCTGCTCCGCCATAGTTGTTCACTCCTCATTCCGGCTCTACGTACCGGGACATATTTTGGGTACGCAAATCCATGATTCTCCATTTCCGGGACCCAAAAATCAACCCCAAGGCGACGAGAACCTTGGATTTGAGGAAGGTTGGCCCTGTTTTCAACGTTCTAGCGGCGGCGGCAACGGCTTGAAAACACTAAATCAGCGTAATGGAATCCCTGACCTATCGTCCGACCAGCCGGGACCGCCTATTCCCGGTTTTCCTTCCCCGGGCCGGAACACGGGCTCGCATGCCAACGACTCCCCGGGCGGTGGGGACGGCGGTGCGGGATACACCCGCCCCCGGCGAAGGGGATCACATGCCCGTCCCGGTGAGTCGGGGTTATGGGTTGTCGGTGTGGAGCAGGGGCAGGACTACGGCCCCGTGAGGGAGTGGTTTTCGGATGGAAAAGGTTCCGTCCGGACGGGTTTTCACCTGCTGCCCGTAGAGCGTGAGCTGGGTATGAGGTTTGGCCCGGCCATAGATGTGAAGTTCGGCGTTGATCTCCAGCAGCACATCTTTCCTCCGGGCTTCGAAGCTTGAATGGGTGATGATGTTCTCCAGCGGAAGCGGGGCGCCCGGGCTCGGAGGCAGATCTCCTCCCGTAGCGGTCTTCTCCGCGGACCGGCCCGGATCCTCTTCCCCGCGTACACCGGC
>JAUIHQ010000335.1 GCA_030432155.1 bacterium | reverse complement strand
CATGATCCACGTCAAAGATCACCGTGGTCGGCGGTTCATGGGTGTTCGCAAAGCGCACGGTCAGGGGTTGGCCGGGGGCGATCAGATCGGCAGGGAGATCGACTTCGTTGATCGCCGATGGAACCGCCGGTTTTTCAACCGTCACCTCGCGCTCGCCGGACGTGAAGGTCCAGCGCATGTTTACCACATCCGCCTCCAGTCGCGAAAGGGCAAAACGGAAACGGAAGGTAACCGGCAAGTCATTCCGGTAGGCGGGCGTCGGCTGGAGGGTCCATCGTCCGGCGCCGCCGGGCGATACGGCGTTGGCCTGAACCAGAAGCATCCGCCGTACCTCGCGAAGCGCCTGTTCCCGCGTTAATTCTTCGGGTACCGCACCGCGTTGGAGCTGTTCATCGAGATAGGCGTTTGCATCGGTTTCGACATCGGGCGTCGGAGGCGTGAAGGCCCGGCGGGACTGGAGCAGGGTCTCGGCAATCGCCGCCACCTGGTCGGGCTCTTCCGGCGCCTCCAGTTCATCGGCGGTCGTGGGCAGCGCAAAGACTGCAGTTGGTTCCACGAACGATCGGTGTCGAAGGTTCCATTGCAGCAGGCTGTAGGTACAAAGAACACTCAAAACGAGGAGTGCGGTATTGAGGGTCAGCAGGCCTAGCCATTTGCCGGTCCAGAGCTGCAGCCGCGAGACCGGTTTGGTCACCACCATGTGGATGACCTTGGTATCGATATCATGGGCCACCGCGCCGCAACCGGCCCACAGGGTGGCGAGGGCGAGAATCCAGAAGACCGCCCCGAGCGTATACTCCAGAAGGATCTGGACGTACCCGGCCAGCGTACCGTCGCCGCGAATGGTTGCCGGCAGGCCGACGACTGCGCCGAGCAGGATCAGCAACAGGCCCACGACCACCCGCGACCGGATCGCGGAACGAATGGCGATGGCGGCGATGGCGAGTGTGGGGTTCATGTTTTGTGGGGATGCGGGATGCGGGATGCGGGATTCGGGATGCGTGATACGGGATTCGGGATTTGGGGATGTTTGAGGGTTGGGGATTACGATTAGGATGATGATTATGATTACGATGAGGAACGTGGTTGGGTGGGGGCTTTGATTACTTTTTATTTGAGAGGTATTTTTCCAGTTGTTTGTCCACGTCTTTACGTTTGGTCCCTTCGGGGGCTGATGCTGCTTGTTCCACGGTAGCATCGTCGGCGAGGTAGCGGGCGACTCCGTGATCCTGGTCTACGCCGGACGCCTTTTCGCCCGCTTGCCGCGCCTTGTTCACGACATCGAGGAAGTACCGCTCAAGATCCATTCTCGGATGGTCGATTTCGGCCTCGACGCCGGTTTCGCTTTTCACCACCGAAGCAATGGCGTCGAGTTTGTCCTGCTCGATGCCTTCGGGAAGGGTCATGCGGTAGCGGGTGGTTTCCTGCAGAAGTTCATCGATGGTGCCGGTGGCCTGGGTCTTTCCGTTGTAAAGGATCAGGATTCGGTCGCAGACATCTTCGACATCGGCCAGCAGGTGAGACGACATGAGGATGGTCTTGCCGCGGCGGGCGAGGGTCAGGATGAGATCCTTGATCTGCCGGCAGCCGATGGGATCGAGGCCGGACGTGGGTTCATCGAGGATCACGAGGTCGGGGTCGTTGATCAGGGCCTGGGCGATGCCGATTCGCCGCATCATGCCCTTGGAGAATTCGCCGACGATTCGGTTCCCGGCATGGGATAACCCGATCATGTCGAGAAGCTGGTCGATCCGCTTTTTGCGTTCACTCCGCTCAAGGTCGAACAGCCGTCCGTAAAACTCCAGGGTCTCACGGGAGGTCAGGTAGGGATACAGATAGGATTCTTCCGGCAGGTAGCCGATCCGCTGTTTGACCGCAACATCGCGCGGGGATCGGCCCATCACCGAGATCTGTCCGCCGGTCGGATACAGAAGGCCGAGGATCATCTTGATCGTGGTGCTTTTGCCGGACCCGTTGGGGCCCAGCAGGCCGAACACTTCCCCGCGGCGGATGGAAAAGGAGAGGTCCTGAACCGCAGTCACACGCGGGCGGTGCCAGAAATCCCGGAAGACCTTGTTCAGGCCCGCGGTCTCAATCATGGATGGAGCGGTTTCAGTCATGCATCATTACCCGGTTCAGGGGGTGGTTGCGGCGGGCGACCAGTCGCCGGAGGTTGCTGCATCGTTGCGGTCCCCGGCGTCAAGCTCCTGGCCGCTGCGAATCAGGCGGGCGCTGTTGAACACCACGATCAGCGATCCCGCGTTGTGGAGGATCGCGGCGGCGATTGGGTTGATGTAGTTGAGGCCGGAAAACACGAGACCGCCGATGATGAACAGGATGCCCACGCCGAGATTCTGATACACCGCCCGGCGGGCGGCCCGGGAGAGGCGGATGAGGAACGGGATCCGGCGGAGATCGTTGTTCATGAGGGCAATGGTGGCGCTGTGGATGGCGACATCGCTGCCCGCCGCCCCCATGGCGATGCCGGTATCGCCGGCGGCGAGGGCCGGGGCGTCGTTGACCCCGTCGCCGACAAAGGCCACTTGATAGCCCTCGGCCTTGACCCGGTTCACGTAGTCCACCTTTTCCCCCGGTAGGCATTCCGCCTGCACATCGCCGCATCCGATCCGCTCGGCAACCTCGCGGGCCACCGATGTGCGGTCCCCGGATACAAGAGCCAGCCGCCGAACCCCCAGCTTCTTCAATTCCTCCAGCGATGCCGCGGCCTCCTGCCGTACCTGGTCCTCCATGCCGATCCAGCCGATGTATTGCCCGTCCCGGGCGATGAAAAGGGTGCTGAAGCCCTCGGACTCATTCTGCTCGGCATGATCGAGAGCGGTGTCGCGCACCCCCCGGTCGCGAAGGTAACCGGCCCGCCCGCACAGGACGGCATGGCCGGCGACCCGGGCGCTGAGACCGCGGCCGGATGTCTCTTCGACATCCTCGGGATCGTGCATATCAAGGCCGGTTTCCACCGCGAGGGCACGCATCGCCGCGGCGACGGGATGATGACTGAAACGCTCCGCGCTGGCCGCGGCATACAGCAAGTCCGAAGGCGAAACACCTTCCACCGGGGCGAGGCGTGCCACCCCCAACCGGCCCTCGGTCAGGGTCCCGGTCTTGTCAAATACGCAGGCATCGATGCGGGATGCCGCTTCGAGGTCGCTGACGTTCTTCACCAGGATCCCCAGCCGGGCCGCCGCGGACAGCGCCGCAACCATCGCGGTCGGGGTGGCGAGTATCAGCGCGCAGGGGCAGGAAATCACCAGCATGGCGATGACCCGGTTCCACTCCCCGGTGAAGAACCAGACCAGCGCCGCCATCATCAGGACCAGCGGGGTGTAGTATTTCATGTACCGGTCAATGATCCGGGTGATCGGGAGCTTGGTTTCTTCGGCGGCGAGAATCAGATCCCGCACCCGGCCGAGGGTGGTGTCTTCGCCGATCCGGGTCACCCGGACCTCGATCACCCCGGTCAGGTTTTCCGTGCCCGCGAACACCTGGCTCTCAACCGTCTTTTCCGCGGGCAGGGATTCACCGGTGATGGATGCCTCGTTCAGGGTCGTGCTGCCGGATACAATTTCACCGTCCGCGGGCACGCTGTCGCCGGGGCGGATCCGGACCCGGTCGCCGACCGACAGGGCCGAGGCTTCCACTTCGGTTTCCGTACCGTCCTCGTCGATGCGGTTGGCCCGGGCCGGGGTCATGCGGATCAGGCTTTCAATCGCAGCGTGGGCGCCCTGGGCGGTGCGGGCTTCGATGACGAGGGAAAGAAGCATGAAGAAGGCGACAATCCCGGCAGTGCGGTAGTCGCCCTGGGCCATCGCGGCGAGCACGGCAATGGCCACCAGCTCATCCATGGTGACATAGATACCTGGCAAGCGGGCCGCATCGTCCCGCTCCTGGAGCAGACCGCCCTCTCCTGGCGCGCGGAGCGGGG
>JAUIHQ010000019.1 GCA_030432155.1 bacterium | reverse complement strand
TGAGTATGCTAAAGCGCCTGCGGAACGCCTGGGTGTGGATGCCGAGGGTGCCGGGCGTGCCCATTGACGATTTCATCGCGCTCCAGAGCTCCACCAATGTCATTGTGGTCGATGCGCGGACGGAGGAAGAGCAGCAGGTCTCGATGATTCCCGGCGCGATCAGCCAGGCGTCCTTCGAAGCCAACGAAAGTGCCTATACCGGCCGCACCGTTCTCGTTTATTGCACCATCGGGGTCCGCAGCGCCCGCAGCGTACGGCAGTTCCGGGCCCGGGACATCAACGCCTTCAACCTCATCGGCGGTATCCTCGCCTGGACCCACACCGGCCGGCCGCTGCAGAGCGCAACCGGGGAGACATATCGGGTTCATGTCTACGGCAAGAAATGGGATCTTGCTGACGACCGGTATGAATCCGTGTGGTAACGTTCAACGTTCAACGTTGAACGTTCAACATCGAACATTCGTGGACGAATGGATCTCAACTCTCCGGCGGCGAAGGGACTCGCCGCCCTACCGAACGGAGGCGCGAAGCGCTCCGGCTTTTCATCCTTCCGACCTCACACTTCATACTTCATCCTCGTTGCCGTCACGCAATGGTCTGGATATCGAGGTCTTTCTCGGTCAGGGATTCGGTGCGGCACTCGAAACCCTAGCCTGCTCAGAACGCTATATCTTCCCCATCAATGAGTTACCACAATACACCCGGTCGCTCATATCGAAATTTTTGCTATATCATTGATTTTTCACGAGGAATATGTCATATGAATCATGACGGATGGAGGGGAGACCATGAATTCGCATTGGAACCACGTGAAAGCACGGCGAGCAGCGGTATGCTGTTCGTTTGTTGCCGGCATGTTCCGGTTTGGCTTGACGGGCGCAACCTCTCTCCAGGCAGCCACGATCAACTTCATCAATTCCGACGGTTACTTCAACGTCGCCACCAACTGGAGCCCCGCCCAGAAACCGGTTCCGGGCGATCAGGCATGGGTGTCATCCCAGACGCGGACAGTGCGGGTTGACTCGGCCGAGTCGGTGGACTGGGTCTATGTACCCGCAGGCCATGTCGTCATCGAGCCAGGCGGCAGCCTGACTTCGGGCGGCTCCGGGATGTGGATTCGGGGCATATTCGGCACGGCATCGTACAAGATGTATGGCGGTCAAATGACAATCGGCGGACAACTTCGTGTAGATGCAGCCGGGCCCTCCATACAAACCGCGGGAATCATCCAATCCGGCTCCTTCACGCTCGGCAACCTGGCAACAAACATCATGTCGGGCTCAGCCGCTTTGAATGCGGGCCTGACCGGCTCCGGAGCGATCAATGGCAGCCTCTATATCTCGAACAATGCAACGTTCACGTATACCAAGAACCTGCTGGATGTGTTCAGTGCCAATGCCCTGATCGAGCTTGCGGACCAAGCATCTTTTTCCGTGGTCAGCAATCAGATTCGCAATAACGGCGGGTTTGGAACACTGCGATTGGTGGGAAGCAGCGCCACGGCGACAGCCAACGAGTTCGGGACACTCGGCAACCCGTGGACGTTTGAGTTTCTTTTTGACGCGAACCTTCCCACCCTCCCCCCGATCCGCCTCGCGGGGTACAACGCGCCGAATACCTCCGTGCAGGGATTGAACCATGACTTCGTCGTGCGGCTGCCAGCCGGATTCGGCCACTACGGCAATGATGCGATTCCGTTGATGCGCGGACACGACTTCTCCGGGAACGCATCTTTCGATTCCGTGCTCTGGTCCGATGACATCAGCGGTTCGGTGGGCGCCCGCCTGTTTTCAGCCGGACTGTCCGACGCCCGGGCCATGGGCGGAGCTATCCTGGACGGGCAGTCACCGCCCAGGGCTTCGCCCTCGCTCGACGTCACCACATCGGAGCGGACGGGTTGGCTCACAATCTCTGGAACCACCGCCGGTCAGGCGTTCCGGCTGATGCTCCAATCCGATCCCGACAATCCGGCCTACGCCGCCGACCTCGCCGCCTACACGAACCTGCTCGCTGAAGCGGGATACACACTCGCGACCCCGGATCCCGGTTACGATATCGGCATCCAATTGACCGCGAAATCCACGGGCTCCGATTACGTGTTCTTTGACCTGGAAACAGTTGATGCGGTGAGCGGCGACTTCGCGCTGTTGATGCCGATTGAGCAGATTGATCTTGCGGTATCCGGCTCGGCTGCGCCGAATCCCTCGCCGGTCGGCGACAACTTCACCTTCTCTATCACAGTCACCAATCTCACCGGGGCCTCGATGACCAGTTCCTTTTCGGTCACGAACCGACTCCCCGGACCCATGGTTTACGTAGGCAGCAGCGACGGCGGAACCTACAGCGGGGGATCTGTCCGGTGGACAATCCCGGCCCTTGGCCCGAACGCATCCACAACCCTCGCCGTCACCGCCTATCACCCGCTTCAAGGATCGTTCGAGATGGTATCCGAAGTTTCGTTTTCGACAGCAAGAAGCGATGACCCCAACAACGCCAACGACCGCTCGACAAACACGGTAAGCTTCTTCTGCCCGTCGTCCGGTGTGGTGACCAATGACGCGCCGCATGTATTCGTCGCCACCAACGGGCAACCCATGGCGATCACCATAACCGCGACCAACCTCGACTGCAATGCGCCCCTCCTTTTCGCCGACGGTCTTCCGGCGGGCTCGTCCTTTGTCGTGGTAACGAATGGATACGGACTGCAGGGAACGTTTACCTGGACGCCGGCCGTAGGTTCCGGAACGTATCCGGTTCGCTTTTACTCCTATAACGAAACCCGGGCGACATCCACCGTGGTCACACTGATTCATGTTGATACAGCCGGCTCGCCGAAATCCGGCGACATCTGGAGTTCGCAGACGAACTGGCATATCCTCATCACCGCGCTCGATGCATCCTCAAGCGCCAATGCAACCCTGGTGTGGCAATCGGTTGAGGGGATCACCTATGATATCTGGGAAACCCCCCAGGCCGTGGGCAGCGGAGCGAGCTGGTCCAAATCCATATCCGCCGTCGAAGCCGCCGGGGTCCTCTCCACCGCCGATCTCGATGCCGCGGGAACCATGAAGTTCTACCATGTCACCCCTCAGGGCGTCGCACGAACGGATCGGGGTATATGGGGGGTGGTCCGCCCCGCCATTCCGTCCGCCATGCATTTGATGTCGCCGCCGTTACCGGGGGACCGCAGCTTCGCTGATGGCGGTGAGCTTGGGTCGATCCTCGCGGCCGTGGCGCCGGTCGGCGCCAGGGTACACTTCGCCAACGATGCCGTCCCGAACTGGACCACACTGGAGAAGGTCCCCGGAGGCGTATGGCGCACCGATCCCGGCAACCTCGAATACACAACGCCGCTCGATCCCGGCCAGGCATTCTTCATCCAGGATGCCGGCGGCTCCACGCCGTTATTCAGCGGCGCAATCGGCAATGCCGGAACCCAGACATACAACCTTGCGGTCGGCTTCAACATCCTCGGTATCTCCGAAGGCAAGGGTATGGCGCCGGGAGCCGCGCTGGACAGCCAAACGATGAGCGCGGATCCGGTCGGAAACTATGACGAGAATCTGGCTGATCAGGTGGTCATTCAGCATGCCGACGGCGCGTGGCGCAGGCTTGTACGGCTTCCCACCGGCGTCTGGTATGACATGGAAAGTCGCGGTACGACTTCCGTTCGCATTCAGCCGGGTGAGGCCTTTTTCTACATCCGACGCTCATCCCCCTCGAACCTCGATTTCTGACATGCATCCTGTTGCATCACATCCTTATCGCTACTGGTTAACCGGCTTACTGCTCCTGGCCGGCGTTCCGGCTTCCAACGGTGCGGTGCTGACGGTGGAAACCTTTCTCCCGGATCACGCTGACTTCACACTGGGGTCCGTTGGTTCCATGGATACGACACATGATGCGGGCGTCGGCAATGTTGCCCCTTCACTCCGCGGCGAGTTTGCATCGCAGGGGTTCTTCTTCATACCGCAGACGGGTTCGTTTCGTGTCGAATCCAATGCCAACTTCACCGGTTCCTATTCCGGACTGACCGGCATCACCTTCGATCTGATGGCGGCAACGGTGCTTCCACTGGATGTCAACCTGCGGTTGTTCACGGGGGCCGGCGTCTATTTTTACACGCTGGCAACCGCCCCTATGAGTGTGGGGGTCTGGAATCCGTTCGCCGTACCGCTGATCTACGCGGCGGGATGGACGGGCGATGAAGCGCAGTTTCCATCTGCGCTCAACTCGGTCTCTGCGGTCGAAGTCCAGATCGCCCGAAATACGACAGCCCAGCAGTTTTACTACATCGACAATTTCGGCACGACCGATGAGGAGTTCGAACTCGACCTTGGTACGATTCCCGAACCGGTCGTCGGGACACTGGTCATGTATGCGGGCGCCATCCTGTACGGCGCCTATCGACAGAAACGGGGAAAGAAGCCGGCATGGAGGAAGATGGCGTGATCATTACCGCACGACGAATCATCTGCTCTCTGACGATTATCCTGCCGGGTCTCGGAGTGGCGCAGCCATATGTGGAGGATTTTAGCGCCGGAGGCGGTTCCGCCGAGGGGTCGCTCACGCTGGGGGCAGGCACATGGTCCTATACCGGCGGCATCGCCCGGGTGCACATGGCGGCGACCGCCCCATTTGCCATACCGGACACAGCCATGCTCCGGCCAACCCTCCCCTCATTCACCGGGAACGTCACCGCCGCGGGTGGAAAGGTCCTGAGTTTCCGGTTCCGGGCCGGATCTCCGAAGCCGTCCCACCTGTATGTCGAAATTGCAGGGGGGACATCGATATTCCAACGCAGCTTCACCGTGAGCGACAGCGGCGAATGGCAGACCATGATGGTCTCCCTGGAAAGCATGGCCGCGGGGGGCTGGCAGGCGAAACGGGGAACCGGCAACGACTTTGCAGCGACGCTTGAGGACGTCACGTCCATTGCATTCAAGGTACGCCGCGCCGGAGCTACGGCGGTTGAACATGCCATTGATGACATCACGATCGACGGGCTTCCCGGCGCCGGAAGCGCAATGGTATCGCATGACGGGATGTTGCTATCGTGGGACAAGCTCCAAATAGGCGCGGAGTACGTCGTGCAGAAAAGTGAGGCCATGTCCGGCCCGTGGGTCGATGCCATGTTCCTCACCGTGACCGGCCTCCACCAGCAAGTCCCATTCGCGCCGGATGACTCGGACCAGACATTCTACCGGCTCCGCAGCAGGGAATAAGCAGCGGCGCATCCAGCGCACCATACAGACCGTCGTCCATCACCCGGCGCTCCGAGACCACAACCACCACTTGGGCGAATCTTTCGATATGGTTTACGAGTACGTGACTCAGTGAATCAGCCAAGTATCGGAAATGGATTGCTCGCTTATGCCCGGAGCGGAGATTCGCAGATCAGGGGTGATGCCCGCCCAGATGTAATCGGCCTTCATAAACCACGCCGAAATACTTCCGTCGCGGCGCCGCTGCCCGGCCGATGGGCGGATTGCCGGCGGACACAATCCCGAGATCGAACAAACGCGCCTCCTCCCCTTGCGCGACCGGGGTCAATTCCTCCATCGACAGCCACAGGTCTTTCCAATCTGCTTCATAGTAGCGGTAGCGCAGTCCCGGTTGCGCGGTCCCTCCGGCCGCGGCCGGACGCAGCTCGGCGCGGTCGAACACCGCGAAGGTCACCGGCGTGGCATGCGTGCCGCTGGTCTGCACCGGATTCTCGTTGACGCCGGGACGATACGCCCGCGCGCGGACCACCGTGTCTTCCGTGATGTGGATGGGCTCGCGGTACAAGGCCGACTGGGGCGTGACGTCGGTTCCGTCCAGCGTGTAGCGAATCTCGACACCCGGTGTGCGGCTGGAGAGTTCGACATCGAGCTGATCCACGAAGACGTTTCGCGCGGGCGAAATGCTCACCGGGTCGATGGGGCGGTAAATCGCCAGCGGAGAAAAGCCGGAGGACAGGGAGAATTCAAAATCGGCCGTGCGGATCTCAACCGGACGGCCGTTCAGCGCGAGTTCACGGCAGCCCAGGACCAGAACCCGGTCTCCCGAGATCAGGAGAGTCTCGGCAACTGCCTGAACCGGTCCCGCTTTCATGGACTGTGCCTGGTCGAGGGAGGAAAGATAAAAAATAACTTTTCCGTCATGTGTCTGAGCCGCAAACCCTGTGGCCCCGTTTCGGCCCTGAAATTTCTTTACCTGTTGAAACGCCTCCTGCCCCTTCGTTCCGGGTTTCATCGGGTGAAAGAGCGTGACGACCTGTTCGTTGCCCCGGCCGTCGAACGTCACGGCGACTTCCGCCCGGTCCGCCATTTTGTAATCGGGCCGGTAATCGTACCGAAGGTTCGCCGTGGAGAACTGCATCACATCCATCCAGCAGGCGGGAACCGTGCGCCATTCGTCTTTCCGCGTGTCGGCCATCATGCGAATGGTCTGCCGATCGGGATTGACCACGATCTGATCGGCCTTGTTGGTCGAACTCTCCAGTGTCCGGAACGGGAAGTACCATAATTGTTCGTAGCGATGGGGCGCGGGCGACAAGAGGCGGTCGGTGACAATCCAGATCTTCTCTTCCCGCAGATACAGCGCCTGCCGCTGATGGGTCACGTCTTCGATCAGTTCATAGTCGCGCCTCCGGGTATACTCGTCGCGCAGGGCCGCGACATTGTCATTCGCCCGGCCCTTCCGCAGCGGTGTGGAGAAATCCACGAAGGGAATCCCGCGGCGCGCGGCCTCCGCTTCCAGCCAGTCGTTCATCTCCACCGCGGCGAGATTGGCCGGGTGTTCCAACGGGGCATCTTCAAATGGCATGGGGACCGCTGTCGCAATCGGACGAACCCCCGCCCCCGCGGATGCATCGAGAATCGCGGCCATGTGTTCGCGCCACGATGCGACGGTTGCCGGATACGCCTCTTCCTTCACGTCGCGCAGATCCTTTGCGCCGAAGTTGACAATCAGCCAGTCCGGCTCCTCGGCCAGAACCCAGTCCAGTCTCGCCCGGATATCCGCCATCGTGTCGGTTCTGCTGCCGGCCCAGACGGGCTCGATATCCCGGCCTTGCTTTGTAAGCCCGTCGTATATCAGCTTGCACCAGCCGATCGGGTCCCTGCCGCCGTCGTGCATGACCGCGCCGCCGAAGAAGGCAACCTTCTGGCCACTCCGGATATCGATCGCCGGGGCGTTGCGCGGGGGTTCGGCGAGATGCCGGAGGTCGTCCGCGGGGACCAGATCCAGCGCGTTTGCTTCGTCCAGCGCGGCGCGGAGACGCGTCGCGTGCAGCGCCTTGGCCTTGTCGGCCAGTTCCTGATCCCGCCCTGCCTCAAAGACGGCTTCGATGGTCTCATAAGGCCCGTCAGGCTTCAGCGCGGTTTCCCGGACCGCTCTTTCGATGCCGGCGTATATCCATCCGCGCATGCCGAGTATCTTGTCGGTCACCCGTCCGTACAGATCCAGCGTTTCGTATTCCCGCGCAGTCAGGCTGTACCCGAACCCGAGACGGCGCGACACATCGGCGCTGTTGACCGTTTTGCCGATCTTGTAGACATCCGGTAGATCCAGCCACTGCTCGTTCAGTTCCCTGACCGTCGCGACCGGGACTCCGGCCCGATGAAGAAAGGCCGAAGCCAGCAACCGGTGACCTCGGGGAACCATTTCCAGTCCGATATCAGTATAGCGTGCGCCCTTCGCTTCGGTAACGAGCCGTTCGCCGGCTTCCCCGCGCCGGGCGTTGAACCGGAACTGGCCGCGATCGCCGTACGGTCCGGCGTACACCCCTTCCATCAGGTTGAAATGTTCGGATGCGTGCCAGCGCCACGGGGCGGGCTCGGTCCACGCGCTTACCTGCGTGGTCTTGTGCCCTGACGGATCCGGCACCGAATAGACCCGCGCATGGAACTGCTGCAGATGTCCATCCACCGTTAGCGCCGACGGTCTCTCGTTGTACTTTCCCCCTTCCGCGTCCACCACAAGGTCCTCGCCCCACGCATTCAGGCCGAAGGTGTTGTTGTTGCTGCGGCTGCGGCGCCCGCCGTAGGCGCCGGGTTTCGGCGAACAGAACATCGCGCCGTATCCGCTGTCGCGTTCCCACCCGTCTCGCACGATGTTGTAGCCGCCGTACGGAAACCATTCGGAGGTGTAGGAAGGCCGTATGCCGGAATCCGGATCGCTGAAGGCGGCCATGAGCGCGCGGGTTTCAGGCCGATCGAAGAACGCCGGGTTCCGCAGGTAATTCCCGTCGGAAACAGAGATGCCCGCGCCGCGAGTGTCCGCTCGAAAGGGAATCGGGGCCACCTGCTGGGGCGTGACCAGCCGCATCAGGTACTGCAGACGCTCGCCGAGGTGCTCGTATATTTGTCGTTTCCACTGGTCGTTCAGGCGCACTTCACGAATCCAGGGTCTTTCGTCCCGCAGAGGGACGACGGCCCGGGCATCGATAAACCGGATAGCCTCTTTGGTCCGGAGAAAGCTGGGGTTGTACCAGACGTCCTGCTGGGTTTCCGATCCGTCACGCAGATGCTGGGTAACCGCGATATCCTCGACACAGCGCCGCCGGCTTTCCCGAAAATACATCGGCGCGGCTTTGAACTCATCCAGCAGCATGGCCGCTTCCATATAGACAGCCGTGTCCGGCGTCCAGTTGTGGCAGTTGGAGCGGATGTACATCAGCGGCTGCAGCGAGTGATCACGGATCGTGCGGTTCAGCAGACGCGCGACCGTGGCCGCCGGTACGATGTCGCGTTCCGCCGGTTCAAGCCCGGCGATCAGAACAAGCAGTTTCAATGTCGGAAGCAACGGATTGCCGAAATTGGTGGGCACCACGCACGGATGCACACCGTCCGCATAGGTGGAATGCATTGCCCAATCGTCAATGTATTCCGCCCAGCGCCGCAGATAGACCTCGTTCCGCGTCAGTTGATAGGCCTGAATCAGTATATTGAAGCGGCTGATGCCGACCATGGCCGGCACTTCGTCGAAAGGGACCGCTTCATCCCGGGCAAAGGGATGGTTCCAGTTCACCGTCCCCGGCGGTCCGATGTCCACTTCATTTCCCCCGAAGGAAATGACCCCGTTCATCAGGCGGTCGGCGCCTGCGATCACCTTCCCCGGGGAATCGGCCGACAATACCCCGTGCCAGCCCGTGTAGGGATCCAGGATATGCCGGTCGAAACCGTAGCGTTCGGGATGGCGCAGTTTGTCGAAGAAGTAGTCCTTGAAACGCTGCAGGGCCTCGGTATCCCGGTTTTGATGATGCAACTCGCGAATTTCTGTAAGCGCCGCCCGGGATTCAAGGTTTGCTTCCTGCCGTTCGGATTCCTCCAGGAGCATCCGCGAAAAGAACTCGTCGGCCAGTGAACTCAGGGGATCGGACGCCGTCGGCTCGCCAGGCGGAACCTGTACATTGGCGCGGCCGGGTCGGCATCCGGCATTCAGAATCAGCAGAAGGCAGAGGATGGCCGCGGAAAACACCTTCATCGATAGATGCTTTCATCCAGGGTGCGCCGCTCCTTTTCGCTCAGGGCAGCGACATGGGCTTCGTACTTCGCCTTGGCCGCGGCGACCTCTTCGGCAAGAACGCGTTCCGATTCCCGCTGGGCTTCGGCCTGGATCTCGTCCCTGTCCGGAGACTGAACGATTGCCTTGATGGAATCGTAGGGCCCGCCGTTCTTCTTCAGCAGCTTGGGAATGACCTTCTCCTTGGGAACGGCAAATTGAGCGACGGTCCGGTTGGCGTATTCCAGGTAGATGAACTCGCGGGCGGTGATGGCGGTCTGAACTCCGAAATCGTAGATCAGGCGGCGCCCGTCCGCATCGGTTTCGACCTCGCGCAGGCCGGCCCCCACGATCCATCCGCCCGGCCAGTCCAGCCAGCGGTCGTACAGCGCGCTGATCTCGGAATCAGTCAGCCCCGCTGCCCGCAATATGCCGCGCGCGAAGAGGCGGTGGCCGCGTGGCTGCAAATGCACCCCATCGCCGGTGAAGGTATAGCGCTGTTTGAACCCGGGCATCGGATCGGCTTCAAGTCCTTCGTACATCATCGCATGGATATCCGCCAGGGGCAGGTTCCGCTCCTCCGCGAAGCGGCGCATCCATTCAACGTAGGGCGGCAGGAGATTGTTGCTCTCGTTGTCGAGGTTGTCTTCGCCGATGATGGAAGGGGTGAGCAGGATCACCCGGATTCCCGCCGCCTCGCACCGGTCAACGATTTCCGTGACGTTCTCCGCATACTGGTCCACGGGGATGCCCCGGTTACCCCGCTTGTAGCCCCAGGCATCGTTCACCCCGCAGTTCAGCGTCATCCAGTCGGGCTTCTTCGCGATGACATCGCGGTCGAGACGGGCGAGCATATCCGCCGACCTGTCGCCGCCGTGGCCGACATACAAGGGCTTCACGTCCACGCCGTACTGCCGCAACCCATCGATCACCAGACGGCAGTAGCCTGCGGGCTTGTCGTCGGCGAAGTCGGTAATCGAATCGCCCATGAATGCGAGCGTTTCGCCGGATCGGATCAACAGCGGGTTCGCGGGTTGCAACGGACTCGCCGGAACGTCATCCGCACGCAGCGGCGCGGCCGCCAGCACCGCGCCCACCATCAGCAACTTCACCATCGCACGCCGTTTCATCTTCATTTCCTGGTTTCCTGTCCTGCCGTGAATTCTCGCAAGCCCTGGATTTCCGATTCGTCAAACGGCGTGCCGTCGGGATGCAGGAGATCGTGATGCGGCACCGGCGGATCCCTGTCGAACGGCTGCTGCCACGAACTCCACGGAAAAATCGTCTGCGTCCTGCCGCGCACGAAGCCCCACAGGAAAAGGCCCAGCGATTCGCGTACCGCGATGGGCAGGACATCCGCGATGGTGTTGCCCCAGCCGCGCGCCATGTACTCGGTGCAGAGCAGCGGCCGTCGGAAGCGTTTCAGGTCGTGCACGCGTTGCGCAAACGTGCCGGCGGCTTCGTAGGAGTGGAACGAAATCACGTCGGACATGGCAATCTGGGTCCGCGCCATGACCGACATGGCTTCGTCGCGACCCCACTCGCCGATCCAGAGGGGGCTGGTCAACGGCTGCTCGGACCCGGCCTCACGCACCCATTCGAAAACCCGGGGCAACAGGGCAAGCTCCCACTGTTCCTTCTGAGGTTGCTCGCGGACTTTGTAGCTGCCGGCATTCATGTTGCCCGGTTCGTTCCAGATATCCCACGCCAGCACGCGCGGGTCGCGGGCGAAGCGCGTGACGACGCCCTTCACATACGCCTCAAGGCGCGGATACTCCGACGGGCGATGGATCACCGCCGCGCCGGGGCTCTGCACCCATCCGGCGTTGTGCACGCCGGGTTCCGGGTCCGGCTGCCGGCCGAGGCGGGGAAACGGATGCCAGCAGGAATCGAAGAACACCGGCATGATGCGCAGGCCGTGCCGCGCGCCCAGCTCGAGGAATCGATCAATCCGATCGAGGAAGCCGTTGCGGTCCTGCACCCACAGCAAGTCGTGAAGGAAGACCCGCATCGCATTGAGGCCGCACCGGGCGGCCCATCCGAATTCACGATCGATCGCCGCAGGGTCAAAGGTGTCGGGCTGCCACATTTCCAACTGATTCACCGCATAGGCGGGGACATAGTTCGCGCCGCACAAGCGCGGCTGTCGCGCGTACCACTCCGCCGCGTGCTCCACACTCCACTGCATGTTTGCGTTCATCGTTTCCATCCCATGGTCATGACCGGGGCAGTGGTCAGGGCTGCGCGCACCACGACGCGGGAATCGGTTCGCGGTCGAGGCCGCCGCCGGAGATCCGCAGGTCAGGCGTGACACCGCTCCAGATGTAGTCGTTGAGACCTTCGCGGTTCATGATGGACGGACCGACGGTGCGATGGTCGATGTAGCGCACCTTGACCTTGTGCATGCCTTTGGCCAGCGGGATGCTCCAGTTGCCGAAGGCATGAAGACGGGTGGCTGGATACCACATGCGGCCGTCGATCCAGACGGCCAGGTCATACCCGGCCGCAGTGTCCGGGTAGATGTACTCCCGAGGCGCGTGGAAAGTATAGACGCCATCCTCGGGCACGTTGAGCAATCCCTCGTACACCATGGCGAAGTACTTCTGCCGCGGCGCAGGCGCGGCGCCCAGCGGCGGATTGGAGGCGGGTATGCCGCTCAGATCGAACAGGCCGACCCCCTCCCCCGTCGCCGCAGGCTCCAGATCGTCCAGGAGCAGCCACAGGCTTTTCCAATCGTCCTGGTAGTATTTCCAGCTCAATCCCGGTTGCGGATTCCGTACACCGACCGGCTTGCTCAGCTCTTCACGCGAGAAGACCGCAAAACTCACCGGCGTGGCGTGCGTGCCGCTCGCCTGCAGGGGATTTTCCGTCACGCCCGGACGGTAGGCGCGGGTGCGAACGACGGTGTCTTTGGTGATGCGGATCGGTCCCTCGTAAAGCGCCGACCGAGGCGTCACCTCCGATCCGTCGAGCGTGTACCGGATCTCCACACCCGGTGTGCGGGACGAAAGGGTCACGTCGAGTTGATCGACAAAGACGTTGCGCGCCGGAGAAATCGTCACGGGGTCGATGGGACGGTAAATGGCGACCGGAGAAGATCTCCCGTTGAGGGAAAATTCGAAGTTCGGGGTTTCGATCGGGATGGGTCGGCCTCCAACCGCAAGGCTGCGGCCGTTCAGCACCAGGGCCCGGTCGCCGGCGATCAGCAGGGCTTCCGCCTCGGCCTGCACCGGACCCAGTTTCAAGGATTCGGCTTTTTCTGTAGCGGAAAGAAAGGCGATCTTCGTTCCGTCGTGCGCCTCCGCCGTGAATCCGGTGACGTCCCCGCCCTCGCGAATCGGTTTTACATCGCGGAGAAAGTGTTCGGCCCCGGAAGCGGGCTTGAGCGGATTGAACACCGTCACCACCTGCTCGCTGCCGGGTCCGGAAAAACGCACGCCCACTTCGGCGAACTCCGTGGTGCCGGGCTTGAAGTCCGGCTGGTTGCGGCGATAGTCCGGGCGCAACTCGTACGCCAGATCCGTGGAGGCGAACTGGATCATCTCCAGGTTTGCCGCCGGGACCGTGCGCCCGTTATCGACCCGCGTATCGGCGCGGGTAACGGTGCGCTGCGCGTCGCGGTCGATCACGATCTGATCCGCGTAGTTTGTGGAGGATGCCATCGTCCGGTACGGCAGGTACCACAACTGCTCATAGTGATGCGGCTGCTTCGAGAGCATGCGGTCGGTGACGATCCAGACCCTGGGACCGCGAACATAAAATACCAGCCGCTGATGGGTCACCCCTCGCACGGTATCCTCGAGGGAGAGCGCCTTCTGCGCACCTTCCTCGGCTCCGTAACCCACCACCGCCTGCACCTTGAATTTTTCCGGATCGGCATAGGACCCGTCATAGACGCCTTCCATCAGGTTGAAGGTGTCGGACGCATGCCACCGCCAGGGCGCGGGTTCGGTCCACGCGCTGGCCATATAGGTTTTGTGACCGGCGGGATCGGGCACCTTGTAGACGCCCGCGTGAAAAAACTGTTCGTGCCCGTCCACGGTCACCGGCGAGCGCCGGTAGTTGTAGTTGCCGAAGCTGTCGTCGAGGAGGAGATCCTCGCCGTAGGCATAGAGACCGAACTTATTGTTGTTGCTGCGGCTCCGGTAGGCCCCGTAGGCGCCGGGTTTCGGGGAGCAGAACATCGCGCCGTATCCGCTGATCTCGTCCCATTGATGGTTGCCCAGGCGTCGTTCCCATCCGTCGCGCACGATGTTGTAGCCGCCGTACGGGAACCAGTCGTTTTTCTCGCGCGGGCGGATTCCTTCTTCCGGATGAAGCATCGCCTCGATCAGGCGGCGGTTTTCCGGCTCGTCGAATACTTCGGGCGCGGTGTCGTAGTGGCCGTCCGGCGGAATCAGGTGGCCTTCGCGCCGGTCATTGCGAAAGGGAATGGGATACTGATTGGCCGGGGTCCGGTTGCGGAGAAGGAATTGAACCCGGTCCCCGACGGCCTCGCGCACTTCACGCTTCCATTGATCGTCCACCCGGACGTCTTTGATCCAGGGCCGCTCGCTCCAGAGCGGCACCGCCGCGCGCGCGTCCACGAAATGCAGCGCATTCATGATGCGCAGCCCGCTGGGATTGTACCAGAGGTCCTGCTGGTTCTCGCTGCCGTCCCGGAGGAACTGGGTGACGACGATATCCTCCACGCAGCGGCGGCGGCTCTCGCGAAACAGCAACTCGGCGGGTTTGAACTCGTCGATGACCATTGCCGCCAGCATGTGAACCGACGAATCGGGCGTCCAGTTGTGCACGTTCGAGCGGATGTACATCAGTCCCTGCAGCGAATACTGGCGGATGGCGGTGTTGAGAAAACGCGCGACGGTCTCGGGCGATACCACCGGGTTCTCGACGGGATCGACATTGGCCACCAGATACAGCGTCTTCACCAGCCGCAGGAAGGGATTCGGGAACCGCGACGGGACGATGCATGGATGCACCTTGTCCGCGTACTCCGCGTTCAAGGCCCAGTCATCCATGTATTCGGCCCAGCGCTGCAGGTACTCGCGTTGACCGGTCAGGATGTAGGCGTGGAGCAGGAAATTCATGCCGGGAATGATCTGATCGGGCGTTTTGTCGAACGGGACCGTCTCGTTTCGGCCGAAGGGATGGTTCCAGTTCACCTGTCCGGGCGGACCGATGCTGACCTCTTCGCCGCCCAGATTCATCACGCCTTCGCCCATCAGCCGATCCGCCTGCCTGATGACGTCATCAGGATTGAAGCGGTCGGGCAGAACGCCGTGCCAATCTCCGTATGGATACATGGTTTTGAGGTAGTATCCCTCGCGCTCGGGATGGCGGAGTTTATCGAAGAAATAGTCGCGAAAAATCTTCAATGCCTCGGCGTGCCGTCCATCCTCCAGAAGCTTGTTGATCTCCCCCAGCTCCTTGCGCCGTATCAGCCACGGATCCCGGCGGTCCGGATCCTCAAGGTTGATCAACCCAAACAAATCGTCCGAGAGTTGTTGAACAGCCTCGGGAGAATTTCGGTTTTCGAAGGACACCTCCAGCGCCCTTGCAGACGCCTGTGCGGCGAAAAAAAGAAGAAGGGTGAGTTCCAGCAGTCGATGTACATTGTTCATCATCTGGTGATTTCCTGATCGTTCGTTGAAAGGACCACGGTTCGGAAGAATTGTTCCTGTCCGAGCGCCGGGTCCGTGCGCGCCGGTTGGAAGAGGATCGGTACGACGGCAGCTTCCATGCGGCGGGCCGCCAGCAATGCATCAAGGTTGTCGTCGTGGGTGGCCATCACCACCATCGGCGGACGATTCGACACTTCGAACGACGGAGGTCCGGCGAGGGAGATGACGGCTGCTGCATCGGCGGTGACTCGGTCCAGCTCGGATTTCATCGAACGGTTGATGCCCGGCAGATCCACGCCGCCGATCAGGGTGAGACCCCCGAGAACTTCCTTGCGAAGGTTGTAGCCGGCATGGCGCCGGATCTCCGCCTCAATGCCTTTTATAATCAGAGGCATGGGAGCGGCGGGATACATGCCCTCTTCCGGCACCAGCAGCACGATGGTTCCGCCATCGGCCAGATCGACGGCTGTTCGGGCCAGCAGCGACCCCCAGGTCGGATAGTACGTTTGATAATCGATCGAATACGGCGTTGGCTCCGGTGCGACCATGCGATGGATCGACCAGGCAATGACGAGCAGAGATGCGATGACGATGAATGGCTTGTGTTTCTTTTTCATGATATGTTCGAAGGTCCATTGCCGTCAGCCGGGCGAACCGGGTTCGCGTCCATTGAAGTCTCAATCATTCGGATCCCTGGTCCAGATGTTCGGATAGGGGGCGAAGGTATGCAGCGGATCGATCAGCTCGATATGTCCGTCGCAAAAGAGATAGTTCCACTTGCCCTGATGCGCCATATCCGCCCCGGTGCGCCATAACTGGGAGGCCCAGGTGAACGGAATGGGGCCGTCAACCTGGGTGCCGCCGTGCAGGCTTCCCAGCACCATCCAGGTCTGGCGCAGCTCACAGAGAAGAATGGTCTGAGAGGGTTTGGGGACCTGGGAGAACCGGGCCACCCACATCTCGCCGTTGATGGCGCCGTAAAGCCCGCCCCGCTTGTTGTCGCCGCCGCGGGCTTGCGGCCACATCGAGTTTGCCAGCCTTGGAATCATGTAGCTGCGAAGGAGCCGATCCGGCGAGCTCGGATCCACCCACGTTTCCGACGGACAGAGGTACAGATTGTTGTCCCGGGAAACCCCGTAGTCGTGGGGAAAGAGTTGCCCGGCGTTCATCTTGGCGGGGGTCAGGGCGGGCCGTCCGTCATAACCGGACAGACGGTCATCGTAGCTGATTTCAGGAACGGAAGGATCGGCCGGGTTGTTGTTGTGCGGCACCATTCCGCTATTTTCTCCGGCATACAGCATAGCCGCCGCACCGATCTGCATTAGCTGGGACGAGCATCGTGCGGTTTTTCCTGCCGCCATCGCACTGGTCACCGCCGGCTGCAAAAGGGCAAACAGCAGGGCCAGAATAGCAATCACCACCAGCAATTCCACCAGCGTAAACCCGTTCGACGTTCTCCCTCGGCACGTGAACGACTCGGTGTCTTGCTTATGGGAACGGGTCAACGGCATAGCCGTTGGTCCTTATACTGGTTGCCCGTTACCGGCTCCATGCTCTTCCACGAATCCATGCATGTCCGTACAAACATGGGGACCATGGTAACGCTACGGGCGCGCTCCATCAAACTTTTAATTAAATATTTTTATTCTTTTTTCGATATTGCTTTGTTGCATGTCCGTCCGTTGCACCATTCCACGGCAAAAAGCATTATTGCCCTTTTGCTTCGAATTCATAAGTCTCGCGGCATCATGCGAGTGAATATGGACCAGATAGCCCGGGAATGCGGGGTCGCGATGTCGACGGTTTCCCTTGCCATTCGGGGATCCAGCAAGGTGGCGCCGGAAACGCGAGAGGCGGTCATGAAGGCCGCCAGACGACTGGGCTACAAGAAACGCCAACCGGGTCGGCCCCGCAAGAAAAAAGGCGATGCGGTATCACCCCGCCGAACGTTACGGGTAGCCCTGTTGGTTCCTCATCTTTCTCTTTCGACCCTTTATGCGCCGGTCTATTCCCGTTTGCTCCACGGGGTGGAACGTGAGGTCACATCCCGCGGCTATACCATGGTCCTCCGCCATGTTCCCGATTCAGCCCCCCGGGAAATTCAGTTGCTTCCAACAACGGTTGACGGTGTGATTGTTTTCGGCGTTCTGTCCCGCCCGGAATGGCGGGATCAATTGAAGTCGACTCCCGTCGTCCAGGTCATGTGGTCGCATCAGCCGGATGACGCCTGGGACAGGGTGACCTATGACAACCGGAGCCTTGGTCGGATCGCAGCGGAATTCGCCCTGCGACGCGGGCACCGGGTTGCCGCGTATCTGGGCCACGACGCGCCGGATATCCACAAATTTCTTCGTCAGCGGGGTATCGATTTCGCAACCGAGTTCGAGAATGCGGGCGGCCGCGCATACGTGCATTTCGAGACCATGGCATTCAATCCCGACATGCACTATATCCCCTTGTCGGCCATGCAGCATCCGATCGAGTCATTATGGCATCACAAACCCCGCCCCACCCTGATATTCACCGAGGCCGACATGGTGACTCAGACACTGTATCCCGCGCTCACAGCGCGGGGTATTGTACCCGGCCGCGACGTTGAAGTCCTGTCCTGCAATAACGAAATACCCTTGATCGCGCCGCTTCAACCTCGGCCTCACACCATTGATATTCATGCAGACGACGTAGGAAGAGCCGGTGTGGAGCGATTGTTTTGGCGTATGCAGCACCCGGATGCGCCGCCGGGTGAAATCCTCATCCGCCCCACCCTCGTGGAAGGCGATCCACAGCGCATTCGCCGGCGATGAAGCGGCAGGCGGATACGCGGGTCAGCCATTTCCAGCAGTAAAGCATGTAGGCGCAATTTTCGTTGGAGAAGAAATCCCGGGCATAGGAGTTCTAAACCTCCCGGGTATGAAGAAAAATCCGGCGCACTTCCTGCGGGGGTGAAAATCAGCCGGCATTCCCCGATGTCCCGCCGGCTGATATCATTGTATTGTTCCACCTTGTCGTAATTGAGCTCATCGGCCAGCTTCTTATCCCGTGCGATTTACCGATTCGCCCCTTCCCCCGCATCATCCCCGAGCAAAGGTCCGGCCATCAACAGCAGCAGCAACAGAAAAATTCGGCACGACGGTGCACGGATCATGCAACAGACACGGTGACGGGGAAAGGGAAAGATGGTGGCTTCCCGCCACTGCGGGCCGGAACGCTCAACGTTCAACCACCCGATCCCCTCCCCCGGAGGGGTGGGTTCCCGGTCTTCGATCAAGTACCCACCCCTTACCCGACACTCTTACTCGGATACACTTCGCCAACCCGCTTTCACGAGAACAACCGTTAACAACTCTCCGGCGGCGAAGGGACTCGCCGCCCTACCGATTGGCGGCGCGAATCATTCTTCCAACTTCGTCCTTCGTCCTTCCCCATCATCACGCAATGGTCTGGATATCGAGGTCTTTCTCGGTCAGGGATTCGGTGCGGCACTGGATGGCGTTGAGGAAGCGGCCGCCCATGGCGCCGTCGATCACCCGGTGATCGAAGCTGAAGCTGAGGTGGATCTGGTCGCGGATGCAGATTTCTCCGTCGACCACGACCGGAGCCTTGAGAATCGCCCCCATGCCGAGAATCGCCACTTGCGGCTGATTGATGATCGGGGTGCCGATGGTGCTTCCGAACGCTCCAAAATTGGAGATGGTGAATGTGCCGCCTTCGACATCCTTACGGGTCAGGGATTTTGTCCGGGCGAGGCGGATCAACCGGTCCAGCTCGCGTGCGGTCTCGGGGAAGCTCAGTTTGTCGGCGTTGTGCAGCACCGGCACCACCAGGCTCTCGTCCTGTAACGCCACCGCACAACCGATGTTCACATCCTTGCGAAGCACGAGGCTCGAACCGAACACCGAGGCATTGATCGACGGGTACTCCTTCAACACCCGGGCGGTCACGAAGAGCATGACCGCGGTAAAGGTCATCTTGACTCCATGAGCTTCGAGAAACCGCTGCTTCACCTGCTCGCGAAGCTCGACGATTTTCGTCATGTCCACCGCATGCACCATCGTGACATGAGCGCTGGTCCGGATGGACTGAACCATGTGGTCGGCGATGGTCCGACGGATGGCGTTCATCGGCACCACGTCGCCAAGCTCGGCGACATCTCCGGGGGTCGGTTCCGGCTTACCGGTGGCGGCCTCGATGGTTGATCCGCCCACCGGGCGACGGGACAGGTACGACAGGATATCATTGCGGTTCAGCCGCCCGTTGCGGCCGGTCCCCTTGATACTCTTCAGCTCATCGATCCCGATGTTGTTCATGACCGCAAGCCGCATGAGATACGGCGACATCCATTCACGGGTGAGCTCCGGCAGGTCCGCGGTTGCGGATCCGATATCGATCTGTTCGGCCCGTACCAGCACCTGCTCCTGGTCGCCGCCGGCATGAGGCTTCGGCTCTTCTTTCCGGGCCGGGGCTTCCTCCGCCTGACCTTCCGCCTTCGGGGCGTCAATCATGCCGATGACATCCCCAACGGCGGCGACATCGCCTTCCGCCTTCAGGCAGCTCGCGAGGCGGCCGGCGGCCGGGCTTTCGATCTCGAAGGCGATCTTGTCGCTCTCCACTTCCACCACCACTTCATCCGCCTCGATCTCGTCGCCCACCTGCTTGAGCCACTTGACGATGGTTCCCTCGGCGACGCTCTGGCCCATCTGGGGCATATGGATCGGTACATTCATGTTCTCAACCTTTCCCAACGGCCGTCATCCATTAAAATTCCAACAGCTCCATCAGCGCCTGCTCGATCTTGTCCGCGTCCGGCCGGTACGCTTTCTCCAGCTCGGGGGCGAACGGTACCGGAACGTCCGGCGCGGTCATCCGGCGAACCGGTGCATCCAGCAGGTGAAACGCCTTTTCCGCAACCAGGGCCGCGAGCTCGGCCCCGAACCCGCAGGTCCGGCAGCCTTCATGCACGATCAGCACCCGGTTGCAAGCGGCCACCGCGGAGAGGACGGTGTCCTCGTCATACGGCTTCAGGGTCCGCATATCGATCACCATGACCCCGTATCCCGCGTCCGCGGCCACGCGCTCCGCAGCCTGAATCGACTCATGCACCATGGCGCCATAGGTAAGGATCACCGCATCCCGACCGGTACGGCAGATACGGGCGATGCCCAGCGGGACCGGGTCCGCCTTCCGGGGAATCATTTCCTTCACGTGGCGGTAGAGGTATTTGTTCTCGAGATAGATCACGGGATTGGGGTCACGAATGGCCGACACCAGCAACCCCCGGGCATCCCCGGGGAACGCGGGATAGACCACCTTGAGGCCGGGCATGTTGCAGAACAGTCCTTCCAGTTCCTCGGAGTGGAACGGGCCGCCGCCGAAACCTCCGCCGCAGGGCATGCGAAGCGTGATCGGAACCGGAATGCCGGTTCGGTAATGGGTCATAGCCGCATTGTTCATGATCTGGTGCACCGCGGTCAGGCCGAAATCGGCAAACTGAAGCTCCACCACCGGTCGGAGGCCCTGGGTGGCCATGCCGATGGCCGACCCGATCATCGCCGACTCACTGATCGGTGTATTGAACACGCGTTTCGGGCCGAATTCATCGAGGAAGCCGAGGGTGACCTTGAACGCGCCGCCGAACGCGGCGATATCCTGCCCGAACAGGATCACGTTTTCGTCCTCGCGCATCTCGGCCTGCAGACCGGCGCGAATCCCTTCGAGGTAAGTCGACTCAATCACCGGCGTAGACTCCAAGGGTCAGGGTGGAGGCATCGGGGCGGGACTCGGCAAGGGCGGCCTTGTAGGCATCGTCCACCACCGACTGGATCTCGCCGGCCAGGGCATCGGCTGCCGCATCATCCGCCCAGCCATGGTCCGCCGCCTGCTTCCGTGCGAGACGTATCGGGTCGCGGGCCGCATACGCATCGAGCAGTTCCTTCGGCACATAGGAAAAATCGTCGTGTTCCCCGTGGCCGCGCATCCGCATCGTGTCCGCTTCGACGAGCACCGGTCGCGGGTTCCGGCGGATATCCTCCACCACCGGCCCGAGGGCTTCCGCCATGGCCACCGCGTCGTTGCCGTCCACCCGGATACCCTCGATTCCGTATCCGGCGGCGCGATCGACAAGGTGCTTGCACCGGTACTGCTCCCGGGTCGGCGTGGAATAGGCGTAGTGATTGTTTTCGATCATGATCACCACCGGGACATCCCGCACCGCGGCAAAATTGACCGCCTCATGGAAGTCGCCGGTGCTGGTGCCGCCGTCGCCGATGAAGGCAAAGCCGACCGAATCAAGGCCGCGGTACCGTCGCCCCATCACTGCACCGACGCATACCGGGATCATCGCCCCGAGATGCGAGATCATCGCGTACACCCCGTTTTCGGCCGAACCGAAATGGACATTCGAGTCACGCCCCCCGGTGGGGCCGTCCTTCCGCCCCAGCCACTGGCGGAACACATCCATCGCCGAAGCGCCGCGGCCGATGTGGGCCGAGAGGTTGCGGATGCAGGGCGTAAAGATATCGTTCGGCCCGGCGAGAGCCGCCGTCGCGGCGCCAGTCGCCTCCTGGCCGTAGCCGGTATAGACCCCGCCGTAGATCTTCCCCTGGTGGTAGAGGCGGATCAGACGTTCCTCAATGGCCCGGGTCATCAGCATGACCCGGAGCATTTCCAGTCCCTTGTCCTTATCCAACGTCATCGATCAACAATTTCTTTCTGGCTGCCCGGACCGGAGCCGGGCGCCGTTTCCTCGATTCAACCCCTCTACCATGTACTGCCCCGATTGTTCTTGTCCATGCCAATCATAGACGTAGACTGGGCGGACATTTCGTGATTTCAGCATGGCAACAACCGGAAAGGATATACCACAAATGACATACGTTACCGACGACAAACTCGTTCTTCTCGGCGCGGCCGGCGCCATCGGCTCCAATATGACCCAGGCCGCCCTGACCCTCGGCATGAGTTCCACGGT
>JAUIHQ010000334.1 GCA_030432155.1 bacterium | reverse complement strand
GGGCGGGTACCGCCTCGAGCCCGGCCTGGTCGGCCTGGCCAGCCTCGGCGCGTGTTCCGATGCCCATGAATGCGTGGAAGTCCCGCTGATCAACGCCAACATGTTGCGCGTTGTCCCGGCGCGGAAACTTCTTACCTGGATGACCTTGCGGCCCGGCGATTCGGTCCGACGGCTACGCTACGGGATGGCCGCGGTGTTCATGGGGTGCCCGGCGTTGTCCGGAGATATCGCACAGATGAATCCGAACCAGCGGGCGGTGCTGGATGATGCGCTCGACTTTTACGTCGGCGCGCGGGATGTCGTGCAGCATGGTTTTCCCCGCCTGCTCACCGCGGAGCGGGGTGCGAGCCTGCGTTATCCCCGCGGGCGCCAGGCCGTCCTGTTTCATGACGCCGGTGCGGCACGGCTGCTGGCGATTGTTCACACCTTTGTTGAGCCGCCGGAAACCGACATGCGGATTCCGCTTCCCCCCGGCGCATGGGGCGTGGAGCGAGCCTTCGGCGAGCCGGCCGCGCACCGCATCGACGCCGCCGGACTTCATCTCGCGATCCGCGACCCTTTCTCGGCCGCTGCCTTGTTGATCACCATGCAGACGCCCGGCGCCGGGTACCATGCCAACACGGCCGCACCGGACGAGACAGGAACGGGTGCATAACATCGGTTTAACGTGATGCATTCGTGAACGTCAGTTTTCGCAACAGAATTTCGGGTCCAATATCCGGAGGGGCAACCTCCGGGTTGCCCGCCTACAAACCAATATTCAGCCATAATCGGAATAACACGACACGGGAGCAAACGAGCATCCAATGATGAAAACATTCGGTACTATGGGCAAGGAGAGCTGCATCCTGGACCAGGGGGACGAGCGCACCCTGTTTGAATACGCAGGTAGCGGAGCGCTGCAGCACATGTGGTTCGGGGGCTCGTTCGCAGGGTTTGGCCAGACTCGCATCCGGGTATATGTGGATCATGAGTCGCTTCCCTCGATCGACATGGAGCTGCATCTCGGCCACGCCATCGCCTTCGGTCGAACCGGGGCCCCGTGGGGCAATCACTACATGGGCGCGCTGGGCTACACGGGCGGGGTGTTCAATCATTTCCCGATACCGTTTGCCCGCCACGTTCGGGTCAGCGCGCAGAACACGTGCCTTTCCGGCACGGAACCCCCCTTGTTCTGGTGGATCATCCGGGGAAGCGCGGTGGAACAGATCTTCCTCGGTCATCAGCCCCTGCCGACCGGGGCGCGGTTGAAACTGCAACGGTTGGATGGTTGCCCCCTGCAGCCGCTTGACGAGGTCGCGATCCTGGAGGCGGAAGGCGCGGGTGTCCTGTTCCTGGTCACCATGGCCGCCCGGAGCGCCAACCTGAATTACATGGAAAGTTGCGTGCGCGCGTACATCGGAGGGGCGCGGGAGCCCCTGTATCTGTCCAGCGGGCTGGAAGACTATTTTCTGGGCACCTACTATTTTGAGTCCGGCCTGTTTCATCTTCCCACGGCCGGCATCACCCATGTCGACCGGACGGAATCATCCTTTTGCGCCTACCGGTTCCATGATCGCGATCCGGTGTATTTCGATGGGGGCCTGCGGTTGACCGTGCGCTGCGGCGAGGAATTGGATGGCAAGGTGTTTCACGACCCTCAGCCGACGACCCTGTGGTCCCATGTGTGGATGTACGCGTGGTGAGGCCTGACTTCCGAACCGGGTTTTGTACGTCGTTGTTTGGCAGGGGCGAGATTGCGAGAGTGGGTGTTCCGATACTCGCACTGGAAACGTTCATCCGCTCACCGGTGAAGCCGGTCGGGTAAGGGTATTCGGGTAAGGGTGGCGTTTACGTGTGTGCTTGAGCCCTCCATACACGTACCCGGACTCTTGATCGCACGCTTCGTCGCCCCCCTTGCTCGGATACGCTTCATCGACCCGCTTAAACGGCTGGTGCCAGGTGCGATCCATGGTTGTAGCCCAGGAAAAACACACGTGAAATCCGGAAGAACCATACTCATTGGGTGGACGTTCAGTCTTTCATGAGCACATGGTGTGCGCGTCCCTCCTCTCCTTGCTCGTCCACCTACTCGTACACGCCTATCGTAACGGCTGCGCCCAGACACGGCCGCGGCTAATCCAGTAACGGTTTTCGGGTTAAATGATCATCTGCTGTGCCGGAGTCCCATTTCGGAACGCATCACCATCCGGAACCTGATCAAACGGACGGCGTCTCCGCGGTGAAGCGCCAGCATGCGCCGGGGGCCGTCTCGATGACCAGGGTTTCTCCCGGCAACTGGCAGGTGGTGCCGGTGCCGGTTTCGCGGGCGGTCACCGGACAGCCCGGCCAGGGGTTGACCACCCGAAGCGGACCGCCTGTTTCGGCGCGCACCTCGAGGAACCGGACCTGGCCGTTGGCCAACGCGGCGGATACGAGGAAGGCGCCTTTGGCCCGCAGGGTCGTGAAGGCGGCATCCCGCGAGGGATCCCAGTTGGGGAACAACCGGATGTTGCCATCCCAGCTCTGCATCAGGCATTCGTTGATCACCGCCGGGAGGGCAAAATTCTCCACCCAGATGCCGAGGTTCTCCATGAAATCGAACTCGCTCCAGTCGCCGTAGCGTCCCCCGGCCTGCATGACCATGTCGGTACAGGTTCCGCCCGGGGTCAGGCAGTAGCGGATCTGGCGCTTGAACTTCTCGATATCAAGCTGCCCCAGGCGGGCCGCCTGCAGATGGAGGTGGACAAGATCGTTGCCTCCCTCGTTGTATTGGCGCTGATAGGTGCGCACCAGGGTTTGGTAGGTGTCGGGGTCCGAGGCCCGGGTGGACAGGCCATGCTCTTCGCCGGGAAACACGGACATGGTGGAGATCGGACAGTTGTACACGATGTTCGGATCTTCACCCCCTACGCCGACGAAGACCGGGCCGTCGGCCGTCTCGCCCCGGGGGTAATCGGGGTAGTGATCCAGGATGGTCCGCACCGTTTGTCGCAGATCCGCCTCCTCGTCGGTCCGGCCGAGGATCTCGGTGCTCTGGAGAAAGGCGTTGAACAGAAATCGGGTCAGGGTCAGGTCGGCCAGGCAATCCCGGTTTTTCTCGAGGCCGGGCGTAAAGCAGTACAGTTCCGGCGGCACAGTGGGGAAGATGTGATAGCGGTCATCACCCTCCAGGCGGGCCTCCGGCCGGGACAGGTAGGCCGCCATGAATGCGGTCGCGCTGCGGATCGCGGGGTAGAGCCGCGTGCGCAGCAGCTCGGTGTCGCCGGTGTAGGTGTAATGCCACCAGAGGCTCTGTACCCACCATGGTGTTTCACACATTTCCCAGCCCATATCCGGGTTGCGGGGCGTGACCTCCGTGAGTTCGATCGGGTAACTGGTGTGCGGAAAGGCCGCGCCGGGGAGCTGGTAATAGTCGCGGGCATCGGCTTCGGCCAGCGGCAGGTGGCGCTCAACCAGGCGGACATAGGGCTGGTGCAGTTCGCAATGGTTGGAGGAGAACAGGCCCCAGGTCGGCTGCTGGGTGTTGTAGTTCATGTGGTAGTCCCCGTGCCACACGGCGCCGGCGCGACGCAGCATCCAGTTCCCGTACAAGCCGGGGAACGTGCCGTCGGGGTGAAGTGTGCAACGAAGGAAATACAGATTGTGATACCAGCAGGCCTCGAGCAGGTCGTCGTCGAGGGCGACCGAGGACGCGCTCCAGAAATCCGCCCACATGGCCCGGGTGCGCCGGGATGCATCCTCGAGCTCGTCCAGCGCGGGCGGCGTCAGATCTCCCTTCTCCCGGTACAGGCCTTGCTCCAGCATGATGCAAAGCCGGAAGCCGTCCCCGCGCGGCAGGCGGCGCTCGAGCGAGGTCATGGGCGGCCGGATGCCCTGCCAGTCGGCAAAGGGGCGGTGGTCATCCGTCGCGTCGAAATCGGGGTGGGCGCTGAGCCGGACGTAACGGTCCTTGGGGTGGCGCTGGTTCTCCACCTCGGGGATCGGTTCGGGAAAAACGGACGGGGCGAAGCCGGGC
>JAUIHQ010000333.1 GCA_030432155.1 bacterium | reverse complement strand
CCTACGACGTAGCCACCGCCGCCGCCGGCAAGCTACCCACCGACCCGCTCACCGTGGAGGTTGGGGAAAACGGAACCACGGTCGAGATCTCCTGTCCGTAGAGACGGGTGGCGGGATGCGGGATACGGGATACGGGATGCGTGTTTCGTGATGCGGAATACGAGGATTCGGGATGCAGGATAGGCTTTTACCCTTTCATCGACGGTTTCGACGCTTGTATGGTGTTCGATGTTTCCACAGTCATGGCCGCCTGGCGCCGCCCGCTTTGTGAAAATCCGTTGGTTCTGCAACATCCCGGTCCATGCCATCGACATCCAGACGAAGGCGCCGCACCTCGATCGAATCAAATCCCGTACCCCGAATCCTCGTATCCCGCATCCCGAAACCCGCATCCCGTATCCCTACTCAAACCTCTCCCGATGCGGATCGAGCCAGGTTTTTACGTAGTCGGCAACACCGTCTTCCAGGGATGTGAACGGGGTGTCGTAGCCGGCTTCCTGGAGTTTGCTGATATCGGCTTCGGTGTGATTCTGGTACTTGGCTTTCAGATGGTCGGGCATGTCGATGAAGGAGATGTTGGTTTCCTTCCCCATCGCGCTGAATACCGCGCTGGCCAGGTCTTTCCAGGTACGGCAGGTTCCGGTACCGACATTGAAGAGGCCGTTGCGGTCGGGGTTCTCGGCAAACCACAGGCAGACCTTCACCGCATCTTTCACATAAACAAAGTCGCGAACCTGTTCTCCATCCCCGTAGTCGGGATGGGATGACTTGAACAGCTTGACCGTACCGGTCTTAAGGATCTGGCCGTACGCCTTGTTGACCACCGAACGCATGTCGTCCTTGTGATCCTCGCGCGGGCCGTACACATTGAAAAATTTCAGACCGACGATCCGGTCGAGGTGCCGGTGGCGCAGTGCCCACAGGTCGAACATATGCTTGGAATAGCCGTACATGTTCAGCGGCTTGAGGGTCGGCGTCACCTCGTCCCGGTCGGAATAACCGAGCGACCCGTCGCCGTAGGTCGCGCCGCTCGATGCGTAAATGAACCGGGCGCCCTTGTCGCGGCACCAGGCGCAGAGCTCGCGGGTGACGCGGTAGTTGTTGTCGGCAAGGTAACTCGCATCGCGCTCGGTGGTGGCGCTGCACGCGCCCATGTGAAAGACTGCTTTGGCCGCTCCCAGCCGGTTGGTGACGACCAGCTCGCGGAAGGCGTCCTTGTCGAGATAATCCTCATACCGCAGCCCGACCAGGTTCGACCACTTCTCCGAGGTGCCGAGATCGTCGACCACGAGAATGTCATCGATGCCCTGCTCGTTCAGCGAGGCGACGATGTTGCTCCCGATGAAGCCGGCGCCGCCGGTTACGATGTATTGCGCTGTCATGGGGTCAGGTTATAGCGAATCCGTGCGGGGATGTGAAAGGCGAAGTTATTCGCGGCCGGCGCCGTAGGCGTTCACGATGCGTTCAATCATGCCGGTGGTGGAGCGGCCTTCGACCATATCGGCCAGCAGAACCCTGCCGCCGTTGGCCTCCACGACATCCCGTCCGCTCACGTAGTGCGCCCAGTCGCCGCCCTTGACCAGGACATCGGGAATGACGGCTGCGATCAACGGCCGCGGTTCGTCTTCGTCGAACACGACAACGTAGTCCACGCAGGCCAGGCCGGCCAGCACGCGGGCCCGGTCGTCCTGGCAGTTGACCGGTCGCTTCTCCCCCTTGTACCGGCGCACCGAGGCATCGGAATTCAACCCCACGCACAGCGCGTCCCCCTGGGCCCGGGCATATTCAAGATAGGTCACATGGCCGGCATGGAGAATGTCGAACGCACCGTTGGTGAAGACCAGCGCCTTGCCGCTGCTCTTCAATCGCGCCCGCTCGTTCACCATCTGTTCCCAGTTCAGAATCTTTGAAGCGGTGTTCATGGCGCACAACCCTATCACCTCCGCCTCCGGTCCGACAAGAACCGCCATTTCCAATGATTGGAATATGCGGCATGTCTGTTTTCCAATCATTGGAAAATCCCGGGCGGACAGCCCGCATGTTCGGTTTCAGATCATCGAGGCAACCGAAACCGTCCCCCTGCCGTGGCGCATGGTGAGCAGGGGGGTTGTGCTTGATGACCAACTACGATCCTCTTACTCGGTATCCGTTGCAAACGGCGACATCGGGAATCCTTCGCGATTATAGAGCAGCGCTCCGGTCGGATTCATTACCGTGGCATAACGGGCGGCGACCGGTTCGCGGACCGCGGGACTTGATAACACGAGGCGATCCCCCTCGATCTCGGCATCGGCCCAGTGCCATACCCCGTCGCGTCCGGAAACGGACAGCCAATGCACGTCGCGTACCGGCCGCTCTTGCGGCGCCTCCAGTCCGGATTTCAACCCGGCCATGAGTCCACTTCCGACGTGGTCGAATGTTATATACAGCTTTCCGCCCTTCGTCTCGACGTCGCGGTACAGCGGACCGGAAGCAATCCGGTCCTGTCCGAATTCACCGGCCAGAGCCAGGGCCGCGAGGCGACGGCCTACGTCCTGTTTGTTTCGCGGGTGAATATCCGACACATCACCCACATCGATAATGACCGCCATGCCGGTATTCGTCACCGCGAGCGAAAGACGCTGGGCCTCGCGAATCAGGCCCCAGCCCGAATTCATCGCCGGCTCATTCGTCGGCGTGGTCAGGAAATTGGCGAGCTGCACATAGTAGAACGGAAAGTCACCCTGCCCCCACTTGTCGCGCCAGCCCTTGATGAGCGCCTCCATGCGATGCCGGTAGTCGAGTTCGTCCTGCGCATTGGCCTCACCCTGGTACCAGATCGCTCCGCGGATCGCGAAAGGGATCAACGGATGGATCATTCCGTTGTAGAGTGCCGTCGCGACGCCCTGATTTTCCGGGACGGGCGGACTCGGCATATCGGGCGGCAATACGCCGGCCGCCACAGCGGCGCGCGCATCGTTCACCCATCGCTCGATGTCGTCGTACGCCGCCAGGTGATAATCGCGTCCGACAGGATTTCGGGGATCCATCTTGACGATGTAATTGGTGTAGCTTTCGCTGAGCTCATCGACCCGTTTCCAGCCTTCCGGGTTGGTCCAGGGCTGGATGGCCGTACCACCCCACGCGGCCTGGATGAGTCCGATCGGAACAGACAATTCCTGCTGCAGCTCACGTCCAAAGAAATACGCAACGGCGGAGAAGGAGGTGACGCTTTCCGGCCGGACGGGCCTCCAGCTCGCTGCGACGGAATCGCGCGGATAGGCGGCGGCTTCTTTCTTCATGTAAAGGAGCCTCATGGTGTCGTTGGAAGCTTTGCCGATGACGGCCGGGCCGTTGGAGGCCTTGGCCAGGGGCCACTCCATGTTGGACTGCCCGGAACACACCCAGACATCGCCGACAAGTACATTGGTAACAGCCACTACATCATCGCCGGACATCACCGACAGCGTACGGCCCGTATTCGACGCGGGTTCCGCAGCAAGATGAACGCGCCATGAACCGTCGTCCCGGGCACGAGTCGTATGGGACTGTTCGCCAAACGTAACCGTAATCGTCCGCCCCGCCTCCGCCCGGCCCCAAACAGGCAACGGCTTGTCGCGTTGGAAGACCATGTGGTCACTGAATGGACCGGATAGCTCGAGTGCCTGAACCGCCGCCGGAATCATGAAACAGCTCACGGCCAGGAACCTCATCGCGAGTCGATATTTCATACGAACCTGACCTTTCGTTTGGTGCTTGAGTGACGGGTACAAGGGGCAATCTATTTTGACGGGCGAACGAATCGCAATCGGCATTCTGAAAATTCCCAAGGCAACCGCACGCCATGTTGAAAGCACGGCAATCATATGGATATCAAATCGAACATACATGTCAGACGAATGAAAACGACAACATATGGCAGAATGCAGTATCGTGCAGGTGATTCTCCTTCGGATGAAACCGCGCCAACTGCCTGGTAATGTTGTCGAAATTGGCATTCACACCGAGTTCCGGCGGCGCCGTCAGATC
>JAUIHQ010000018.1 GCA_030432155.1 bacterium | reverse complement strand
GGAGCGGAACCGGCATTGTCACCCTCATCGACTACGATGCCGGCTCGTTGATCGATCCATCGACGGCGTTCAGCAACATCGTGCTCAACGGGCTTGAAGCCGACATCGATTACACGACGGACAAGAAGGTGCGGCTGATCAACGTGGAACACCAGGTCGGTCTTCTCGGCACGAATGATTTGACGGTCACGGTGACCCAGGAAACGCCGGACCCGGCTCATCCGACCCGGGACCTGCAGCTTGATGTAACCATTCAGAATATATCCGGGTCCAAGGCTGCACAGGGCGTGGTGTTGAGTGCTGACCTCGATCCGGACGTCGATTTTTCAAGCGCCAGCAGCAACGGCATACACCATGCCGGGGTGGTGGACTGGTACATCGAGCGCCTCGGCGCCGGGGAGAGCGCGTCCTATACGCTGCACCTGACCCCCACCGCACTGGGGGCCGTGACGAACCTTTTTACTGCCTCAGCCTCGAATGAGCCGCCCGACACCTCGACCTGGCGCGACGAAAGCGTGGTGGATGTGGTATGCGCGGATGATGCAACCGTCGGGCCGGCCATCCAGGACCTCCCCGCATCCGTCGCCGGCGTGGAGCTCGCAGAAATCACCTTCGACGTCACGGCGTTTATCGACGGCTGTCTACCCGGTGGCCTGTCCCTCGACATGACGACAGCACCGGCGGGCGCGAATTTTTCCGCGGCGGTCACATCCTCCATACATGTCACCCGGACCTTTTCCTGGACCCCCCCGGCCCTGTCCGCGGGCTCCTACGGCGTGACCTTCGAGGCGACCGACGGCACATCAACCGTGCAGCGTTCGCTGCTTATCGTGATTGCCGAAGCGGCCAGCACCAACGATTACCAGGCCACCCCGGACTGGAGCGGAAACAGCGGCAACCTGCGGACGTGGCGCTCCGAGGTCGGCAACAACACGCTGGCCCTGTTCCGGGACAAGGCGCCGGTTTTCGACACCGGACTGCCCGGCGCGCCGACGGCCTATTCGTTCGGCGGCCCGGGAGAACCGGTCGGGGCCGATGCCGGTGTGCTGTGGAACGACATCGGCGCGCGCACCAACGCAACGTTCGAAATATGGTTCCGTCCCGACGTCCTCAGCGGTACGCAATCCCTTCTTCAGTTCGGCGATGCCGACAAGGGTTTCTTCATGACGCTGGAAGCGAACGGGACTGTTGAGGCCCTTTTTGTCGACGGCGCCAACTCCCTGGCGGTCAGCAGCTCGGCCGGCAGCATTGAGACCGGCGTCTTTTACCAGGCGGCGGTGGTGTTTGAGTCGGAAACGGTCAGTGAAAGCCGGGCCATTCTGTATCTGGACGGACAGGCTGTTGCCACCAACACGATCGGAGTTCGGCTCAATTACGCCGGTTCCGGACAGGGCGCCCTGGTCGGGATCAGCGGCCTCACGCCGCCGATCACCAACGGCCTGTATCTGAACCTCGATGCACGGGCGCTGACCGGTCTCAACCATGGCGATAACGTGACGGCCTGGCCCGACAGTTCAGGGTTCACCAATGATGCGACGCGGTTTACCGGCGCCGGTACGGCGGTCTACAACACCAACATCCTCGCCGGTCTTCCCGTCGTCACCATCAACAGCGGGCTTCTTTACAGCGAGCTGGCGAACCCGTTGAACTCGACCGGGATCACCGCATTTCTTGTGATCGGAGGAACCGGATGGAATCTGAATTACGGAGGCGCCGTTTCGATTACCGAAACCTTCGGGCAGCACGACTACAACAACAGCCAGTCGGCCTGCCTGTTTATCCGCAATAACAATCTCGACCAGTGGCTGACCTACCGAAGTACATTCAGAGGTCTGTCCGGGACCAACACCGTGATCGTGCCTGAAGGCACGATGCAG
This sequence comes from bacterium, assembly GCA_030432155.1. Classification (GTDB taxonomy): domain Bacteria; phylum Verrucomicrobiota; class Kiritimatiellia; order CAIVKH01; family CAIVKH01; genus JAUIHQ01. Next base: position 20,607 of record JAUIHQ010000018.1, on the reverse strand, counting down.
ATTCTGTGTACCCGGTTTAACGGCACGGAGAATCGGATGTTCGTCAACGGCGAAGGCCAGACCCCGGTGGCCGACACGCAGGGTTCGTTCAATTCGAGCTATGCCTACATCGGGCGGAGATCGTCGCAGAATGCCTACTTGAATGGTCACTATGCCCAATTGCTCCTCTACAACCGGTCACTCAGCGATGACGAGAGGGAATCGGTGGAGGGCTATCTGCAGGCAATCTGGACCGGCTCGTCGGCCGGAGAGTTTCAGGGTGATATCGCGGTGGCCCGGATGTTCAATACCGCCCTTTCTCCAGCCGGCGTACTTGCTGCGCACGACGCGATCAATCCGCCTCCTGTCGATCTCGTGATGTCGGTGTCCGCACCCGAGGCAACGACGCCCTATGCCAACATGACCATTACCGCGACGGTGAGCAACCGGGGCGCCACCACCGCAGGCGCGGTGGTATTGACCGCCGACCGGGACGCGAATTCCGTGTATGTAAATGCCACAACACCACGTATTCTCAGCGGTCAGACCGTCACCTGGAACATCGGCGCACTGGTGCCGGGCCAGGCCGTATCCCGCGTCCTGACCCTGCAGGCGTCCGCCATCGGCGCCATTACCAATGATTTCTCCCTCACGTCGCTCATGGAGGCGATCGATGACACCACCTGGACCGCCCGCGTCATCACCGCGACCGCCTGCTCGGACAGCGGACGCGTGATGTTCGGTAACCTGTCCAACAAGTCCGGTACCATCGGCGTGCCCCTGAGCTTTTCGATCCCGGTTACCATTGAAGGCTGCATCGGGCTCAACGTGTTCTCCAATCTTACCTATTCACCCCTGCCGGCCGGAGCAACGATCAGCAACCCGGGAACCCTGAACGGCCAGTATCGGACGTGGACATTCAATTGGACGCCGGCGGTCGGTCAGACCGGAACGTATGAAGTGCTCGTATCTGCGCGGGATGCGAATGATGTGAACAACGCAACGAGCAGGGTCGTCCTGATTCATGTCGGCATACCCGCCGCGGACCAGGCCGCGTGGTCTCCGGAGATCACGCTGGTGTCGTCGCCGTCGGGAGGTACGGTGGATGTCGAGTGGCGTTCCAGCACGAACGTCCCGTATATCCTGTACCGCAGCACCCAGCCGATCTACAGCGGCATGTCATGGACACCCGTCGGCATGGTAACCGCCGCCACCGAATCCACCGCCATGAGCGGTGTTACCGCGGATGCCGCCCTTCAGTTTTATCAGGTCGCGCCGCTGGGCCAATCGCCCAACACCAACGATTTGTGGGGCACCGCCCGCACCACGGTTTCGCCGGGCTATGTCTTGTATGCGCCGCCCCTGCTGACCTCTGACCGGGCGTTCAACGGCGCATTCGGGGATGTGCTGGCCGATGCGCTGACCGGGGCGCCGGTGGAGGAAAGCGCCGATCAAATTCACATCTGGGAATCCGCGCAAACCCTCCGCGTTCTCTGGCTGAACAGCGCGGACAACGAGTGGTATGAAGGCAACGATCCCAGCTCGTATGTGCTCCCGCCGGGCCGGGGTTTTTATGTATTCCGCAACGCGGGTACGGCGACCGAGATTACCCTGTCCGGCCGGGTCGGAAACCAGGCCACCAATACCATTCAGGTGGTGGAGGGCTGGAACATTATCGGTCTCTCAGAAGGGCGTCGCAAGACGGTGTCGTCGGCGTTTGGCGGGAACCTTCTCGATTCAGGCGCTCCTTTCTACGGTACCGGCAATCCCAGTCAGGCCGACCAGGTTATCGTGAAGGATGCCACCGGCGCATGGGTGCTTCTCGTGGCCCAGCCCGGCGGGCAATGGCTGCGTATCGGCCCCACCGGCCAGGACATGGCGAACGATTATCTCCTGGAGCCCGGGAAAGCGTATTTCTACCTGCGGAGAAGCGGCGAAGGAACCATGGATGTTCGTTTCTGACCGCCGCCGCGGCAGGGATCAGGCGGTAAATCCGGAGAGGGTCTGGATCCTGCCGCGTGCGCAGACCGCAGCTTCGAAACCTTCGAATGCCGTGATGTCGCCGAAGGACCAGGCGTCCGCCGGCTCGTGTTCGATCCGGGAACAGGTAAGGCGGGGGGCGTGGATATCCGCGGAAACCGCGAAGGAATCGAGAGGTTGGGCCAGCCCTTTCCCGATGGCCTTGATGAACGCTTCTTTCCGGGTCCAGATCCGGAAAAACGCGGACTCCCTGTCGTCACCTTCCGCATACCCGGCAAGCTCCGCGATTTCTTCGGGAGCGAAGAAACGCGCGGCGATATCATGCGTTGCCCGCTTCGGGTTGACCTCCTCAATATCCACGCCGATCTCCGAGCCTTGCGCCCCCACCGCGATCAGGGCGGTATCCCCGGAGTGCGAAAGGTTGAAGCCGGGACCGTCGGGCAGGAAAGGCTTGCCGAAAGGACCGGTTTCAAACGAGATCGCTGCTGGTTCCACCGGAAGGTAGCGGGCCAGCACAAGGCGCAGGAATGCGAAGGCGAATACGGAGCGCCGGCCCAGGGTGGGGCTGATCAACCGGTCGGCCCTCGCTTTCTCGGTCGCGCTGATGACTCCCCGTGCCGCCTCGTATTGCGGTTCGGTTCCGATCAGGCGGGTGCGCCAGAGATGGATGGCGTGGTCGGCGGGACGTTCAATCGGACTCCCGGGCGGGGTTTTCCATTGCGAGGCGCGAAGGTTCATCGTGTACCGCCGTCGAGCAGCCGCTGCACCGCGGCATCGTCGAGGACCCCGTACCCGTAGTAGGCGTCGCGCCCCGAGGCTCCCTCATCGGTGGCCGCAGCCCTCAAGGCCCGGGTAATCTCGCCGGCCGAGGCGTTCGGATGTTCGGTGAGGTAGCGGGCGACGAGGTTGGCGGTGTAGGCGCTGGAGATGGATGTGCCCGCGTACCTCCCGGGCGGGCCGTCGTGGCCGACCGGGAAACTGGCTTTGCCGGGGGCCGATACCACAATCTGCGACCCGTAGTTGGATTGCTCCCAGATCTGATTGTTTTCGCCCACCGCGCTGACCGCAATCACGCCGTCGAATGCGGAGGGATAGACCGGTGTGCCGGTCGGCTCGTTCCCCGCCGCAGCCACGATGATCATCCCCTGCTGCTGGGCGTAGGCCATGGTGGTCTTGATAAAGGAGCTCGGGGTTTCGGTGCCCCAGCTCATGTTCAGGACCTTCGCGCCCTCGGCCAGGGCTCGGTCGACCGCCCGCATCAGGGCGAAGTTCGAGGTGATGCCGTTGTCGTCAAACGCCCGGATCGCCACCACCGGAACACCGTCCGCGCTGTCGCCCGCCGTACCCTCGGGGGTCACCGCCCCCGAGGCGATCATCGCCATCTGGGTGCCGTGGCCGGCCCGGTCGGACAGGGGCCGGTCCGGGTTCACAGCGTCATACCGGGCCGCCACCAGGCCGTCGATCCCGGCGCCGTCCATCAACCCCGAATCGAGAACCGCCACCTTGGCCGCCCCGGGGGCGGCGGTGATGTTCCGCACCGCTCCGGCGGCGCCGGTCCGGTCGGTGATTTCGGGAACCGGTAGCTTCGCGGCAAAATTCGGTTCGGCCCGGCTGACGATCGGGTTGTTGGCAATCTGCTCGACCAGGCTGGGGATGTTGGCTCCGGCGGGGACGCGTATGCGATACAGACCGAGGGAGGGAATGCTGTCGATGATCGTTCCCCCGATCTGGCTGAGGAACAGGCGGAACTCCGCCACCGACACCCCGGGCTTGAGGGCGAGCAGCACTTCGTCGGCCACGTACATCGGACTGTCGGGCAGGGGGCCGCGCACCACGCGGAAGTTGCCGTCGTCCGGGGCGAACTGCTGAAGATTGCGGGGGCGGTCCTGGTGAAAGATCTGAATTTCGGCGAGGCGGGGCAGGTCCCCGACCGGGCCGGGCACGACATCCCAGATCAGGACATACCCGTAAGGCCGGAGCAGCTTTTCCATCCCGTCCTCCACCTCGACATCCACAATCGTGCTGGTGACCAGGGGGTTGATGTCGGGAGAGATGCGGACGTTGATCCCGGCGTGAACCAGGTCGTTGAGAATATTGGTCAGCGGGGTCTCCCAGGCCACCAGCGTCATCCGGTCGCAATCCAGGGCCAGGGTGTGACGGGCGGCATGGCCGGGCATCGGGAGCGCAGGAGCCATCCCCGCCAGCAGAAGCAGTATCAGGATCTGCGGCCGACCGGGCCGGGGCACTGTGAACGTCGGTTTCACCTTACCTACGATCCGACAACCCCTTCCGCCGTTCAATCTTGAAATAATTCGATATGATAAGTAACAAAACAACGCCAATTAGAGTTGATTTGTTACTCAAAATATGTATTGATGATGCCGGTATGGAAACAAAACAGGAAATCGAAAAACTGCAAGAGCTGGTTATCCGGACGGTATCGACGCACCCGGCAGGGTTGAACCTCGTCCTGATCGGCGGCTGCCGGTATCGCTGGTTGAACGACAGTGCTCGCATGTCGGTCGATATCGATTTTCACTGGGAGGATGATCCGGATAAGAAGCAGGGCGAGCTGATCTGTCTTTTCCGCCGGAATCTTCTGCCTTTGGTGCTCCGTCGACATGGGTATCACGGCCGGGCCGATAAAGGGATCGGCCCCGATGCTGATTCGCCCATGTTGCGCGTGATCGATCTCTCCTTCTGGAAAGATGGAGTGCCCTACAGCCGGATTGAGCTTCCGGTTGAGATCACACGCATAATCTGTCTCGACCCGATGGAGGTTCGTACCTTCAGCGGAACGATTGTCCCGACCCCGTCGGATGCGGATATGATTGAAAGCAAGCTGTTGGCATTGTTTGCCCGCCCGTCACTCATGCACCGGGACCTGGTTGATCTCTATCTGTTTCGCAACCATCTGGCTCCGGAAGCCTCGGAGCGTGTGAAGAAAAAGTGCCGCAAGCTCGAACTGTCGCCCATCCTCATTCAGGACGTTCTGGACGATCTGCAGCAACACCGGACCTACCATACTCGGGCGATAGACGAAGTTATGGCCGCGCAATTGAATCCGGTGGTCCGGGACCAGCTCGATGCCGCGGGCGGCGGGGCTCTTGTGCTTGATGCCGTGCTGGAGCTGGCGGCCGGCCTCGGTCTTGACCATCCCGGGGACAAACAATGAAGGCGGTTGAGTGGCAGCGCCGGATGATGGAACAAAGCCGTGAGCATGCGAAGCATGTATTCACGACAACAGAGTTGGCGAATCTGACCGGGACTCGTCCCGCGTCCATTTCATCGCGGTTACCGCGCCTGGTGCGTGCCGGGATTCTCGAGCGATACGCGAACGGCCGATACGGATTGCCGGGCCGGGCTGTGCTGGAAGAGCTTGTAACGTCTCTGGATGAAAACGCCTACCTGACCGGTCATTGTATCCTGTACCGGGAAGGGCTTGTGACCCAGGTTCCGCGAACCTTCACCTGCTTCACCAACCGCCGGCACAACCGGTCACGCCTGCGCGACACCGAACTGGGCCGCATCGAGTTTATGACCGTTGCCGCGGGAATCTATCGTCCCCCTGAACGTAGTCGGACGGTGGGGCCGGAGCAGGCGTTCTGCGATTACCTGTACCGGTGCTCAAGGAGGGGGCTCGACGCGAATAGCCTTGTAACGTTCCGGGGCCTCGAGCGCCTGGCCCTTCCCATGGTCCAGGAGTTGCTTGCGTCGTATCCCCGGTCGGTGCGAAGGGCAGCGTCCGGTCTTCTCGACCTTTCCACGGAGAAGACGGGCGCCTGATGATGCCAGCCCGCCGACCGTCCCGCCGTATTTTCTTGCCTGCCCCTCCCTGATTCCCTAGAGTGCGCGGCTCATTCCTCCATTGCGGAGGGGTGAAAACAGTCCCGCGAGCGCGGGACGGAAGCGAGCGTCCACCGGCCTCCCGGTTGGGCCAAAGCGGATTGAGATCGTTTCGCAACATGCGGAACGTGAACGAATAACGGAGGAAAGGAAAACACTATGCAAACGGCACAAGTGACCGTTCGTGCAACGGTACGTGACCTGCTCGACGCAGGTCTCCACTTCGGGCACCAGACCAAGCGCTGGAACCCGAAAATGAAGCGCTACATCTTCGATTCCGCCAACGGAATCTACATCATCAACCTCGACAAGTCCCTCGAGCTCCTCAAGCAGGCCCAGGACTACATCTACAAGACGGTGGCCATGGGCCGCTCGATCCTGTTCGTCGGCACCAAGAAGCAGGCCCAGGAGCCGATCAAGGAGCTGGCGGAGAAGTTCAAGCAGCCGTACATTGTCAACCGCTGGCTCGGCGGCACCCTGACCAACAACCAGACCATCCGCAAAAGCGTGGCCCGGATGCGTGAGCTGGAACGGGCGCTCAACGACGAATCGATCAAGATCGGTTCGAAGAAGGAAGAAGCCCGGATGCGCCGCGAGTATGAGAAGCTCCACTTCAACCTCGCCGGCATCGCCGACATGGATGGACTCCCCGGAGCCCTGTTCGTGATCGACACCAACCGCGAGACGATCGCGGTGGCCGAAGCCCGCCGCCTGAACATCCCGATCATTGCCGTCGTCGATACCAACTCCGACCCCGATCCCATCACCTACCCGATTCCGGGCAACGATGATGCGATCCGCGGCATCCAGCTTCTGCTCGATATCACCGGCGAGACGATGGAGAAGGCGGCCGAGGAGTATTCCCGGATTGCCGCCGAGGAAGCCCGCCGGAAAGCGGCCGAACAGGCCGCCGCGGAAGCCAGGGCCAAGGCGGCCGCCGCCGCCAAGGCCGAAGCCGCCGCCAAGGCCCTTGCCGCGATGAAGGATAAGAAGGCCAAGGAGAAGAAGGCGGCCGAGGAGGCCGCGGCAGCGAAGGCGGCGGAAGAAGCCGCCGCTCCAGCCGAAGAAACGCCGGCGGCGCCTGAAGCCCCGGCCGCCGAAGGCGAACCCGCGGCGGAAGAGGCCCCGGCCGAAGACGAATCCAAGAAGGAAGAGTCCAACCCGGCCTGACCGGTCCGGGACAACAACAACTGATAACCTTACAGGAACAGACTGATGACGGAAATTACCGCAACCCTCGTAAAAGAACTCCGTGATGCCACCAACCTCGGCATGATGGACTGCAAGAAAGCGCTGCAGGAGACCGGCGGCGACAAGGAAAAGGCCATTCGCGTCCTGCGCGAGCGCGGCCTCTCCATTGCCGACAAGAAAGCCTCCCGCACCGCGAAGGAAGGCCGCGTGGCCATGGATATCTATGACGGCGGCAAGGCCGGCGTCCTGATTGAAGTGAACTGCGAGACCGACTTCGTGGCCAAGAACGAAATCTTCCAGGCATTCATCGGCGAACTCGTCGAGAAGGCCAAGGATGCCGGCGACAACCAGCTCGCGGAAACCGCGAAGGATGACGTCGTGGCCAAGATCGCCGAGATTGGCGAAAACATCATCGTCCGCCGCAACGTGAAGTTCACGGTGGACGGCGAAGGCGTCGTGGCCGGCTACATCCACCTCGGCGGCAAGGTCGGTGTGCTGGTGGAAGTCGGCTGCGAGAAGGCCGATACCGCCCAGAGCGATTCGTTCAAGGAAGCGGTCAAGGACATCACCCTTCACATCGCCGCCTGCAATCCGCAGTACCTGACCCGCGACGACGTCCCCGCGGACGTGGTCGAAGCGGAAAAGGCGATCTATGCGAAACAGGTCGAAGGCAAGCCCGCCAACATCATCGACAAGATTGTCGGCGGCAAGCTTGATAAGTATTACAGCCAGATCTGCCTGCTTGAGCAGGGCTTCGTGAAGGACCCCGATCAGTCGATCACCGATCTGCTGACCGCCAAGGGCAAGGAGCTCGGCGACACCCTGGCCATCCGCCGTTTTGTGCGGTACCAGGTCGGCGCATGATCGTCCGAACCATATGAATCACCGGCCCGGCGCCTTTTTCCAGACATTGGAAAAACGGCGCCGGTCCTTTTCCAGGGATTGGAAATAGCATGAGCAAGAAAAAGAAAACGCCTTCGAAGCAACAGAAAGCGGGACACCTCACCCTCTTGGGGTCGGGTACGACCGAGTACCCCGATAAACCGGCGGCCGGGATTCTCGAGACGTTTCCCAATGCCTTTCCGAACCGCGACTACCTGGTGAAGTTCACCTGTCCGGAATTCACGTCCATCTGCCCGGTGACCGGCCAGCCCGATTTCGGGACCATCACCATCGAGTACATGCCCGACGAGTCGTGCATTGAAAGCAAGTCGCTGAAGCTGTATCTCGGGGCCTACCGCAACCAGGGTGCGTTCGCGGAATCGATCGTGAATCAGGTGCTTGAGGACCTGGTCGGTGCGTGTCAGCCGCTGTCCATGGTTGTCACCGGCGACTTCACCGCCCGCGGCGGCATCACCATCAACGTCTCCGCCGTCTACAAATTGGAAGAGGACGAAGACTTCCTGAACCTTCTCGACGACCTCGACGAAACCGACTTTCCGCCGGATGAAGAGGATTAATACGGAAGACGGAAGACGGAAGTACGGAAAAAAGAAAGCAGGGACATGAAGACGTTTGAGGATCTTCCGGTTTGGCAGGCGGGGCGGGAGCTGGTGAAGGATGTGTATGCCGTTACTCGTCGAACCCCTTTCCGGCAGGATGTCGGATTATGCGACCAGATCCAGCGGGCTGCCGTTTCGGTTCCGTCCAATATCGCCGAGGGTCACGAGCGCGGCTCGACCGCGGACCTGATTCAGTTTCTTTTTTATGCCAAGGGCAGTGCGGGTGAAGTCCGCTCTCAGCTTCACAATGCCGAGGACCTCGGCTATCTTTCGCCCGACGAAGGCGAGGCCCTTCGCGAACGGGCCCGGGGAGTCAGCCGTCAAATCGCCGCCTGGATTCAATCGATGCAGACGGATCACTTCAAGCGGGGCCCGAAGTTTCACCGCGAGCCCGACCGAAGATGGGAAGCTATCCTTGAGGCCCAGGGCCTGGAGCGGCAAAAGGATGGAAGGTTTGTGAAGAAGACGAACCAGACGGAAGACGGAAAACGGGAAGAGGGTTGAATCGATGATCTGTGATTTTCCAACGTCCGTCTTCCGCCTTTCCGTCTTCCGTTTTTCCGTCTTCCTGTTTTCCGTCTCTCTCTGCACCGCCGCGGAGCGGTTCACATTGTCCGACCCCGACACCGGGGAAACCTTTGGCCCGTATGAGCTGGTGGACGGTACAACGGTTGCGGCCGGGGGCCGCACGTTTGTGCTCCGGCGAACCGGGGATGCGGCGGACCGGATGACCGAAAAGCTCAAGAGCATCGTGATTCCGTCGCTCGAGTTCCGGAACGCGGCGCTCCCCGACGTGGTTGCGTATCTCACGGAAAGCAGCATGGCGCTGGACCCGGAACAAGAAGGCGTGAACCTGGTGGTACTGCCCGCCGCGGAGCCGAAAGAAAAACCGGTGACCGCGAACGACGATCCATTCTCCGCCGACTTTTTCGCCCCGGTAAACGAAACCTCCACCACACCCGCCATCACCCTCAACCTGCGTCGTATTTCCCTGTATGATGTGATCCTTCTTGTCGCGGAGGTATCGGGCTATTCGTTTCATATCGATGCGAGCGGCGCCGTTATCCTGAAGGAACCTGAACGCCGGCCCAACAATCCTTGAACACAACGGCGGGCGTAACTGTCTACCTTCCACGGTTTTCCGATTCTTGTTTCGGCATCACCCAAAATCGGGTATGCTGTAGATTCTGGAAAACCATAGGTCGTGAAAGGGTTTGGGGCCCGATCCGACTACGATAGTCTGGATGTGGTGGACAATGACTTCGGAACATGACTCCAAAACAATGAAGATCTACCTCCGGGAGATCGGGCAGACGGAGCTGCTCACCCCGGAACAGGAGATCGAACTGGCCGCGAAGATCAAGAAGGGCGATGAAGAAGCCCGCCAGCTCATGGTCCGCGCCAACCTCCGCCTTGTCGTCAAGATCGCCCACGATTACGCCCGGTACGGCCTGCCCCTTCTGGATCTTATATCCGAGGGCAATATCGGCCTGATGAAGGCGGTCGAGCGGTTTGATCCCAAGAAGGGCGGTAAGCTCAGCACCTATGCCGCCTGGTGGATCAAGCAGGCGATCAAACGTGCGCTCGCCAACCAGAGCAAAACGATCCGTCTTCCCGCCCATCTCGTGGATAAGATTTCCAAGATGCGCCGCACGGAGCACAAACTTGCCGAAAAACTCGGACGGGAACCCAACAACCAGGAGCTGGCCGGTGAGCTCGGCGTACCGGCCTCGGTGATCGGTCACTGGAAAACCGTCTCGCTGCGGCCGGCCTCCCTGGATGCCACGGTGGGCAATGATGAGGACGGATCCCAGTTTGGCGAGTTGATCGGCGACGAGCGGGCCAAGACCCCGTATGACGAAATCAATGACAACCAGTTGAAGAGCGAGATGGAGTTGCTGATCGACCGGCTTGACGACCGGGAGAAGACCATTCTCATGCTTCGGTACGGCCTGCGCGATACCAGAGTCGAGACCCTGGAGGATGTCGGGAAGCGATTCGGCATCACCCGTGAACGGGTTCGCCAGATTCAGAACGCGGCCATTCTGAAGCTGCGGGACATGATGGAAGAGAATGAGCGGATCAGCAGCATGGAGGAATTGAACGCATGACGTTGGATGCGGTTCGCGATGTGATTCGCGACATTCCCGATTTTCCGAAACCCGGCATCCTGTTCAAGGATATCACCCCGATTCTCGCCGACCCGGATCGCTTTCGCGAAACGGTTGATTATTTCGTCGACCGGCACAAAGACCGGACCCTTCACGCCATCGCCGCAGTCGAATCCCGGGGCTTCCTCTTCGGCGCCGTCATGGCCTACCGTCTGGGGATCGGCATGATTCCGATTCGCAAGAAGGGCAAACTTCCCGCCGATACCATCGAGGCCTCCTACGAGCTGGAGTACGGCTCGGCCACGCTGGAAATGCACCGGGATGCGCTGGCCGAAGGGGATGAGGTTGTTCTGATCGACGACCTTCTGGCCACCGGGGGCACGGCGGAAGCGGCGGCCCGGCTGGTGGAACAACTCGGTGGCAAGGTTGTGGAGATGGATTTCGTGATCGAGCTGGCGTTTCTGAACGGACGGGACCGGCTCAGCGGATACCAGGTTCACGCTCCGATCGTATTCTGATGCAGCGGGCGCCGACATCTATGGGTTGATCCCGCGTGCCGGGACCGGTACCGTCCCGCATAACAGAGAAGGTTTTTGGGTAACAGGGTTCGTTTTCGGTTATGGAAGAGGATATTTACCGGCATCAGAGGGCGCGAAGGGCGTCGGCGATTCCTCCCCGCCAGCCGCCCGAGCGTTCCGCCCGCTCCCACTCCGCCGGAAACGGCGAAAAGCGCCACAGCTCCCACGGCCATCATGAACGCCGCCGCCGATCCTCGCGCCGCCGTGACCCGGGCTTTGCCGTCAACAAGCTTCTGTGGTTCTCCATCGCCGCGGTGGTTCTGGTGTATCTTGCCATTCTTGCGGTTTCCATCCTTCAGTCCCGCCGGACCTCCGCCACATCCGCCGCCGCCCCCGCTCCGGCGCCCGCCGCGGTCGCACCTGCCGCGGTGGATGCTGCGGATACCTCGCCGCCTCTGCCGGCGGATGCGGGCATCGCAACCCTTTCCGAGCAGTTGAAGCAGTGGAAACGCGGCGAAGCCGCCTTTACCGAAGCAGATGCCATGCTGGCATCCGGCAATACCGAGATTGCGGCCGACCGGGTCGAAGCCGGTCTGCAGATTCTGCCCGACATGACGCGCCTCCAGTACCTGAGCGCCCGTATCGAGCAGGATCTTCAACACAATGAAGAGGCCCAGGCATTGCTGATGAAGGTGCTGGACCGCGATCCGGGTAATGTTGAAGCCCGGGTCTCCCTGGCCCGGGTGCTGGCCAAGCGACAGCTTCACCGTGATGCCATCGCCATGGCGGCATGGATTCTCGATGCCGAACCGTATTCCGAGGAAGCTCATCAGATCATGGCCACCGCTCACTTGAATCTCGGCGAAACCCGCGAAGCCATTCCCCACCTGAACCGGCTGATTTCCCTGGACCGCAACAATACTTCGGCCATGAACAGCCTCGGGACGGCCTACCTTCGCCTCAATGATTATGTCAAAGCAATGAATACGTTTGAGAATGTCCGCCGGCAGGAACCCGGCAACTCCCTCGCCCACTACTACATCGCGGTGACTTTTGCACGGCAGGATGAAGTCGAGGCGGCGGTGGATGTTATGGCGCGGGCCGCGGTGCAGTTCGGGAATGAATTTGTTCTCGCGTGGACGAAAAGTCCCGAGTTTGACCGGATTCGCACGGAACCCAAGTTCCTTAAATTTCTCGGGTACCTGGGAGACAAACCGGAAGGCAAGGCCGACGGTACCGAGGCGGCGAGGGAAGAAGCGGGAACGGCCGGGACCACCTGATCCCGGGCCGGTGCGGGTCAGGCCGACTTGCTTTGTTCGTCCTCGTCGTCGTCTTCCGCGCCTTCCCGGCGGCCTTTCTTGAACTCGGACAGGCTGCGTCCGAGGGAACGGGCAAGGTCGGGGATGCGCCGCGCTCCGAACAGAAGCACGAGCACGAGCAGAACCAGCAGGATTTCTGTTAATCCGAAATTACGTATCATTGTTCTTGTCCATCCGGCAGCGGAATCAGGCGTTCCAGCAATATGGCCTCGCCCTCAGCCGGAGCACCGTTAAGAATGTCTCCCACTGCCAGCGGCGGCCGGAACGGCCCGTTGAAGATCACCGTGCCGGTTTGTTGATCTCCGCGAAACACTTTGGCGAGTTCGCCGCGCATTGGCAAGAACGTACATGAGGCGATCACGGTGGCGTCGTCATGGTTGACGCGGAGAATGGTTCCCGAGAACGGAGGGATGCCGCGGGTTTCCGGCGGGGGAGGCGGGGTCCGGCAACCTGCCAGGAGACAGGCGATCAGCGTCCATAATAGTACCTTATCCGTCACGGGGTCCTCCCCGCGGCAGCAGTCCGGCCAACGGGCATTCCTCGCACCGCGGACGGGAACGGCAGAAGCGCTTCCCGGTCTCCACGATGAGTGCATGAAATTCCCCGAACACATGGGCGCGCTCCCGATTGTTCAATCCGGAGAATGCTCCGGCACAGGTCTGCGCGGTGACGTCATAGGAAGATCCGGGACGCAGCCAGTCATGACGAACCAGGATGCGTCGGGTGTAGGCATCCACCACGAACACCGGTCGCCGGCCCGCATAAAGCAGAATGCAGTCGGCGGTTTCCGGCCCGATGCCGGGGACGGCCAGCAGCTCCTTCCGCAGGCGGTCGGTGGGCAGGCGGAACAGGCGGTCGAGACGGCATCCATGCGCCGTGTCCAGGTAATCGATGAATGCCTTGATGCGTTTGGCTTTGATCCGGTAGGTGCCGGCCGCGCGTATATGCCGGGCCAGCGCTGCTTCCGGCATCGTGGCGAGTGCTTCGGGGGTCAGCAACCCGGATGCCCGAAGCTCTGCGATTGCACGTTCCACATTCGTCCACGCCGTATGCTGCGTCAGGATCGCTCCGACGATCATTTCCATTCGGGTGCGGGCGGGCCACCATCCCTGGGGCCCGAAGGCGTCGAGCAATCGTCCGTAGGCTTCCTGCACGGGTTCATTTGCTCTGGCCGGTCCCATGCCGCTACCGTACCATGTCCCGCAATCGAAAGGAATAGAGCCTGATGACGATAGCCCTCGGATTTATGGGCGGCGCCGATACGGTGACCGGATCCCAGCATATCATTGACGTGAACGGAAAACGGATCATGCGCGACTGCGGCCTCTTCCAGGGCCGGCGGAAGGAATCCCGGGAATTCAACGAGACGTTTCTCCACGATGTCGCCGACATCGACGCCATGCTGCTGTCGCATGCTCACATCGACCATTGCGGCAACATACCCTCCCTGATGCACTATGGATTTGAAGCGCCGATACATGCGACCACCGCGACCATGAAAATTGCCGGGATCATGCTGCGGGACGCGGCGCATATCCAGGAGCAGGATGCGGCCTATTTGAATCAGAAAACCAACCGCAAGGATAAGGAGCCGGTGGAACCACTCTACACCACTGAGGATGCGGAAGAAGCCTACAAGCTTTTCCGGGGGCACCATTATCACGAGCCGCTGGAGCTTATCCCGGGGGTCGTGGCGGAGGATTTTGAAGCTGGCCATATTCTGGGCTCCGCGGTCACCCGGTTTACGGTGCAGGATGGAACGAGGACGCACCGGATCGGATATGCGGTGGATCTCGGGCGGAAAAACCTGCCCCTGATCCGGGACCCCGAGCTGCTGGAGGACATCGACACCCTGGTGATCGAGAGCACCTACGGGAACCGGATGCACGGGCCGGCGATCGATGCCGAGAAACAACTCGAGAAGGTGATCAATGAAACCTACGCCCGGGGCGGCAAGGTGATCATTCCCTCCTTCGCCCTCGAGCGGTCTCAGGAGATTCTCTATCACCTGTCCTCGCTGATCATCCAGAAGCGCATTCCGGAGCATCCGGTTTATCTCGACAGCCCGATGGCCACCAATGTGACCCGCGTGTTCAACCTGTCCGGCGACTACATGGATGACGAGTTCAATGAATTGAAGGAAGAGATGCGTTGCCTGTTGTGTCCCCCGTGGGTGCATTTCACTTCCTCGGTGGCGGAATCGAAGGAGGTAACCGCGGCCCGCGGTCCGTTCATCGTGATCGCTGCGTCCGGCATGTGCGAACACGGCCGTATTCTCCATCACCTCAAGCACGGGATCGAAGATCCCGACAACACGGTGGTCATCGTTGGGTACCAGGCCGAACACACCCTCGGCCGCCGCCTGGTGGAACAGCAGGAGGAGGTTCGGATTTTCGGGGACACCTTTGAGCGGCGGGCTCCGGTGGTGCAGCTCGATGCGTTCAGTGCCCATGCCGACCGGCAGGAGTTGTTGGACTATATCCGGGCGGTGGATGCGGATGATATTTATCTCGTACACGGGGAGCAGGTACAACGCGAAGCACTGGCCGGAGCCATCGAAGCCGAGCGGCTGGGCCGGGTCCACCTTCCGAAACGCGGCGACTGGGTCGAGCTTTGAGTACGATCGCAGGCAGGGCGGGGATGGCGGCGCTGGTCGGTCGGGCCAACGTCGGAAAATCATCGCTGGTGAACCGGATCCTCGGAGAGAAACTCTCCATCGTCTCCCCGGTCGCCCAGACCACCCGCAACCTGATCCGCGGCATTCTGACCGAGGCGCTGGGGCAGGTCGTATTCCTCGACACCCCCGGCATCCACCGGGCGCAGAATGATCTCGGGCGGATGATGAACCGGATGTCCCGTATGTCCATCGAGGGAACCGATGTGGTGATGCCGGTATTCGATGCATCCGCCGCGCCCCGCCAGGAGGATCTCGGCTGGATGAAGAAGTTGTCGCGGGAGGAGACGCCGGTGGTCGCGGTGTTGAACAAGGTGGACCTCGGCGCCGGGCATGCAGACGCGTATCGCGAAGCCTGGGCAACCGAGGCGCCGGCGAAGACAGCGGAGTGGTTCGAGGTGTCGGCGGAAACGGGCAAAGGTGTCGAGGACCTCATGGCCCGCCTGTTCGAGATGATGCCGGAGGGCCCCCTGCTTTTTCCGGAGGACATGCTTTCCGATTTTCCCCGCAAGCTGGCGGTTGCGGATGTGGTCCGTGAAAAACTGTTTCATCAACTGCACGACGAGCTGCCGCACAACATCGCGGTATGGATTGAGAACCTCGAAGAAGCCGAGGGAGCGTGGGAGGTCTACGGCTTCATCTATGTGCAGAAATTTTCCCAGAAGGGCATTGTGATCGGCGAGAAGGGCCGGCGGTTACGCAAGGTTCGACGTCAGGCTGAGGCGGAGCTGGCTTCGATGTATGATGTGACGGTGAAGCTGAATCTTACGGTCAAAGTGGAAAAGAACTGGGACCGGAATTTCTGGTTGCTGAAAAAATTCGGCTATGCGCCCTGACCCGGCTATGCTGGCAAAGATCGCGGCACTCGTCCTGCTTGCCGCGGCACCGTACCTGTTCACCCTCGATTATGCATTTGTCTACGACGACCATGGGGCGATCGTGGAGAATCCTTTCCTTCGTGAACCCGGCAGTCTTGTGCAGGTGTTGTCCCTGAATACGATGCGGGATCCGTCGGTCGTTGACGGTCAGCGTCCCGTCCTCCTGCTCTCCTGTCTTGCCGATGCAGCCCTCTGGGGGTTGAATCCGCGCGGCTGGCATGCGACCAATGTGATCCTGCATGCGGCGTCGGTTCTTGTCGGATTCTTTCTCTTCCGCAGACTGACCGGCCGCGACAGCACAGCCTGGGCGGTCATGGCTCTTTATGCCTGCCATCCTCTGTTGATCGAGGCGGTCCAGGTTCCTTCGTTCCGTGAGGACCTGCTGATGGGTCTGTTAGGTTTTGCTGCATTGCTTGCCGGTACCACGACTGGCCGCGGTCAAAAAGCCGGAACCATTCTCTTTCCTCTTCTTCTTGCTGCGGCCCTGCTGTCCAAAGAAAGCGCAGTCGCGGTGGTTCCGCTGCTGGTGGTCATCTATCTCCTGGTGCCCCCGGTCCGGCCCGGCCGCCCGGTCTGGCTGCTCCGGCTGGGTCTGGGTCTGGCAGTGACCCTCGCCGGGGTTGCGATGATCGCGTCCGGCCGTCCCCTGCAGGCGGTCGGCGGCGCATGGAATGGCCGTTCGTTGTTGTGGCCGGATCAAGTATGGACCGCGCCGTGGTTGTTTGCCTCCTACATCGGGAAGATGATCCTGCCGTGGCCGTTGTCGGTCGACTATGTTGTCGATCCGGTATCGTTCGGTTCGCTCCGCTTCATGATCGGCATGGCGGTTGCGGTGGCTGTCCTCGTGATTGTGATTCGCGGTTGGCGATCCTGTCCCCTGGTGTCGCTCGGTCTTGCGTGGATGGTTATCGTATTCGTCCCGGTGTCCAACCTGGTTCCGCTGCTGAACCCGTTTGCCGATCGGTATGCGTATGGGATGCTTCCCGGGGGGTGTCTGCTGGTTGCGGATGTATGTACGAGACGGGGCCGGGCCGGCCATGCTGTACTGGCGATGCTCTGCTGTCTGTACCTCGCGCTGACCGCTTTCCGCCTGCCCGACTGGAAGAACGACGAAATCCTGTGGCGGGCCACGCTTGCCACCACGCCGCAGAGCGCCCGCGCACATACCTGGGTCGGGCTGGTGGAGAAACATGCCGGACATATGAAGGTCGCCGAGGCCCGGTTCCGTGAGGCCATGCGACTCAATCCTCACGACCCTAGCGCCGCCGTCAATCTCGCGGTTCTCGTGGGGCAGGGCGGCGACCTGCCTCAAGCCGAGCAGCTCCTGCGCGACGTGCTGGAGCGCTTCCCCGAGAACCAACCCGCCAGGCAAAACCTGGAGGTTGTGGAGGAGCTGAAGTCGAGGTGAAGCGAGCCGCTCGCCCTCCCGGTTGGAATCCATGACTTCGGGCCGGGCAACGGGTTTGACCATGGTCCTTTGAACGTTGGATGTTGACCGCGTTGAGGGTTGAACGTTCCGACCTCGTTCAGAGAATCAACATCGCATCGCCATAGGAATAAAACCGGTATTCTTCCCGGATTGCCTCTTCGTAGGCGGACAGGATGAGATCACGGCCGGCGAAGGCGGAGATCATCATCAGCAGGGTGGATTTCGGAAGGTGAAAGTTCGTGATCATGGCATCCACGGTTTTGAAGCGGTAGGGCGGATAGATAAAGAGATCGGTGCGGCCGCTCCCTGCCTGAACGGTTCCCTCATCCGCCGCGCAGGATTCGAGTGTCCGCACCGTGGTGGTACCGACGGCCACAATGCGGCCGCCGGCGTTCCGCACCCGGTGGATCGCTTCTGCGGTTGACGAAGGGATGACATACCGTTCTTCATCCATGCGGTGGGATGCAACGTCGTCGACCTGGACCGGTCGGAAGGTGCCGATGCCCACATGCAGCGTGACCTCGGCCCGGCCGATGCCCTTGTCCCCGAGCCGTTCGAACAGATCTCCGGTAAAATGCAGACCTGCGGTCGGGGCCGCCACCGCCCCGGTTTCCCGTGCATACACGGTCTGGTACCGCTCGAGATCCTCCGGGGAGGAGGCGAGCGCCTCCCGACGAATGTAGGGGGGGAGGGGGATCACCCCGACCTCGGCCAGCACCTCGAGAAACGGCCGGGCGGTGAGAAAACGGAGGACCGCCCGGCCCATATCTCCGTCACGCACCAGCTCTGCCTCCAGCTTGCCGTCGCCGAACACCAGGCGGCTTCCCTCGGCCGGCCGCTTGGAGCCTGCCTTGAGAAGGACCTCCCAGCGGCCGGGTGTGATCTCCTCCAGCAGCAGAATTTCCACCTGTCCCCCGCTGGCCTTGCGGCCATACAGGCGGGCAGGCAGGACGCGTGTGTTGTTCAGAATGAGAAGGTCACCTGCATCAAAAAAAGCCGGCAGCTCATAAAAAAAGTGGTGGGAGATGGCGCCATCGCCGCGGTCGACGACCAGGAGCCTCGACGCATCCCGTTGTTCAGACGGGTGTTGGGCAATCAGTCGATCCGGCAGGTGATAATCAAAATCATCTGTTCTCATGTCCTCAGCAACATCCGCGAGACGGAATCATTCGTCAAGCCGCCGGGCCGGCCATCGCCGAAGGCAACATTTCGCGCAACCATCGTACGACAATTGTGTTGTATTGACGTTCTGTGCCGACTTGGGGTATGTATCTCTACGTAGGAACGTGTTACACAAGTCCACATAACGGGTGATTCAGAATAGGAGACAACCATGATTCGGCTTTTTCGCAAAAAAGGGATCCGGGGCTTTACCCTGATCGAGCTTCTCGTCGTCATCGCGATTATCGCGCTGCTGGCGGCCATTCTGACCCCGGCGGTGAACAATGCACTGCTGAAAGGACGGATCACCCAGGTCGTCAACAACGGCCGGAACATCTTTACCCTTCTGTTCGCCAAGGAACTGGACAACCCGCTCGGTCTCCAGTCCGCCTCGTCGACCGACTGGCCGGATGACGGCGACTTTACGGATTCCAGCGAATACTTTGCCACGCTGGTAACCAATGCCTCGCTGAACCTTACCTACGACCTGTTCGCAGCTCCCGGTGTTGCCCCGGCGACGGACGAGCAGGAGTTTACGGACGGTACGGAGCTGCGCAATGTATGGTGCATCACCGAGGATGTGAGCGATCGGATGAAAGCAACCGTGCCGGTTTTGTTCACGCAGAACATCAGCATGAACGGCACCGATATCACCACGTTCGACAGTCTTGAAGAAGATGCCCGCCCGTTCGGTGACCGAGGAGCGGTGATCGTCAACCGCGGCGGCAGTGCGTTCTCGCTGAATGAAGACACGGCACTGGCCACCAACTTCAATCCCACCACGGCCAACAATTCGTTCTTGTGGCCGGTTGGGAATACTCAGTTCACGGACACCCCGTAATTCAGAGGATATAACCGCCCGTGTGCGGGATTGTCGGTTATATTGGACAATCGCAGGCCGTTCCGATTCTGTTGGACGGCCTGCGTCGTCTGGAGTACCGGGGCTATGATTCCGCCGGCGTGGCGATTGCATCTGCCGATAGACGACTAACCTCCCGGAAGAAGCTCGGGCGCCTCGCGGTATTGGAACAGGCGCTGGACGACGAGCCCCTGGCCGGTACTCGCGGCATTGGCCACACCCGCTGGGCGACCCACGGCGAGCCGTCGGAAGTCAACGCCCACCCTCATCAAGATACCGCCGGCGGCATTGCGGTCGTTCACAACGGGATCATCGAGAATTACCAGGAGCTTCGCTCGGAGCTTGAAGCCCGGGGCCACACGTTTCTCTCCGAGACCGATACGGAGGTGATTCCCCATCTGATTGAGCAGGCATTGAAGGATGGGGCGGCGGATGTGGGGGAGGCGATCCGCAAAGCCCTCGCTAAGGCCCGCGGTGCGTATGCCCTCGGGGTGATGGCGGCCAGCGAACCGGACCGGCTTTATGCCGCCCGTCTCGGCAGCCCCCTGATTGTCGGTGTGGGCGACGGCGAGCAGTATATCGCGTCCGATGTACCCGCGATCCTGAACCGAATCCGGAAGGTCATCTATCTCAACGACGGTGACGTGGCGGTTCTTGAGGAGAGCGGAGTTACGATCACCACGCTGGACGGCTCCCCGGTTGAGCACGAGATCAAGGATGTCGCGATCGAAGCGGAAGCCGTGGAGAAAGCCGGCTTTGAGACCTTCATGCTCAAGGAGATTCACGAACAGCCGCGGGTGCTCCGCAATCTGCTGGAGAAGCACACCGATGGCGGCCGGGTCCGTTTGGCCCTCGAGGGGCTGAGCCCGGATTACTTCCGCAAGCTGCACCGGATCATGATCGTGTCCTGCGGCACCGCATATCACGCCGGCATGTATGGCAAGCTGCTGCTGGAACACTATTCCAACATCGCGGTGGAGGTGGACCTTGCCAGCGAGTTCCGCTACCGTGACCCCAAGATCGATCCCGGAACCCTTGTCATCCCGGTTTCCCAATCCGGCGAGACGGCGGACACCTTGGCCTCGGTGCGCATGGCCCGGGACTGGGGGTGCAAGGTGCTGGCGGTGTGCAATGTGCCGGGGAGCAGTCTGACCCGGGAG
>JAUIHQ010000017.1 GCA_030432155.1 bacterium | reverse complement strand
AGCAATGTCGGTTTCAGCCGCCAGATCCTGGTGGAGGACAGCCCGGAAGAAATGGACATCTACCTCCCGGTTTCCCTGGTCCAGACCGCCCGCGATACGTTTGAGGAACTCGGTCTGCTGACGCTTCGGGTGACCGAACCGGAATTGATCGGCTCAGGACTCGAGGGTGAAACGACTCTCGCGCCTTTCTTTACGTTCGACTACTCCAAAGCCCGGCCCCGGAGTCTGGGGTATCTGGCACGTTTTCAAAATGGGTACGACACCCCGATCTATGAAGGGACGTATCGGGGCGCCGGGCGCGATCTGACTGAGTGGGACGGTCTGGTGCGGATGACGGCGGCCAGCGCCTTTTTTATTCGCCGGTTCAACGAGGTGAGCTTCACAGCGTATCTCACCGTCCGCGGCACCGCGCTGGTCGCTTTGACGTCGGACTATTTCATCAAGAAAATCATGGAACCCATCTCGAAGAACATCGGCTGGTTTATCGAGGACCGTGTTGAAACGTATGAGCTGACGCGCCTGCAGGCGACGTTGAAATACATGGGCGGGTTCAGGCTCAAATCGAAGTTTTACCGACTTTGCAGTATCATGGCCGGCTTCATGGTCAGCAAGATTGACCAATACGCGGATTACCAGGGGATCGACAAGGAGACGAAGGCGATTCTCTTTACCGTGTATTTCAAGTTTGTCCGTTTTGTCGGCGCGTTGCCGGCGCAGGCCCTGTCCGGCGATCTGCTGTTTGAGGCGGCATTTCAGGATATCAACAACCTCGGGACGGACTATCTGCTGGATGATCTCTACATCGACACCATGACTGAGCCGGTCCTTCTGGATCTGCTGGACCGCGCGGAAAGCGATCAGATTTACGGCGATACCATCGACCTTCTTCAGGCGCTTTCCGATCTGGATGTCATCGCCCACCTTGAAATGGAAGACGCGAATTCCAAACTGAAAACGCTTCACACGTCCGCCGCGGTCATTCGCGGCATTGCGGGCATGGTCGAGCTGCACAACGTCGCGTATCGCAGGCCGGAAGCGTTTATTCCTCTGGACGAACTGGAGCCCTCTGCGGCAAGGCGTCAGGGTATGATCCGGAAGGGGACAGACCTGATGAAGAACATCGGCAAGATTTTCCTGTCCTCGGCAAGCGTCGTCGGGGCGGCCGAATCCATGGTTCTCCAGCCGGCGCGTTGCTGCATCACGGGCCAGATGCTTGCCGACGGCGACCCGAACCTGGCCGGCATACCAACCGGGGGTACGGTTCTCAGTCCCACCGAAGATGCAATTTTCTCCGGCGTCGAACGAGTCGGGGACCAGGTAAACTGCCTGGCGGACAAGGTGTTTTAGTTCATGAAACGGATACGGCATACATGGGTATTGATGGCGATCATCGCCGCCCTTTCGAGCACCGTTCGGGCGGCCCCGATCACCACGATTACCCCCGAGGTCGACGCCTACATCGGCGTGGTGACCCAGGTGGCGGCTTTCGTCAGCGCGGTGGATACCAACAGTGTTGAATCGGTGATCACGAATTTCTTCGAGGTTGAGGCAGCTCTCTTTGACGTGCTTGATGTCGCGGTGGACCGTATTCAGGGGTTTGCCGAAGATTCCGGCGCTGTCAGCACGAACCTGCTCCCCATTACCGAACAGCTCATGGATGTCACGTCCACCACCCGGTTTATCAGCCCCCAGATCGGTTTCTGGCAGGTCCAGACCGATATCCCGACCCAAACCAACCTGCTGGCCATGATCGAGGAAGCGGTTGCGGATCTTCAAGAGGCGCGGGCCGATGTGAACGAAGTCCTGGCGTCCATTGCCGGGGTCACCCTTCCGCCGATTCTCAGCCTCCGGCTGCTGACCCCGGAAGAGACGGTCATGGGGGCGTCTATCCCCGTCGCGGCGGAGATGTCCAACACCGGCGATACCGAAGCCGAGAACATCCGCCTGATCGCGACCTACGGGTTTTATCCCGAGCAGGAGGAGACAGAGGTTCAACTCGGTAATCTACCGGCGGGAGAAAGGCAGAACCACCTCTTCTTTGTCCCGGCCCCCGTCACATCGAACAGCGCCGTGATGGTATCGGTGACCCTGGAGGCCGACAACGCCGCCGCCGCGCTGGATACGACATTCATTCTGCTGAACGAACCATGAACCGAAGGGTCAGGCAATTATCGGCGATGCTGCTCGGCGGTCTGCTGAGCAGTGCCGGAGGTGTCTTTGCACAGACACCGGCGATTGAGTTTCTGACCGGCACGTCAAGCGCCGGGGAGGATGTTCGCGGCGTCCACATCCCTCTTTTGCTCTCCGAAGCATCAACGTCCGAGATCCGCGTGGACTTCACCCTTTCGGGAACCGCGGCGCCCGGGGTGAATTACATGGAGCCGTTATCGCAAACCGTTGTATTCGCCCCCATGCAGGAGGTTGCCTCCATCTACATTGCAGTGCTCGACAACGACCTGGGCGAAGCGGATGCCGACCTGCAGGTTACGCTGTCCAACCCGATCAACGCCACCCTCGGGGCCGCCGCCTCCCACACCTTTACCATCGCCGATAATGACGGAGGTCCCGGCACGAATACGATTCCCACGATTTCGTTCCGCCGGGGCCGGCAAAGCGTGAAGGAGTCGATTGGTGCGGCGACGGTGGAAGGTGTTCTTTCCGATGTGCATACCGTGCAGGTTGAGGTGAATGTGGAGGAGGCAGGAGGTTCCGCGGAGAATCCCGCGGATTACACGTTCACGCCGACGACCCTGACGTGGGCCCCCGGCGTGCGGGTTGCCTCGATCCAGGTACCCATCGTTGATGACAATCTGAATGAAAGCAACGAGAGCTTCCGGCTCATGCTCAGTAGCCCGATCAATGGCGAGCTGGGCGCGGGAACCGAGACGATGGTGTCGATTGTCGATAACGATACGGTGCTGGCCGGGTTTCAGAGCAGCTCATCATCGGTTCAGGAAGCCGCAGGTTCTGTCGATATTCCCCTGCATCTCTCCGTGCCGTCCAGCCGCGAGCTGACCATCACCCTTTCTCCGGGCGGGACGGCTGAGCTGGACGTGGATTATACCCTCTCGTCCGAGCAGGTGGTTTTTCCCGCCGGGGTTACCAGCCGGGCGGTGACGGTGACGCTGATTGATGACGACAACGTGGAGGAAACGAAAACACTGACCCTTACCGTGCGGTCTTCGGGGATCGCCTTTCCCGCGGCACAGAACGTCTACAGTCTGTCGATTGAAAGCGAAGATGTGATCATCCCCAAGGTCGAATTTGCCGAAGCCTTCACCGCGTTGGATGAATCGGCGGGTACGGCGGAGGCGGAGCCGACCCAAACCGTGTCGGTAGCCATGACGATCATCGATCCGGGGACCGCCACCCTTGATGAAGACTATGAACTGCCGCAGCTTTCGGCAGAATTCGCCGCCGGTCAGACATCTGCCAAGCTGGTGTTCAACATACTCGACGATGAGATTCAGGAGGTGGAGGAATACGTTGAGGTGGCGATCGGTAGCGTTACCAACGGAAAGGCCGGATCCTTCCGAAAGCACAAGTTCTGGATTCGAGATAATGACCAGACGCTGAATGGCGGCCTTTCGCTATTCAAACAGGCCATGCCCACACGGGACCCGGAAAGATTTCTGACCCTGATCGGCCCGGCCGACACCACCGTGAACGTTCGCGGCCTGGCCGCCGATTCCGCGGGCAACATCTACGTGACCGATCAGGGACCGTCGTTCGGTGAAGGCGAGGGCTCATTCCTCTTCTGTCCGGCGAACGGGGAGGGCCGTTGTATTCGCCTGATACGAGACATGACCGAGCCGGGCGATGTCGAGTTGACGCCGGATCAGCGGGGATTCGTCATCGCTCTGCCCCAGGGGATTATAAGCCGGGGCACCTTTGGCTTCTCCCTTCTTCTCAAGCAGAATGGAAAAGTCGTCAACAACGCAACGGTCCACCTCTTCACCGAAGAAGGCGAGCGGGTGCAGGAAGCCGATCCTGACGGGTATTACCACTTTCTCGACCTGATGGGCGAAGAGGCGTCCGATACCGTCACCATCTCCGTGAACCATCGTGGAAAGATGTCGACATTCAGCGGGCTTCAGCCGGGAACGGGCGGCAACGGAAATGTGTTCGGGCACCGCATTATCGAACTGGAGCTACAGCCGTGACGCACTCTCGTTCCATCACCATACCGGAGAGAAGAGGGCGGTGGCATTGGGCCGCATGCATCCTCACGGTGGCGTGCATGTGGAATCCGCTCGCGGCATCCGCGATCGAGGTGAAGATCGAAGGTTCCGCGGGCACACGGACCCAGACCCTGCCGGATGAAGGCGGCGCGTTTGATGTCAACCTCCCCCTTGCCGCCAACTCGGTCAACTCCATCACCGTGACCGCCTCGGATGACTTTTCCAACACGGTCAGGAAAACCATCAACCTGACCCAGTTGTCGCTGAATGAAATCGTGGTGACCCGGATCACCACCGAGCCGCTGCCTCCGGAACGGATTGAGGAGCTGGTGAATGACGGGGTGATCGACCTCGAAGACCCGGAGAACTACAACGTATCTCAGTTCAACATCGTCCTGACCATCGACAACAAGCCGACCCCGGTCAGCGTTCCCATCGTGATGCCGCGTACCGAGCCGGGCGGGTATGAAGTCTATCGACTTCCGAGCGGCCGGCCCGCTTCGGGCGGCCGAACGCCCCGGGTTCAGGATACCGAAGTCATCGTGTTTGAATATACTCCGCCCGCACCGGTGCCGAATCCTCCCCGCATCACCGGGGTGATGGTCATCGAGGGGCGGATCAAATCGCTCAAGGAGTTTTTCAGTGTCCGGTTCCTGATAATGAACACCTCCGGCATCTTCACCCTGAAAGATGTTGTCGCGATGCTCAGTTTTCCCGACGGCGGGCTCAGTCATACCCTCCCCGCGGACGGCATGATCACGCTCGGGGATATTCTCCCCGGTGACGGCGATGTGCCGGGCCAGAAGGAACGGGAGTTCATCATCCGCGGCGATGAAATCGGGGAGCGGCGGGTGGTGGTGGACTTCGGAGGTACGGTCGCCGGACCGGGCCTGCCGGAGGAGGATCCGATCGCATTCTCCGGGACCGCCGAGTCGAGCGTGGAGGTCAAGGGGCCGCCGGAATTCCTCGTGCAGGTTTTTCACCCCCCGACGGTGCAGACCGGAGAGGTATACAACCTGGTCGTGGAAATTCAGAACGTGGGTGACCGCCCCGCGCTGTACGCAAGTCTTGAGCTGGAAGTGGGAGCGGATGTCCAGGTCGAGGTATGTGAGCAGGATGCCGCGATGACCAACGTGGTGTGTGTGTTTACCAACGGTCCGGAAACCCGGAGCTTCGGTCACATCTTCCCCGGTGAGAAGGTTCGTGAGACATTTCGAATGAACCCGCTGGTCAGCGGCGACATTACGTCCTGCCTCGGCATCTCCGACCAGAATGTGCAATTGCAGGTCACCGTGGGCAACAAAGGATGTCTGGTCGGACAGTTTCCATCCACCGCGGGCCTTCCCGAAGGGGTGCCCAATGTGGCGGTGGTGCCGGTTCCCAATCAGCTCGGGGTAAATCCGGTGACCGCGGTCACCGCGTTTTTCAGCGAGTTGATGAAGGAGTCGAGCATCACCACCGGCTCAAACGGATCGTTCAATGTCATAGGCCCGGATGAATCGGTCGTTCCCGGAATGCTTCGGTTCATTGAGATCAATGAGCGCACGGTTGCGATCTGGCAGGTTGCGCCCTCGGCCGGGGGACAACTGGACGACAACACGGATTACACGGTTACACTCTCGAAGCAGGTTGTCGATCTCACCTCCGAGCCGCTGTTCAACGAGTGGTCGAGCACCTTCCGCACCACAAGTGCTCTCAATGATCTGGATCCGCCGGAGCTTTCATTGACCATTCTCCCCCCGGTGGACCCCAATGACGTTCTTCCCGGCCAGCCGGTGGTGGTCAATGCCTACGCGTCTGACCAGGGGTCCGGGGTGCAGCGCATTGAACTGCGGATCAAGGATCTGGACGGGACCAATACGCTGTATTCGCTGGTGGATCAGAAAACCCTGTTCAATGAGGATGTTACCGAGCCCTGTATCTTCACCGTCGATTCCGGAGACCTGACCCCCGGCCACCGGTACGAGCTGTTGGGAACCGCCTACGACGTGGTGGGCAATGCCCGGGACAGCACGATCGCGATGATTCTCGCCTCTTCCGCCGATCCGCCGGTTCTGGTCCTTCCTCCGGATGCCACCAACCCGGTGCTGCAGGGAGTCTCGATTCCGTTGAAGCCTGTATCCATCACCGGCGGTGTCCGTGAGGTGCGGTATGCCTATACCGGGCCTTCCACCGGAACCTATGCCACCGTGTACCTGGCTCCGTGGCGGGCGGTTCTGAATACCCTGACTCTGCCGCTGGGCGTTTACACCGTGCGGGTCGATGCGGTGGATGCATTGAGCCAGACCGGTACCGACACCTATGTCTTCACGCTGGTTGAGAATATCAATGAACCGACGGTGGGCTTTCGCGGCGCGGTGAGCGGGTCGGAGTTCATCACTGGATCCGTGTTCTCGGTGAACGGCTTTGCGGAAGACGAGGTGGGGATCCGTTCGGTTCAGTATTTTCTCAACGGGGTGGGAGGGCCGTTGCTCGCAACCGGTACGGCGCCGTTCCAGGTCGATACCGCCGCCCTTTCCACCGGAACGTACTCCGTTGTGATTGTGGCCAGCAACCAGTTGGGCGTGGCGAACAATCCTGCCGCGTCGAATGCGGTGTATACGTTCAAGGTGGTTGCCTCTCCGCCCGGCCCGCCCCCTCCCGCCCCGGTGGTAACCTCGGTGGGGGATCCCGATGACGGTACGACCCGGGTCACCGGGACGAGCGTGTCCAACGCGCGTATACGAGTGGTCAATCAAACCTCGGGCGCGTCGATTGAGGTCAATGCGGACAGTGCAGGAGACTTTACAACCACGCTGCCCGCCGAAGGCGGGAACCAGCTTGCCCTCACCGCGAGGCAACTGGCGGTTTCCCCAACCGCCAGCGCCACGACCACCGTGGTTGTTCCGGTGCCGCCGAACGTTACCAATCTTGTTGTGTCACCGCCGGGGCGTGCGTTCACGTTTGCCGGGGACTTCCAGGACTTCACCGTGACCGCCCAGCTTGCGGGCGGCGGGACATCCAATGTAACCAGCCGGTCCAGCTTCTCTTCCAGCGCATCCGGGGTTGCTTCGGTAAACGGTTCGGGCCGCATGGTCGCCCAGGCCAATGGGGTTGCGACGCTGACCGCCCGGTTCAAAACGAACGTCACCCAGGCGCCGGTCTCCGTGAACATCACCGTTCTCACGAATCTTGTCGTGACGCCCTCCAGTCTTATCTTCGTGTTCACCGGCCAGGTTCAGAATCTTCAGGTGACCGGACAATACAGCGACGGCAGTTCATCCTCGCTGGTGACCCGTTCCCAGTTTGCGGTGAATACCCCGTCGGTCGTTTCGCTGGCATCAAGCGGTCGGGTTACCGCGGTCAGCGACGGCAACGCGCAGATCAATGTCTCCTTCGGTTCCCGGCCCCCGGTGTTGATCCCCGTGTCCGTGATCAGCGGGCTCAACCCGGCGCCGAATGTGCAGATCACCAGTCCTGCCGATGGAACCGGATATGAACCGGGGGATCCGGTCCAGATCCTTGTCAATGGCATCGACCCGATTGCCGGGGTTACAAAGCTCCGCCTGGATGCGACCGGGGTCGTGGCGGTGTCGGAGCTTCGGCAGATCAACCCGCCGGCGTCGAACGTCACCCGAGCATTCAACTTTACCATACCGACCAACGCCCCGGCGGGCGGTACGGTCCACATCCGGGCTTCGGCCGAGGATATCGCCGGCCTGACCTCTTCGGTCAAAACCCTGACCCTCAACGTCATCGACCAGACCCTGCCCGAGGTCACTCTCCTGGCGCCGACCAACGACGCGTCGTTCAACAGCGGGCACACCGTGACCGTGCAGGTGGCGGGCAGCGACAACGTGGAGCTGTCGGAACTCGGGTATGTGACCGACGGCGCGCTGACCCTGTCCGGCAGCACAACCCTGCCGCCGGCAACCCTCGCCACCAACGCGACCTTCACCTTCATCGTTCCCCCCGGTGCGTCCGACCCCGACCTGTTCATCTACGGCGTGGCCCGTGACGTCAACGGCAACGCCCGGACCTCGTCGCCGGTCCGAGTTGAGCTGACCAGCGCCGACATCACTCCGCCGTCCACCGTGGTGACATCCATCTCAACCCCCGGTACCTCGCCCGTCGCTACCGTGTCCTACACCGTTCTGGAGGGGATTGACGACCTCGACCACGTCGCCCTGTACTTCCGCCGCAACGGCGTCGGCACCTACAACCGGTACATCGATCCGACCTCGACTAATATTTTCGGCCGGTTCTACCCGCAGAGCGGAGTGAGCGGCTCCATCACCTTTGACGTTACCCGCCTCGGCGGCGATGGAACGTATCAGTTGTATACGGTCGGCACGGATGAAATCGGTAATGTAGAGGCGGCCCCGACCAACGGCTTCGATGTATCACGTACCTTTGCCCCGGGCTTCGCCGTGGTGGTAATCAACTCCAACCTCACCATCGGTGCGACCAACACCCTGTATGAGGATCAGCATCTGCTGATTTCCAACGCCATCGTGACCATCGAGGGCGTTCACTCGTTCCGCAATGTCGAGCTGGCCGGTGGCACAGTCCTGACCCATCCCCAAACCACCCTGACCAATGAGCCGGCGTTCAACCTGACCACCTGGGCGCTGACCGTTCATTCCAACGCATCCATCGATGCCGATGGCCGGGGTTATCTCGGCGGAGACCAGGGGGGGAATGGAAATATCGGCCGAACCACCAACAATGTAGAGGGTTCGACACCTCGATCCGGAGGGAGTCATGGCGGCCTTGGCGGGATCTATACCGGTGTGCCCAATCCTCTGTACGGGAACCTGACCCAGCCGACGGACCTGGGATCCGGCGGTTCGTCCGACGGGGGCGTTAACGAGGGAGGCGATGGAGGTGGCCGTATCCTGCTGAACACGACCCAT
Organism: bacterium; assembly: GCA_030432155.1. Taxonomy (GTDB): domain Bacteria; phylum Verrucomicrobiota; class Kiritimatiellia; order CAIVKH01; family CAIVKH01; genus JAUIHQ01. The sequence goes on along the minus strand of JAUIHQ010000017.1, from coordinate 13,482 downwards.
ATCGCAGCCGATGGCGCCCTGTCGGTTAATGGGGCCCCCGGGGAAGGGAACAACGCGGGCAGCGGCTCCGGAGGATCCATTTTCATCACCACTCTGACCCTTTCCGGTAATGGGTTGATCCGGGCCAATGGAGGAGGCTACCAGGTCGGCGGCGGCGGCGGGCGAATCGGCATCTACTTTACCGACATGGCGACCAAGGATACATCGCTCATTGAGGCGTTCGGCGGACAGGCCGGCTCGGTCGATGGTGGAAATGGGACGATATTCCTCAAGGGGTTGAATGAGTCCGACGGAACGCTTGTTGTAGACGGCCAGGGTCTGGTTGGAAACTTTTCGGGATTGCCGATTCCTCAGGGCGTTGTCTTTGACAACCTGATCATCCGCAACAGTGCCCGGGTTTCCGTGGACGACCCGATCGAGGTCAACAACAGCATACAGATTCTGACCGGAAGCATTCTCACCCATTCCGTCGGGAATACAAACGGATTGCAAATCAACGCTGTATCGCTGTTTGTGGATGCAACCAGCGCGATTGATGTGGACGGCAAGGGATATCGCGGTGGAGATCGGGATGGGAATGTCAGCGATTATGGCGAAACGCTGGCGGGTCAACTTGGCGCGATTCCCCGGTCGGGCGGCAGTTATGGCGGTCTTGGCGGCACATATACCGCACCCAGCAATGCCCTGGTATACGGCGTACCGTCGAATCCGGTGTATCTCGGTTCCGGGGGATCTTCAGATGGTGGTGTGTTCCCGGGAGGAAACGGCGGCGGCCGCATCAACATTCTCGCTGCTGACTCGGTGACCATTCACGGTACACTTCGTGCCAATGGCGGTGTCGGCGGCGGCAACCATGCCGGATCCGGTTCCGGGGGATCGATCAAGATTGAAACCTCGCTGATTGCCGGTGGCGGCAGTATCCAGGCCAATGGCGGCGGGTACCAGGTCGGCGGCGGCGGAGGACGGATTTCCGTCGAGTACGGCTTCCTCGGAACCGGGACCAATGGGTTTAACGGTTTGCGGAACATCACCGCTGCAGGCGGGAAAGGTTCGACGCGGCGGGGAAGCGCGGGAACGGTTTTATTCAAAGGGCCGGGACAGTCATACGGTGATCTGTATATCGACGAAACGTTGACCAATATGACCGGTACCCTCTGGTCGCCGCTGGCGACCATCGGCTATGGAGAGGCGGTGGCTGTTTCGTCCAACACACTGACCCTGGACGGCGGTGTGAAGATCCTTCCCGGCGGTTTGGTCGGCATGACGCTTCAACCCGATCTGCAGCAACCGGACCTGTTCACGGTCATCGCCAATACGGAAACCAGTGTGACGGTTGAACTCTCCGGGCCGACGGATCTGACCGATGTGGCATCAGCCGGAAGCAGGTATGCGGCTCAACACCGGTATGACAATGTTTTCCTTCGAGGCGGTGCTTTCCTCGTGATCGGCGATCCGATGGAAGTCGGAGGCGTGTTGAGACTGGAAGAAAACAGCATCCTCACCCATTTCGATGCCACGCTCAACTTTGAACCCGGCCTGGATATCACGGCCGGCACGGTGGCCATCGCCAGCAACAGTGAGATCAACGTCGATGCCCGCGGCTACCTCGGCGGCGATCGTGGAGGCAATGGCAATACGGCGCGAACCCTTGGCAACGCGCTTGGTTCCACGCCCCTTGCCGGGGGCAGTTATGGTGGTTTGGGGTCTATCGGCGGCGGCACACCCAATGGCATATACGGGGATCTGACGGCCCCGGTGGATCTGGGATCGGGCGGCTCCTCGGATGGAGGATCCCGCGCCGGCGCTGACGGCGGCGGCCGGGTCGTTATAACCGCCAACAACCTTATCATCGACGGCAATGTTTCGGCAAAAGGCGGAGAGGATACCGGCGGAAACAATGCCGGATCCGGCTCCGGAGGCTCCATCCTTCTGCAGGCGCAATCGATCTCCGGGGCGGGTCAGGTCGTTGCGGATGGAGGCGGATATCAGATCGGCGGCGGCGGCGGACGCGTAGCCGTTCTGTATACAACCCTTTCCATGGACCAGGGTCAGTTCCGGGCCAACGGCGGGCAGGGCGATGCCGGGGATGGTGGGAATGGTACCGTTTTCTTCAAATCATCCGCACAGGCATTCGGCGACTTTGTCATCGACGGAAACAACCTGGCCAACCCGGTGGATTCCGCGGTCATCCCCGGCGGATTAACGGTCGACAATCTGATCCTGCAGAACGGCGCCCAGGTGGTGGCCAGCAATCCAATCGTGGTCAATGGTTCGCTGCAGATATTGAACAACAGCGTGCTTCGCCATCCCGTGGGACATGAGCCGGGCCTCATGATTCAGGCGGATTCGGTTCTCATCGACTCGAACAGTGCGATCGATGTCACCGGCCGCGGCTACCGCGGAGGAGACAACGACGGGAATCCCTTCAACGAGGGCGAGACGCTCAACCGTCACCTCGGGGCCACACCGCGAGAGGCGGGTAGCTATGGCGGATATGGACATCGCTACACCGGTCCGGGCAATAACCTGCCCTACGGTACGCCGGAAGACGCCCTTTATCTCGGATCCGGCGGATCGTCGGACGGCGGGGTGAACGAGGGAGGAAACGGAGGCGGACGCGTCACCATCCTCGCCGCCGATTCAGTCACCGTGAATGGCGCGATCCTTGCCGACGGGAATCCGGGCGAAGGCAACATCGCCGGCAGCGGTTCCGGAGGTTCCATCCGCATTGAGACCGGCTTGATTCAGGGTCGCGGCAAGATTCGGGCGAATGGCGGAGCATATCAGTCAGGCGGCGGGGGCGGACGAATCGCCATTGTCTATAATCTGCTGGGAACCGGGGATCTTGATTTCGGAGACACACGCAACATCACGGCGCACGGAGGAAAGGGGGGAACAGGCAGCGGAAGTGCGGGGACGGTTCTGCTGAAAGGTCCCGGACAACAATATGGAGATCTGTTCCTGGACGAAGGTCTGACCAATGCCACCTCTACGACATGGACTCCACTGACGCCGGTGGGATACGGCATTGTCTCGACCCTGACCAGCAATGAAATGGTGCTGGATGGCGGCGTACCCGTTCTGTCCAACGGACTGATCGGTGTCACCATCCAGCCGAATCTCAACGAAACCAATCTATTCACAATTGTTGCCAACACCGAGACAACCGTCACCGTCGCGGTCGACGGCGGCATGAATGTGAACAATGTGGCTTCACCCGGCGACCGCTATGCCGCGCATTATATCTTCGACAATGTCTACATGCGGCGCGGGGCGTGGCTGGTGATGGGCGATCGATTGGATGTGGTGAATGATCTTCGCGTTGAGGAGTTCGCCCGGATGACACATTACGATGCGACGCTCCAGTTCGAACCGGAGCTCACGATCCGGGCCGATACGATCGTTGTTGACTCCAACAGCATGATCGAGGTGGACGGCCGCGGTTACCTCGGCGGCGACCGGGGGGGGAACAACAATATCGGCAGAACCCTCGGAAATGCAGACGGATCCAATCCTCGCTCCGGCGGCAGTCACGGCGGCCTCGGCCGGTTCTATACCGGCACCCCGAACCCGGTGAACGGCGATGTGCTCCGACCCGATATCCTCGGATCCGGCGGTTCGTCCGATGGCGGAAGCATCGGGGGCGGTGACGGAGGCGGCCGCATCCGGCTCTCGGCCACAGCCATTACGGTGGACGGCATTCTATCCGCAAACGGAAGCGATGGCGGCGGCAACAATGCCGGCTCCGGATCCGGCGGGTCTGTCCTCCTGGAAGCCGATTCGATTACCGGTTCCGGCCTGGTGCGGGCGAATGGAGGCGCTTACCAGGTTGGCGGCGGAGGCGGCCGTATCGGTGTGTGGTATGGCTCCCTCACCATGACGCAGGACCAGTTTGAAGCAATCGGCGGCAATGGCAGCAACGGGATCGGCGGGCACGGCACCGTCTATTTCCGTCATATCGGCTCAACCAATGGGATGCTCGTTGTGGACGGCAAAGGAGCGGATGCTCCGGCTGATTCGACTCCCCTTATAACCGAGCATACCTATCAAAGCATTCAACTGATCCGAGGAGCGGATGCGGTCGTCACGTCCGATCTTCGGACAACCGGAACCCTCCTTCTTGATGGCCCGTCAGCGTTGCGGCACCCGTTGTCATCGACGACCGGCATCACGCTGCAGGTAGGCAATCTTGTGGTCGGTTCCAACGCGACGATCGATGCGACGGCCCGGGGATATCGCGGCGGCGATCATGACGGCAATGTGAATAATTACGGATATACGACCAATGAATCACCGGGATCCACCGCCCGGTCCGCAGGGAGCCACGGCGGCCTCGGTGGCATCTGGAGCGGCGTGCCCAATCCCTTGTATGGAAGCATCACGAACCCCGTGGAACTCGGTTCCGGGGGATCATCGGACGGCGGCGTCAACGAGGGTGGACACGGCGGCGGGCGGATCGACATCCTCGCCTCCGGCGCTGTTACCGTGGACGGGATCCTGCAGGCAAATGGCGGTCCCGGAGAAGGCAATCTTGCCGGTTCCGGTTCCGGTGGATCGATTCTCATCCGATCCTCCACTCTCGAGGGGAATGGCTTCATTACCGTTGACGGCGGCGACTATCAGGTCGGCGGCGGAGGCGGGCGTATTGCCGTCTATGCATCTTCGCTGCTGATGGACACGAACAATATCACCGCCAACGGCGGCATCGGATCCACCGTCTCCGGCGGCAACGGTACCGTCTTCTTTGGTCCCGGCGGCGGCGGAGGCGGCGGTAAGGCGGGGGGCCGTATCGAAGGCGCGGTCCTCGAAAGCTCCAAGCTCATTCTCATCTGGGATGAAGCTCCGGCCAAGTCCGGCGCCGGCGGCGCATCAACCCCGCGTCTGCTCGAGTTCAGCCCGAACCTTGTTCCCGGCGCATGGACGGTGATTCTGCAAGATGTGTCCGGAAATGTGGTTACCGGTACCCCGCCGGAAGGCGTGGACGGCGGGTTCTTCCGGATCCGGGAATAGGACCGTAAATTGAACACAAACCCGGTCAACATTGACAAACATCACGACATGATGATTGGTTGAAGAAGGTATGGGTCGGTATAGGACAACGAAGCGTAGACGCAGGGTCATGAAGCTCTGGGCGTGGTGTCTCGCGATGCTCTTCGCGGTTTCGCATGTTCCGGTTCATGCCTGCCGGGACTCAAGCTCTCTCGACTGCTGCTGCAACGACGATGCGGTTGAGCGTTCGATGTCGTGTTGTGATGGGGAATCCGGCCCGGACCACTCGGACCATTCGAAACAACCGGATGACCCTTGCTGCACGATCGTCGAATTGAACCTGGATCAGGTCGTGATGGGCTCCCGTATCTTCGGCCCGGACGTTTCGACGTCGATCGCTACCCCGGTTGAGCTTCTCTCTTTTGAAATCGATACGCCTGCTCCGATTGTCACGATCCATGCCCAGGCCCCTCCTGCCGGGACAAAAACGCATCTGCGTCTCTGCCGCCTGACGATCTAGACCTCAACGCGAATCGGCCCGTTCCTTCGGGCCGATAGGTTCCGTGTTTCACGGGTTCCTCCAGGGGGCCCTTTGTGTTCACCACGCGTTGCAGGTTTATATGAATTCAACAGACAAACTTTCGTCTTTGCGCCGATCCCGCGACCGGGCGTCCGGCCGGCGCCGGGCCGGTCCGCTACTGGTTTTGCTGGCCTTTGTGGTCGGTATGGCCGGCCTGTTCGCCATGATATTCGGCGATCTGATTCGTCCCCGTATTCCGGTTTCAACCGAACCGGCGATCCTCCTTGAAACCGGTGACGCCGAAATGGGCGATGCCGTCGAAGAGCCGGGCCGTATGATCGCGCAGGCCTCCGGGTGGATCGAACCGGATCCCTATCCGGTGCGGGTTCCGGTCAAAACCGATGGATTCGTCGAAACCGTTCATGTGTTGGAGGGCCAGGCGGTCAGAGCCGGCGATCTTCTCGCCTCGCTCGATCCGACCAACCTGGTCCTCCGCGTCGAGCGACTGGCTGCCGGGCACATCGAGGCCGTTGCCGCATTGGCCGCACAGGAAGAAGCCGTGCGACTCGCCGAAGCCATGGTCCGGAAAGCCGCCGCGGCGCTTGAGGCGGCAAAAGCGCGGCAGGAAGAAGCCGCGGACCGGTCCGGTCGGATCCGCTCTCTGACCGATGCCGATGTCTCGCCGGTGGAGCGGATTGCCGCCGACCGTGCCGAGGCTGAACAGACCGCCGCATACGAGAATGCGCAAGCGGATCTGACCGCCGCCCGGATTGAGGCCGCTGCCGCCTCCCATCGTGTACAGGAGATGCAGGCCCGCGTCGCCCGGCTCGACGCTGAGTATACGCAGGCAAACGTCGACCTTGAACGCACCAGGGTGTTGGCGCCGATGAATGGCGTGGTGCTGGCGCTGCACGCCGCTCCGGGGATGAAGCGAATGACGGGCATGGATGATCCGGACAGTGCGACCATCGTCACGTTGTACGACCCGGCCCGCCTCCAGGTCCGGGTGGATGTACCTCTTTCCGAAGCCGGGCGGATCGAGACCGGCATGACCGCCCGTATCATCACCGCCGCCTTCCCCAACCGTGTCTTCACCGGCACGGTCACCCGGATCACCGGCGAAGCCGACATCACACGGAATACCCTGCAGATGAAGGTGGCCATCCGCGATCCCGACCCTCGTATGCGTCCGGAGATGCTCTGCCGGGCCGAATTTCTCGGGCGGGCCGGCTCCGGAGGTGATCGTGCGAACCGCGGATCGCGCATGTTGTGGATCCCCGCGACAGCCATCGTGTCCGAGGGAGATGGTACGGCCCGCGTCTGGGTTGTGGACCCGGTCGAGGAAACAGCTCAACCCAGGGATATCGTACCCGGCGGAGCCGGAAAGGAGGGCTTGAGACCGGTGCGGGAAGGATTGAAGGCCGGAGAGCGCGTTGTGGTCCGGGGTACAGACCGGCTGAAGCCCGGCGTACGCGTAAAGATTCGGGAAGGAGAGACATCATGAACAGGCAGAACGATGTGTTGATCCGGTGCCACGGGGTAACGAAGCAGTATCGAAAAGGCAATAACCTGGTGACGCCGCTGGAGTCACTGGATCTTGATGTTCCCCGCGGCGATTTTCTTGCCCTCATGGGACCGTCGGGATCCGGAAAAACGACGCTGCTCAATCTCTTGTCCGGTATCGATCAGCCCACCTCCGGTTCGATCGAGATGGACGGCGTGAAAGTTCATGCCCTGAACCGCCGTGAGCTGGCGGCGTGGCGCGCACATCATGTCGGCTATATTTTCCAGCTCTACCATCTCGTCCCGGTCCTGACCGCGTTTGAGAATGTTGAATTGCCGTTGCTGCTGGACGACATGCCGCGACGGGAACGCCAGGAGCGGGTGGAGGCCGCGTTGTCGCTGGTCGGCCTCTCCGACCGCATGCATCACTTCCCGCGTGAATTGTCGGGTGGGCAGGAACAGCGGGTTGCGATCGCCCGGGCGCTTGTCGCCGACCCGCCACTGCTGGTGGCCGATGAACCGACCGGTGATCTCGACCGGCAGGCTGCGGATGCGATCCTCGGCCTGCTGCATGAGCTGGCGAACGGGCAGGGGAAGACCATCGTCATGGTCACCCACGACCCCAAAGCCGCCGAGGCGGCGGCCCGCTTGCTTCACCTCGAAAAAGGCCGTTTGCTGGAGGCCGTATCATGAAGCTCTCAGCGGGCATGCATCTTGTGCCTCTTGCCTTCAAGCAGCTCGTACGCCACCGCATCCGGACCCTGCTGACCGTTGCCGGCATCGCCGCCGGCATGTTCCTGTTCACGCTCGTGGAGAGCATGCAGCACGCGGTGTCCGGCGCCACGGAAATCCGTGCATCGGATCAAACCCTGGTGGTGTACCGGGAGAACCGCTACTGCCCGTCAACCAGCCGCCTGCCGATCTATTACGAAGATGAGATCCGGCGCATTCCCGGGGTCCGGGAGGTTATCCCCATCCAGATCACGGTCAACAATTGCGGGGCCAGTCTTGATGTGATTACCTTCCGCGGCGTTCCCCCGGAACAGCTTGCCCGCTACGCCCCGGAAATCCGGATCATCGACGGCTCCCGGAAGGACTGGGAAGCAACCGATGACGGCGCGCTGATCGGAGAAAACCTTGCCCTGCGCCGCGGATTAAAGCCCGGAGATGCCTTCGAGGCCGCGGGGGTACGAGTGCGAATCTCGGGGGTACTATCATCTCCGAACCCTCAGGATAATGACGTTGCCTATGTCCATCTGCCATTCCTTCAGCAGGCATCACGCCGCGGTCTCGGCGAGGTTACTCAATTTAATGTGCGGGTGGAGGAGGGCGGCGACCTCGGCGCGGTTGCGCGTGCAATTGACGAGCGGTTTGCCTCGGCCGAGGAGCCGACGTATACCCAGCCGGAAAAAGCATTCTTCGCCCAGGCCGCACAGGATCTGATCGAGCTGACCGGGTTCACCCGGTGGATCGGCATCGGGGCGGTCATCGCCGTGGTCGGGCTTGTTGCCAATGCGGTCCTGCTCGTGGTCCGCACCCGTATACGGGAGAACGCCGTACTCCAGACCCTGGGCTATCCCGACCTTGCCATTGCCTGGCTGGTGATGCTTGAGGGATTGCTTCTCGGTCTCGCCGGCGGGATCGCCGGCGCGGGAGGCGCCATGACGTTTCTTTGGTTGGCGCGGATCAGTTTCGGAAATGAGGGACAGATGCTGTCTCTTTCACCCGATCCTGTACTCTTTGCCGCCGGTCTCGGCCTGGCGCTGGCCCTTGGCGCCTTTGCCGCTCTCTATCCTGCGTGGATTGCCGTTCGCCGTCCGATCGTTGAGAGCTTGAGGACCTGATGATGAAGCTGTTGCCCTTCAGCTACGCCGTGCGCAACCTGTACCGGGATCGGACCCGCCTGCTCCAGACACTCGGCGGAGGCGCCCTCGTCGTGTTTCTCGTCATGGGCGCGTATGCCCTGAATGACGGCATGCGGGAAACACTGCGTGCATCCGGTTCACCCGACAACATCATCCTGCTCGGCGCGGGCAGTGAGGAAAGCATGCAGCGTAGCGAGGTATCGGAGCAGGCCGCCGGTATCGCCGAAGCCGGTGTGGCCGGGGTGTATGCAAGGCTGGGTACCCGCGCCGTGTCCCCCGAGATCATCCATATGGCACAGTTGCGGATGCCCGGCGGCGTGGAGGCGCGGGGGTTGGTACGGGGCGTGACGCCTCGCGCGCTGCTTGTTCACGATGATGTGGCAGTGCTGCAGGGTGATGTTCCCGGCCCCGGTGAAGTGATGGTCGGACGGCTTGCCTGGAAGCGGTTTGGCGTCCCGCCCGCCGACCTTGTCCCCGGAGCCCGCATCGGGTTCGATGACGCGGAGCTCACCGTCGCCGGCATCTTCACCGCTCCCGGTACGGTCCTTGAGTCGGAAATCTGGATGGACATCAACGACCTGCGAACCCTCGCCCAACGGGATACTGTCAGCGCGGTGGTCCTCCGACTCGACGGCGGCGAACCCGAGGATGTCGAACTGTTCACCCGGCAGCGACTCGATCTGGAACTGAGCGCCATCGGCGAAAAGGAATACTATGACAAGCTTGCCTCGTTCTATGCACCGGTACGGACGATGACCTGGATCACCGCGGCGTTGATCGCCGCCGCTGCGGTTTTCGGCGGCCTGAATACGCTGTACGCAGCATTCGCCGCCCGGGTCCGGGAAACCGCGACCCTGCAGGCGATCGGCTTCCGGCCCGCCGCCGTGTTTTTCTCGTTCATGCAGGAATCGCTGATGACGTCGCTCCTCGGCGCGTTGATCGGGGCCATTGCGGCGGTGGTTCTTCTGGCCGACCGGATTGTCTATCTCAGCGCCGGGACCTTTCGGCTGAGCTTCGGCCCCGAAACCCTTTTTGCCGGGATGGCGGCGGGCATCCTGCTTGGGGTGATCGGTTCGATCCCGCCGTCCATCCGTTGTTTGAAACCAAGTCTCCCGCAGGCTCTGCGGGATTAACCGAAGGAGAAGAAACATGAAGACCATGAATCGTATCGGAGCGATCGCCGCGGCGGCCGGGCTCATCGCGTTCATCGCGGGCTGCGGCGGCAAGGAGGGCTCCTCAGCCGCACCGGAAGCGGCGGCTGGACAAGCGCCTTCCGTGCTGGCGTCGGTATTTGCCGTGGTGCCGAAACCGGAGGTGATCATACCAATTCCGGAGCTGCGCACGACGGTCGCGGCCGGCGACAGCGTTGTTGTGGAAGCAAAAGTCATGGGCGTGATGGAACCGTTTGTGGAGAACCGTGCGATCTTCGTGGTCGGCGATGAAGCGACCATTACGACCTGTGACCTGATGTCGGAGGATGATCACTGCGAAACGCCGTGGGATGCCTGCTGTGAAGACCCTGACAAGCTCAAGGCGGGCACCGCCACCATTCAGGTGGTCGATCAGGAAGGGAAGGTGATTCGGAGTGGAATCCGCGGCATCAACGGGCTCACGGAATTGAGCCGGGTGCGGGTGGCCGGCGAAGTCGACAAGGCATCGAACGGCAACGTACTGATCATCAACGCCCGAGCGATCGACGTGTTATGATCCGGTACGCCGTCATCCTTCAGCTTGGCCTCGTCCTGTCGGCGGCCGGGGCGGAATCTCCGCATGGCCCGGAAACCGGCGGGCCGTGGTGGGAGGTGTTCGATCATCCGGGTCTGTCGGTAGTGATTGAACAGGGACTTGAAGCGAATGCCGATCCGGTTGCCGCGGCGGCCCGGCTTCTCGAGGCGAGGCAGCAGGTTTCCGCTGCGGCGGCCTCCGGCCGCCCGGTGGCCGCGCTTGATGCAGCCTATAGGCTAGGCCGGGAAAAATCCCTGATGACCGGCGGCGTCGAGGATGACATCGATCCGTGGGCTGCATCCGCAAGAGTATCCTGGGAGCTCGATGTATTCGGGCGGGTAGCGGGGATGGTCGATGCCGCCTCGGCAAGGGCGGATGTCCGGCAGTCCGATATCGATGCGGTTCGCCTTGCCTTATCGACCGACATCGCGCGCACCTATATCGACCTCTCGTTTCGTCATGAACAGATCACCTTGCTGCAGGCATCGGCGGACGATGCAAGGGCGGTGTTGGACCGGGCGGTTCGCCGACGCGATGCCGGCCTGGAGAATCCGGTGGTTGCGGAGGACGCCCGGGCGGCCTATCAGCAGGCCGAGCACCGGCTGATGGAGGCGGAGATCGAGCGGGACCAGCGGATGGCAGGCTTGCGCGAGCAGTTGGGCGGCGAGGATCCGCAGGTCATGCCGGGGCCGTTGGCATCCTTCCAGCTCCCTCCGGCGCCGGACCTCACCCGCACCAACCTGTACCTCGCACGTCCCGATGTCACGCGAGCCCATCATCTGTGGAGGGCGGCCGAAGGTGATGCTGTATCCTCCGCGCGGGACCGGCTGCCGTCGCTTTCCCTCGTGGTTGCCGCGGCCGGGGAGGGGGAGGACACCGGCGATCCCGAACAATGGGAAGCGTGGGCCGGCCCGGTTCTCTCCATACCCTTGTGGGAACCCCGCCGGGGCGCCGAAGCCCGATCGGCTCGGGCCGGGGTCACCGCCGCCGAGGCGGAATTTCTCTCGGTTAGCCGCCGGGCCGTTAAAGAAATCGATGCCGCGTGGATTGCGCGACAACACGCCGCCGCGATGACCGCCCACATGGAAGATCGCTACAATGCGCTCGCCGCGGCCGCCACAACCGCGGAACGGAAACGGGAGGCCGGGCTGATTCAGGAATCCGACCTGCGAAGCGTCCGCATGACCGCCCGCGAAGCCGCCATCGCAAGAGACCGCTGGCACGCCGCCGGCCTCACCTCCCACATCAACCTGATGGGTGCGATGGGTGGGGGCTCTACAAGGCGCCTCCCTGACCCCTGAGGATCTGTTGAGGTGGGTGATTGCGAATTCCACATCACTTTACCCAAAGCCTCTTTCCGGAGTCCTGATTGAGGAAGATCCGGCAGATGACGCCGTGGTCGCCTGTGCGCTGGAAGCTCGTGCTGATTGTATTGTCACTGGAGATCGGCACTTCTTGAAGCGTCGCGAACTGAACGGGGTTCAAGCGATGTCTCCTGCCGCTTTCCTGCGGGCAATCGAATCGTGAATCGCGATTGGCGTGAAGCGATAAATCGCACACTCACCCGCGTTGACCCGCCTCCTTGAACAACCTGTGCCGGGACATTGTGGAGAGGCCGGCGAGGGTGAAGCAGAGGATGCCGGAGACGATGACGGTCCAGGGTTGGCTGCCCCAGTGGCCGCTCCCCGGAATCTCCTGCATGTTCACGACATCGGGTGCAGACCCGACTGTGACAGGAATGCGGATTTCTCGTTCGGGGACAATCGGCAGCAGTCGCTGCAGATGAACTCTTCGTTCAGGAAATCCGTGATCAGGCCCTGCAGGATTGGGTGATCTGATTCCGGAAGAGTATAGCGTCAATCGATTTTGTAATTAATTGCTATTGAGTTTGTAGCGAGCATATTGTGCCAGTTGATCCGGTCGGTGGCTTGACGGCTGCATTGCGGCATCGTAGCATTGGCTGCATGACAACAATAACGATGACCAAGCGCGGATCCATCACCCTCCCTCCGGATGTCCGGAAACATCTCGGCCTGGATCGCATGAATCATCCGCTTCTCATTGTTGAAGAGCGTGATGGCGGTGTGTTCCTTCAGCCGGCTACGGCCATACCCGTGCGGGACATTCCGGAAAACATGGTTCGCGACTGGATCAAGGCCGATGAAGAGGAAATGGATGCCCTCCGGAAAAATCGCGCATCTTGAAGCTCTTCCTTGATACCAGCGTTCTATTGGCTGCGGCTGGTTCAGATCGCGGCGCGTCACGATTCGTTTTCGAAAATGCCCGCGAACATGACTGGGAATTGGTCAGTTCCCCTTACTGTCTGGCAGAAGTGGAAAAGAACATCGCCAAAATCGGCGATGATGCATTACGGCATTGGCGCAATCAGATGCAGAACCAGTTCTCGCTGGTGCGCGACTCCGTGGTCCTGGATAAGCCGCTTGCCTTTGGTCGGGAAAAAGACAAGCCCGTGCTGATCACCGCGCTGGCCGGGCGGTGTGACATCATGCTCACCCTGGATCGCGCAGACTTTGGCTCATTCTTTGATCAGGGTGTTTACAGCCTGCGTGTGATGACACCCGGCATGTTTCTTCGCCAGAGGCTGCCCCCATAGGCCGCCACGTGTCTGCACCTTCTTCTCGCGGCTCCGGACGCGGAAGCGTCCGCTCCGGCGAAGATAGCCGTTATAAAGCTCGGTCCGGAGCTGAACCGCGATTGGCGGGCCGCGATATATCGGGCAATCATCCGCGCTTACCCGCCTGTTTGAACAACCGGTGCCGGGACATCGTGGAGAGGCCGGTGAGGGTGAAGTAGAGGATGCCGGAGACGATGACGGTCCAGGGTTGGCTGACCCAGTGGCCGCTCCCCGGAATCTCCTGC
>JAUIHQ010000016.1 GCA_030432155.1 bacterium | reverse complement strand
CGGATGTGAACATCCTGATGGGCGTGGCCCGCCAGTCCATGTGGGCGGCCGGCCGGCCGGAGGATTCCGGGAGCGCCCCGGAATAACGTTGCAACGAGGCTTGTAAGAGCCAAGGTACAGGGATGGTTATTCGTACAAGCATGATCACCGGCATGAACGGAACGGTTGCACCCGTCCTCGCAAAGCTGCTCTCGACGGGCGGCGGCATGGTCGTGCCCTGGAACCGTTCCGAAGTTCCGGTCGATCATCCGGCCGCGGTGGAGGCATTCATCATCCGTGAGCGTCCCGATTGCCTGTTTCACCTCGCCATGGGGGATCCATCATGGGCCGGTACCATGGCCAGGGTCTGCCGGGAGCAGAAGATCCTGTTTGTGCATACCGGGACGGTATCTGTGTTCTCCAATCACCGCCGGGGCCCGTTCACGATTCACGACGCCCCGGACGCCGAAGACGACTATGGATCCTACAAGCGCCGATGCGAGGCCGCGATTCTGGAGGCCAACCCCGACGCGATCATTGCCCGTCTGGGCTGGCAGATCGGCCATGCGCCGGGCAGCAACAACATGGTCGAGCACCTCACCCGCATGGCCGGAGAGTCGGGCGTTGTGGATGCAAGCGATGCCTGGCTTCCATCCTGCGCGTTTCTTGAAGACAGCGCCGATGCGCTGGTACGGCTGGCGGAAAGGGCGGAACCCGGGCTCTACCAGCTTGAGGGAAATCCCGGGCTGAGTTTTTTCGACATCGCCGAGGCTCTGGCCCACCTTCACGACGGCGCCTGGCAGGTTCGGCGTACCCATGATCCGGACTGGGACAACCGTATGGCGGATGATCGAATCCGCGTGGCGCCGATCACCGAGCGGCTGCCCGGTATCGGCTGATCAATCCCGAAGCGTAAACGAACAGCGTCCGATTTCCTTTTTCCCGAGATACCACCGTTCGAAATCCGTCTGTTCGCTTTCCGCGGGAACAAACGGCTTCGATTCGGTCAGCCGATCCCGCTGCGAAAGGATGCCGCGGATATCCTCGAAATAGGGAAGATGGTCGGTTGCCACATGCAGCACCCCGCCGGGGCTCAGCATGCGTTCAAGTCCGTCGAGAAATCGCTCGTTGAACAGCCGGTTTCCGTGATGTTTCTTTTTCGGCCACGGGTCCGGGAAAAAGAGGTAACAGGTTGAGACCGCGTCCTTCGGCATCAGGTAGGTGACGGCATAGTAGGCCTCGATGCGCAGCAGGCGCACATTGGCAATGCCCCGGGCGTTCAATTTGTTGTCGATCTTCCGGATGCGTTTCAGCATTCGGTCAATCCCGAGCAACCGGGTTCCTGGATGATGTTCCGCCCGGGCGAGCAGGAATCGGCCTTTTCCGCAGCCGAGATCCACCTCAAACCGGCCCGGTTCCCCGAAGACAGCCGCCGGATCGAGGGGGGTAAGCCAGTCGTCCGGGATATATCGCCAAGTTGTCATGCGGCGGTTATCATACGCATGTCGTTGATGGGCACAAGGATCGTTGTATCCCGTTGGGCATCACCCCTTCGCGGCTTGCGCTCGCTTCCCGTTGGTGGCACACTCGCGGGTTTTCCGGAGTTTCGAAACCGTGCGGAACACACTCGAAAAAACCGAAGCGTATCTCCTCAGCATCATCGAGGACCGTCGAACCGGCAAGCGCGCGGCGCTTGTCCGGGTTCTGTTGTCGTTTCTTTCCCGTATCTTCGGGGCCGTCGTCCAGATGCGTCTCTGGCTGTATTCCACCGGCCTGTTTCGCCCCCACACCCTCGGTTGCCAGGTCATCAGCATCGGAAATCTGACCGTGGGGGGAACCGGCAAGACGCCGATCGTGGAGGTTTTTGCCCGGAATCTGCAGAAAAGCGGGCGAAAAGTTGCCATTCTCAGCCGCGGATACAAGAAGGACGAGCTGCCGCTGCGGGAGCGACTCTGGAACCGCCTGACATTCCGCGAGATCACGACCCCGCCCCGGGTGGTGTCGGATGGCGAGCGCCTGCTGCTGGATTCGGCGATGAGCGGGGATGAACCGTACATGCTGGCCAGCAACCTGCCGAATGTGGTGGTGGTGGTGGACAAGGACCGGGTCAAGGCCGGTCAGTGGGCGATCAACAAGTTCGGATGCGATACCCTGATCCTCGACGACGGTTTTCAGTACCTCTCCCTCAAGCACCGGCTCGATATCGTACTGGTCGACCGCACCAATCCGTTCGGCAATCGCAACGTGTTGCCCCGCGGCATTCTGCGTGAACCGGTTCGCAACATCAAACGCGCCGGTTTCATCTTCATCACCAAATCCAATGGCGACGGCGCGGTGGAGCTGAAAAAGCAGTTGAGGGCCCTCAATCCCGACGCGGAGATCTCGGAGTGCCGTCACAGTCCGAAATACCTGCAGAATGTGTATACCGGAGAACAGAAACCGCTGAGCTTTCTCGAGGGTAAAAATGTGTCGGCGGTATCAGGTATCGCCATGCCCAAGGGGTTTGAGGATGAGTTGGTCCGGCTCGGGGCCAAGGTCCTTTATCACAAGCGATACGCCGACCACCACCGGTATTCACAGCAGGAAATCATCGACCTGATCAACAAAAGCATACAGCGCCAGGCCGATATCATCGTGACCACGGAGAAGGATGCGGTCCGGTTCCCGATGGTGGAACGCCGGGATATCCCGATCTATTTCCTCCGGGTGGAGATTGAGATGTTGAGCGGCGCGGAAGAGTTCAATGGCTGGATCAATCGTATCTGCTTCAAGTGATGCCGGGGGGCGCTGCCTGCTGACCGCCCCGAACTGGATTGGTGATTGTGTCATGGCGCTGCCCGCGATCCGGGCCTGGCGTGAGGAGCATCCCGACGCTGTCCTCGATATCCTGTGCCGCGCCCCGGTGGCCGGCTTCTGGCCGATGGCGCCCGGTATCGGTGATGTTCTGACCACCGGGACGTCGCTGGCGGACATGCGGGCCACCGCCGCGGTGCTTCGGGATCGGGGGTACCGACAGGCGTTTATCCTGCCGAATTCCTTCCGGTCTGCCCTCCCGTCGTGGCTGGCCCGGATACCTACCCGGCGCGGATTTGCCGGCGGGCTGCGTACCATGCTGCTTACCGACCCGGTGCCCCGGTCCATGCTTCCGGTTGATGCCCACCAGTCGGAGGAGATGCTGGTCATTCTCCATGTCGAAGGCGAGGTCAATCGGCCGCTGCCGCGGCTGGAGATTCCCCCCGAAGTTGAAGCAGAGGCGGAAGCACTGCTGGACGGCTGCCGGGATGGATGTGTCCTCGGCATGATTCCCGGAGCGGCCCGGGGACCGTCCAAGCGCTGGCCTCCGGATCGGTTCGCCGACGTGGCGAACCGGGTTCTGGCCGCGCGGCCGGGGGTTGTCGTTCTTACCGGCGGTCCGGGTGATCGTGAAATCTGCGCCGAGGTTGCGGGCCGGATCGACGGTCGCTCCCTCAATCTTGCCGGTCGGACATCTCTGCCGACGTGGGCGGCGATTCTCCGGCTCTGTGATGCCGTGGTCTGCAACGACAGCGGCGGCATGCATGTGGCCGCCGCGGTCGGAACCCCCCTGGTTGCCGTGTTCGGGATGACCGATCCTTCGAAAACCGGCCCGCTGGGCGAGAACAGCCGGGTTGTTCAGGCGTCCGGTATCCGGTCACGAGCAATACGGCGCGACAGCGAAGCGGCCCGGAAAAGTCTGGAGGCGGTTACGTCGGAAAGGGTATACGGGGAACTGTCATCGCTGCTGGCGGCGGTGACTTCCACAACAACATGACTGCCGACCTTCGCATTTCAGCCTGTGTAACCACGTTCAACGAGGAGCGGAACATCCGCCGTTGCCTCGAAAGCCTTACGTGGTGCGATGAAATCGTGATTGTCGACAGTTACAGTACCGACAACACCCTCGATATCTGCCGAGAATACACCGACCGGGTCTATCAACACGAATGGCTGGGTTACATCGGCCAGAAGAATCTCATCCGTAAGCTTGCGCGGTATCCCTGGCTCCTGTTTGTGGATGCCGATGAGGTTGTGTCCGATGACTTGCGCGCCCAGATCCAAGCGGAGTTCACACGGGGGGTCGATACCATCTGCGGGTATGAGTTTCCCCGGATGGTCAACTATCTCGGCCGGTGGATCCGCTATGGCGAGTGGTATCCGGACGTAAAGCTCAGGTTGTTCCTGAAGGAAAAGGGCCGCAGTGGAGGGCAGGAACCTCACGACCAGGTCTTTGTGAACGGCCGGGTCAAGCGCCTCAAGGGCCACCTCTATCACTACACCTACGACGACATCCACGATCACCTGGAAACCATGAACCGGTTCTCCAGCATCACCGCCCGGGAGAAGTATCGGGAAGGGGAGAGGTTCAGTTGGATTGACTTCCTGCTTCGGCCGCCGATCCGGTTTCTGAAGGCCTACTTCGTCAAGCGGGGTTTCATGGACGGCCGCCGCGGCTTCTTCATCGCGTTGGTCAGTATGTTCGGTGTCTATGCGAAATATGCGAAACTGTGGGAGCTCGCATGGGCGGAGAAGGCTGCAGGCGAATCGGAACGCGGAGCTTCGAAGGCGTCATGAATACCGCCGCCGAAACCAGTCCCTGGGCCACCTATCGACGTCTTGTCCGTTATGCGTATCCCTACAAGACCCGACTCATCGTGGGCATTCTTTCCGGTATGCTCTATGGCGCATCTCATGCCGGGATCCTCGCTGCACTCAAGGGCGGGTTGGCCCAGGTGATCGATATCGAGAACGCGCCGATGCACATGGTTATCCTGACCATGCTGGCCATCCCGTTGGTCGCGCTTGTCCGGGGCGTCGGGGAAATCGGCAGCAAGTACTACATCCAATGGGTCGGAAACCGCGTGGTCATGGATCTCCGCAATGCGGTGTTCGCTCACCTCAACCGGTTATCGCTGGCCTATTTCGTGAAGAGCCGGACCGGGGAGATGATTTCGAGAACCACCAACGACACCACCGTGCTCCAGGGCGCGGTTTCCAATGTCGTGGAGGATATCGCCAAGCAACCGCTGACCATCATATCCGTACTGGGCTTTATCCTGTATCTGGACCCCGTCCTGTCAGTGATCAGCATCGTTGTATTTCCGGTGTGCATCTTTCCCGTGTTGTGGTTCGGCCGCCGGGTGCGGCGGTATGCCAAGGCGTCGCAGGAGCGGGTTGCGGACCTGGTGTCGATCCTCCAGGAAAACATCATGTGCGTGCGCATCATCAAGGCGTTCGGGATGGAGCCGTATGAAATGGGACGGTTCCGGGAGGCCTGTTCGAAGTTTTTCTCCATGCGGATGCGGGTCGTGCGGGCGACCGCGGTGGTGGAGCCGCTGATTTTCTTCATCTCGACCTTCGGTATCGGGCTGGTACTGGTCTATGTCCGCTATGTGGACATGCCGGGCAGCGAATTCATCACCTTCGCCGGTGCATTGGTGATGTTGTATGAGCCGGTCAAGCGGCTGAGCCGTATCCACCTCCAGATCGAGCAGGCCGCAGCCTCTGCCGACCGGGTGTTTGAGGTGCTTGATGAACCGGTTGCCGTCCAGGATTCCGCGGAGGGGACGGACTTCAACGAACCGGTCCGGGACATTCGTTTTGAGAATGTGACCTTCGCGTATGGGGATACGCCGGTGCTTCAGGATATCAATCTTACCATTCCCGCCGGCACCCGGGTCGCCCTGGTCGGAGGTTCCGGGGGAGGCAAGACCACCCTGATCAGCCTGCTGCCTCGATTCTTTGATGTGACCGCGGGCCGTATCCTCATCAACGGCCGTGACATCCGGGATGTGACACTGACATCGCTGCGACGTCTCTACGGGTTGGTGACCCAGGACACCCTTTTGTTTAACGACACCGTGGCCGGCAACATTTCCTATGGAAGCCAGGCCGACCGGGCCAGCATCGAAGCCGCGGCCCGGCAGGCCAACGCCCATGATTTCATCACCGCCATGCCCGGCGGATATGAAGAGATGATCGGCGAATACGGCATGAGGTTGTCCGGGGGACAACGTCAGCGTCTGGCCATTGCCCGGGCCATGCTTCGCAATCCGCCGATCATGCTGCTGGACGAAGCGACCAGCGCGCTTGATACGGAATCGGAGCGGCTGGTGCAGGCTGCGCTGCAGAAGCTGATGGAAGGCCGCACCGTGTTCGCGGTCGCGCATCGCCTCTCCACCGTCATTCATTGCGACCTGATACTCGTCATCGACAAGGGGCGGATTGTCGAGCAGGGCACCCACGCCGAACTGGTCGAACGGGGCGGCGTGTACCGTCGCCTGTATGACATGCAGTTTTCGGAATGAGCGGTCCCATGCGGAATCGATGGTATCACCGACCGGTCTTTCATGATCCCCACAAGTTCGGAGAGAAGAAGGCCACGTGGCTTGAGCTGTTCTACGACCTGATCTTTGTCGCGGCATTCATTCACCTCGGCAACGGGTTCAGTGATCATGTCGGGTGGGAAGGCGCGCTGCGTTTCGTCATGGTCTTCGTCCCGATGTGGGTAGTGTGGACAGGGTATACATTCTTTATCAACCGGTTCACGATCGACGACTTTATTCACCGTATTATCGTGTTCGTTCAGATGTTCTCGATCGGGGCGATGGCGGTAGGCGCCCCCGAAGTGCTGGAGAAGCGGCATACGGTGTTTGTGACCTCTTTCGCCGTGGCCCAGGGCGTTATCGCGTTTCTTTATATCCGCTCCTGGCTCCAGGTGAAAGACGGGCGTGCCTACAGCGGGTACTGGGGTGCAGTGTTCGCGGCCGGCGCGATGGTGTGGGTGGCCTCCTTGTTGCTGCCGGAGCCGGCCGCTACCATTCTGAGAGGGGTGGCATTGCTGGGGGTGATCAGCGCTCCTCTGAGCCGGCAGTCACGAGCGATCGCCGACCGGTTTCCCGGCGATCAGGAACATCTGTCGGAACGATACGGTTTGTTGACCATCATTGTGCTGGGCGAATCCTTTGTCAAAGTCCTGTCGAGTCTGTACGGCAAGGGGGCCTCGCTCCCCGTTCTGGGTCAGGCCGGGGTGCTGCTGGTTTTGACCTGCTGCCTCTGGTGGATCTACTTTGACGATGTGGCGGGTTCACGCATCCGGGGCCGCCGGTTCACCCCGATCATATGGCTGTATGCCCACCTTCCGCTTCAGATGGCGCTGACCGCCACCGGCGTCGCCATCAAGAAGGCGGTTGCATTCGACATGATGGTGCCCGCGCCCGAAGCCTACCGATGGCTTTTCTCGGGCAGCCTCGGCCTTGCCCTGTTGTCGGTTGCGGTGATCGACTCGGTCACCGAGAGGCGCCAGGCCGAGCTCAGCGATACCTACCGGGTCGCGATGCGATTCTTTTCCGCGGCCCTGTTGCTGCTCCTGGCCCCGGGGGGAGGGGGGATGCCCGCCTATATGTTCGTCATCCTCGTCACCTCTGTGCTGATCGCCCAGGTTGTATTCGACATGATGATGGCGCCGTTTGAGTCGACGGAGATCCATCACCTGCCGGACATTCAGGAAGAACCCGACGAGACCGTGCCGCTCATGACGGAAACGGTCCGGCGCATCGGGATCTCGGAGACGGTGCGGAAAGGAACCCCGAGCGCACTGCGGCGTGACCTGTACTTCTACTTCATGGAAGGAGGGTGGATCCGCTTTCTCGCGTCGTTGATGTTTGTGTTCCTGATGACCAACGTCCTGTTCGCCGGTTTGTTCATGCTGCAGCCCGGGTGCATAGACGGATCAAACCCCCAGACCTTTGCCGACGCATTCTTTTTCAGCGTACAGACGATTTCGACGATCGGTTTCGGGGTCCTTTCGCCGGCCACTCTGTACGCAAACATTGTGGTGACGGTGGAGGCGGCGGCGGGATTGCTGGGCGTGGCGGTGGCGACCGGCCTCACCTTTGCCAAAGTGTCCCAGCCGAGGGCCGCAATCCTGTTCAGCCGAAATCTGCTGGTCATGACCTACGAGGATCGGCCCACGCTCCTGTTCCGAGCCGGGAATGCCCGGGGCAATGATATTGCCGATGCAACCGTGAGCGTGACCGCGGTCATTCAGGAGACATCCGCGGAGGGTTACGAGCTGCGGCGCATGTATGATCTGCCGCTCGTGCGGGAGCGGTCGCCCCTGTTCGCCCTGACCTGGACTGTCATGCACCCGCTGGATGAAACAAGCCCGCTCCGTGCATTGGCTGATGGGGAGATTCCGGACAAGCTCGATGTTCTGATCGTCACCATCCACGGTCACGATGCGACGTACGGCCAGACGGTGTATGCCCGGCATCTGTACGGATCGCATGACATCCTCCATGGCCGGCGGTTTGTTGATATCGATGAAGAGCTTGAGGATGGACGGCTTATGCTGGACTTCAGCCGGTTTCATCACACCGAACCGGTGTGACCGGAATCAATGCGGATTGTAGCGGCCCGGTGATAGAATGTGACCGGGATCCAGTGCGTCCTTGATCGCTCCCGCGGTCCGCCAGAAAGGGTCGTCCGGGTCGACAAACATGTCCATTTCCTGGATGCCGATGCGGTAGGGCGGATACCCCAGGGCCAGCAAGTGCTCTTGCAGCTCTTTCAGGCAGGCATGGGCCTTGTCGGTTTGCCCGGCATCCGACCGCCGGAAGGCCAGCGAGATCACCACTTCCATGCTGCGGACATCCAGAATATTCAGCGTGATATAGGCATCAAAACCGTAGCGTCCGAACACCGTCTCCGTGGCCTCCACAACGGCCTTTGCATCTTTGCCGGACAGCGGAATGATCGGAAGGCAATACAGAACGCCGCCGTCGCTTTCATCCGGTTCGAGCGGCTCGTCCGCCCCCGGCATCGGTTCGCCGGATCCCCAATAGACACTGCGCAGCGCCTCGTTGGTGGGGATGCCGTAGGACAGGCCGAATACCGGGTGCATCGCGTCCACCACTATTTTCTTCCGGCGCATTGCGGGGAGAAACGAGAGGGCGTTCAGGATACGGCCCGCGGTTTCGAATTTCTTCTGGTTCAGGCATGTAACCGATGCGATGGGCGAGACCGCCTTGCGGAACTCCCGGGCCGCCGCCCTGAGCATCGCCGGTGTTCCGCTGATGCCGGCGACCGCGCTCCACGGGCCGAACCCTTCTTTTTCCAGCAGGCGGGCCGCCCGCTCCCGGAGTTCAGCATCGCCCGCGTCCGGATCGTTTTGCTTCAACTGCTGGTATACGAGGGGGGCGAGGGTGCTGAAAGAGCGATGGCGATTGCCGATATGGACGACCATACGGACGATGTCGCGCCGGCGGAGGTCGGCCAGCGCTTCGACCAGGGCGGGAAGCTTGGCTGGATCGTCGATCTTCGCGATCATCGAGAGGTGCTGATCCCGCCACGGCAGAAGCTCCACCGCGGCTGCGGTGACAATGCCGCAATTCGATTGCTGGAACAGGCCGTCCAGCGAGGGACCGAGCCCATGCCGGTACACATGCGCGGTTTTTGCGCCGGGAAAACGGGAAAACCCGGTGTGAAGTAACGTGCCGTCGCCCAGGACCACCTCCATGCCGCTCAGCGCATCCCCGCGCCCGGCAAAGTACCCGACGCCGCGGTCCAGGGCATTGCCGATCAGGCTGGTATCGAGTCCGGAGCCGATGACATTCAGGATCATCGGCAGGTTGCGGCGCCGAAGTTCGTCGTGAAGCTGTTTCTGGGTCACTCCGGGTTCGACAACCGCGTAGTGTTGTTCGGCATTGATCTCCCGGATGCGGTTCAAGCCCCCGAGGTCAAGAACAGCACATCCGTCGCGGACCGGAAGGCGGGAGCCCATACCCCAGTTCTTACCTTTGCTGATGGTGTAGATGGGGCGCCGCTGTTCGCGGGCGATGCGAACGACGGCCTGGACCTGTTCGACGGTGTCCGGCTTGAGGATGGCGGTGATTCGGCGGTTCAGTCCGCTGACATTCCGCTGATAGCGGCCGAGCTCGTTCTCGCCGGTGAGGACCCTGTCCGTACCGAGGAGGGTTGTCCATGCCTTGATCGCGGCATCGTCATTCATGCGATCCATGGCATGTATGTGCCACATCACGGTGAATGTGTCGAGCGGATCGATCAGAGTCTGCGGAAGATCCGCACATTCCTTGGGACCGAACCGGAACCGCATCGCCGGCGCAATCGGCATCCCGGTGGGTGACGGCGCTCGTCGTCGGATCAGCAGGCGGGAAAGGTAAGAAGCACGAGGGTTCCTTTTCCCGGTGTGCTCTCGATGGAAATGCTTCCATCGTGGTCTTCAACAATTTTCTTGGTGATGAACAGACCGAGGCCCGTTCCTTTTTCCGCCGTTTTCGTCGTGTGATACGGGTCAAAAATCTTGTTGATGTTGTCTTCGGTAATCCCGCACCCGTCATCGCGGACGCTGATGATGGCGTGACCGTCCCTCACTTCGGTGGTGATGGTGATATGGCCATGCGAGCCCAGGGCATCGACAGCATTGTTGACGACATTCTGAAGCGCCCGCTGAACCTGGATGCGGTCGCCCTTGATCTTTACCGTATCCGAGGAAGGGTCGAATGACAGGCGGACACTGCCGTCCCGGTTGTTCCAGTTGTTCTGGCGTATCAATTCCGTCATCAAGTCATTGATATCCAGTGCCCGGAATTGACTGGTGTCGTTGCGGGAAATGCGGAGCCAGGTTTCGATCAGTTCCCGGCAGCGCTTGACGCTCTGCTCGATCACATCCACGTATTCCGAAACGGTGTCGCCGGCGGACATGCCCTCGCGTTCCGCTTTTTTCAGATCTTCGGAGAGGATTTGAATGTAGCCGAGGATCACCGTCATCGGGTTGCGCAGGTCGTGTACGAGTTCCGCCGATGCCTGCCCGAGGGATGCCAGTTTATCCTTCCGGGCAAGTTCGGAAACGAGCTGGTGGTTCAGGTCGTTCAGTTCCCGTTCCGCATGCGCCCGCTTCCGGTTGACCCGGGTCCGCTGGATGTTGCGGTGGATCACCGAGGTCATTTCCTCGGTGTCGAAGGGCTTTTTCATGTAGTCGTTCGCACCGAGGCGGATCGCTTCCTGGGCGGTTTCAAGCGCACCGAAGCCGGTCAGCATGATCACCGCGATGTTCTGATCTCGCTGGCGGATTTCGCGCAGGCCCTCGATGCCCGATTTGCCGGGCATCCGGATATCCATGACCACAACATCCGGTTTTTCCTTTTCGAGAAGATCGATGCCGACATTCACGGATTCCGCGCAGAGAACCTGGTACTGATTCTTGAGCAGGATACGCATGCTCTCGCGCGGCCCCAGCTCATCGTCGATGATCAGAACCTTTTTATCCATGTTCGACATGATCATAGCGCCACTTCCTTAAAAGGTATAGCCGTACGAAACCGCGAGGAGGTGGCCGTTGATCTCGTAGGTTCCGTTGAACGCCGGGTTCTGGTTGTTGTCGATGTCCCGGTCGTCGAAAATGCTGTAGGCATAGGCAATGTCACAACGGTGGGCATCCTTGTGGTGGCCCAGTCCGGCGGCAAACACATGCCGGTCGCTGTCGAGGATCACCGGGGAGAATGTCTCGTCGGGAATCGGGCTCTCGATAAACGCGTAGCCGCCGCGAACCGTCCAGTATTCGTCGATCGCGTAGTCGGCGCCGATGCCGAATGTCCACGTATCATCCCAGTCCTGGCGGATCGAATCCTCGGCAAGGATCGCGCCGTTGTTGCCGAGATCGACATCCAGGGATTCATAGCGGGAGTGCTGAAGCCACTCCACCTGGATTTCCACCCGCAGCTTCTCGTTGACCTTGCAGCCGTATCCGGCGGTCAGGATGGTGGGAAAGGCAATCTCGGTTTCGAAATCGCTGCCGGATGAGACTCCGCCGAACATGGGGGGGAGGCTTCCCGCGGGAATCCGGCTGAGGCGGGTGTCGCCTTCATATTCGATGTCGAACGGAGAACGATACGTCAGTCCGATCGATTGCTTGTCGTTGATTTCCCATAACAGGCCGAGGTTCGCGCCGAAGCCCAATCCGTCGCCTTCCGCCTCCAGGGTGCCGTCCGGGGTGGTGGGGTCGAGGGTGAAGGCAACCCAGGGGATGTCCTGGCGCTGTTCGAGTTCCGACCAGTACAGGTTCAGTCCGATGGCCAGGTGCAGATTTTCGCTCACCGGAAAGGCGATCATGGGATTGATATCAATGAGCGCCATTTCGGCGTAATACGGCGCTGCGTACTGGAGGGCGCCTTCTTCCTCCCATACCGTGGATTGGCCGTAAGGTGTGGTAATCCCGATGCCCGCGGTCATCGAGCCGTCTCGAACCGGCCAGGCGACATACAGGTTGGGGAGAAACTTTGCCGGGCTCCGGGTTTCCGCGGATCCCCGCATGGGCGCATCAAAGTCGGCTTCCGAATAGGCAAGGGTCAATGAGGCCATCACCTCGGGCTTCTCCAGCCCGGAAAGGGTCGCCGGATTGTGGGAGATGGCGGATGGATCTTCCACGAACACGGATTTCACACCGGCTTTGCCGAGAGCGGCGGGGCCTTCCGGCGGATTCCGGAAACCATCGGCCCAACCCGTCATGGTTACCATCAATACGGCCGCCGTCATCCACCCACATAAACGATTACACGTTGTCATCATTGGTATCTCCCTTTTTGAACACAGTCCCACACGCTGATCATGATAAGCAATGAGCGTGCCAGTCGGCGGCTGTGCCATATACGGTATTTTCCGCTTGCCATACCCCTATACCTGTGATGGTATGTGGACGAAATTGTACAAGCATGCTGGTCACGGTTCATTTTTGAACGGCGTCACAGGGGAAAACGCCCAGTCTGCTTTGATACGGGCCTCGTTTGGCCGCCTTGCGGATTGTCAGCTTTCTGTTGGCTGTCTGCAGGGGCTGATGGCAATCAGTGCTGTTTGCACAGGTTGTTGACAGGATCAAACAGTAGCGCGACCAAGATGGCAAACGTTTACATTACGGGTTTGGGGATCGTAGCACCGAACGGAATCGGGTTGGACCGGTTCTGGGATTCTCTTTTGCATGGACGTAGCGGCATCCGGCGTCTTGATCTTGACAGTTCATTCTCCTCCCTGACCCCTCTAGGCGGCTCGATTCCGTCATTCAACCTGGATGACTTCCTTTCCCGTCCGGTGAAGGTGAAACGTTTGGGGCGTCACACTCAGCTTTCGCTCGCCGCGATGACGGCGGCGTTGGCGGATGCGAAACTTACCGATGAGGATTACATTTCCTGCGGCCGTATTCCCCTTTGTGTAGGGGTGAGTTCCAGCGCGTTCGATGTGGTGGAAAAGGCGAAGGAGCAGCTCGATCAGAAAGGGCCCCGTCGGGTCAATCCGTTCATGGTGCGGTCATCCCAGCCCCATGACATTGCCAGCACCCTGGCCGAACATGTTCCGGCCGACACCCTGACCCAGACCTATGCGCTGGCCTGTGCGTCGGGCATGCAGGCGATTGCCGAGGCAGGCCGGATGATTCGCGAGGGGAAAGCGGATATCGCCATCGCCGGGGCCGGGGACTGCCCGGTGACACCGCTGGCGGTGGCCGGGTTCTTCTCCTCTCACATGGTCCCGGAGTGGCAGGATGAGCCGGAGAAAGCCTGCCGTCCGTTTGACCTGCATCGCAAGGGGGGTATCCTCGCCGAGGGATCGGGTTTCCTCGTTCTGGAGCGAGCGGATCATGCCCGGTCCCGGGGTGCCCGGGTGTATGGTGAATTGCTGGGCTACGGCTGTGAGAACGATCCGCCGGGAAGTGAGCCGGGGGCCGGACTGAAAGCATCGATGCAGCATGCACTGGATGACAGTTGCCTGCTGCCGAATGACATCGACTATGTTTGTGCCCATGGGCCGGGCGATCCGGTGGTGGACCGCGTGGAGACGGCATCCGTCCGCCATGTTCTGGGCGACCAGGCCTATCGGATTCCGGTCAGTTCGAT
Organism: bacterium; assembly: GCA_030432155.1. Taxonomy (GTDB): domain Bacteria; phylum Verrucomicrobiota; class Kiritimatiellia; order CAIVKH01; family CAIVKH01; genus JAUIHQ01. Next base: position 8,759 of record JAUIHQ010000016.1, on the reverse strand, counting down.
CAAGGCGGTGACCGGGAACCCGCTCTCCGCGGCCGGCCCGTTCCAGGTGGCGGCGTCTCTGCTCGCCATGCGGGACGGGATGATTCCTCCGACCGCCAATCTCGATAGCCCCGACCCGGAATGCGATCTGGATCATGTACCCCTTGAAGCACGCCGGTATCATGCCGCCCGGACCCTGATCAATGTACATGGGATCGGCGGTGTGAACAGTTCCCTGATTCTTCAGAAGGCATCCCTATGACCATTCACGAGATTACCGTCCTTCTCGGTTTGCTGATGGACCTGACCCTGGGGGTCCTGGTGTTTCTGACCAACACCAAGCGCCCGGCCAACCAGCAGTATTTTACCCTGACCCTTCCCATCGCGGCCTGGCAGGGTGCGATCTGGCTGGTGCTTCGCGCCGGGAATCCTGCGGCGGCGGAGCTGGCGATTCGGATCGCGTCCGCGACCTGCATCTTCGTCCCGCCGGCGTTTAACATGCTTCGCTTTGCCATGAAGTATCCGGACCAGCCGTGGATTGAAGGCGTACGTCATTCCAAATGGTTTCTGGGGACCGCCGTGGCGCTCGGTTTCGTCTGTTTCAGCCCGGTGTTCCTCAAGGATGTCATCATGCCCGCCCCCGGAAGCCCGGCCTGGGAAGTGGTGGAGCCGGTCTACGGTTGGGCATTTTTCCCCTTCATTCTCTATTATATCTCTGCCTTCTGCCTCCTCGTCTTCCGGTTCTACAAGGATTCGAAGGTGGCGACCGGCATGCAGCGGCTGGAAATCCAGTTTGTCTTCTTCGGATGTATTGTCACCATCATCACCGGAGTCAGCCTCGCCCTGATCTTTCCGCTGTTTACCGACAGTTCATCCACTGCCCCCTTTGCCCCGACGAGTGTGATCCTGTTGAACATCATTCTCGCCTACGGCATCGCCACCCGCCGGATTCTCGACATGCCGTACGTGCTCCGCCGGCTGGCGGCCTACAGTCTGCTGGCGGTGTATCTCAGCGGGATCTATTTCCTGGTGTGGTTCGTGTCCGATCAGATTCTTCATGATTTTGTGAAGGACATCTTCCCGCTTCCCCATTATCTGGCCGCCATCTCGATCGCCTTCTCGGTGGCGCCGGCCCATGGGTGGATGCAGAAATTTGCCAACCAGCTTTTTGTCAATTACCAGACCCTCGACGTCAGCGATACCCTCTAGCGGGCGAATCGCATTCTCGGTGCGATCAAGACCCGTGACGAGCTGATGCGGCAGTTCTCCGAGCTTGTCGCCACCACCGTCGGTGTGGATCGAATCGGGGTCTTTATCTATCAACAGGGTCAGGGGTTCATGCGGGCCAACGAAGGGATGCATTCGATCGATACGCCGTTGATCGAGCCGGGCGATCCCTTGATCCGGGAGTTGACGGTCAGCAAGGTGCCGATTGTTCGTGATGTTCTGCAGCGGGTGCGGCCGAACTTCACCCTCGAAGCGGTCAGCCTCCGGATGGCGGAGTTGAAAGTGGCGATCGCGGTCGGCATTTATTCATCGAACCGGCTGGAGGGATTGCTCCTGCTCGGGCCGCGACTGTCGGGCCGTATTTACGGCGAGGCCGAACAAAGCACGCTCCAGATCGTGTGCAACCATTTCGCAGTGGCGCTGGAGAACGCCGGTCTGTATACGCAGCTCAAGGACAGCGCGAGCTACAATGACACGCTGCTCGACAACCTGGTCAGCGGTGTGATTGCGGCCAACATGGACCGGGTCATCACGGTCTGCAACCGGGAGGCCGGGCGCATCCTCGGCCTCGAGCCCCAGGCGCTCCAGGGCAAGATGATATCCGAACTGCCGTTGCCGCTCGGTTCATCTCTCGAGAAAGCGTTCGAGTCGGGGCGGGAAACCCGGGACCGTGAGACCGTGCTGAAACGATCCGAGGCGTCGGAGGAAATTTATATTACCTATGCCAGTGCGCTGTTCCGCGGGCACAAGGGGGATTCACTCGGCGCCCTGCTGGTATTCAACGACCTGACGGCCATCAAGAAGCTGGAGAAACAGGTGCGGCGCACCGACCGCCTGGCCAGCCGGGGAACCCTTGCGGCCGGGATGGCCCATGAAATCAAGAACCCTTTGGTTACGCTCAAAACATTCACCCAGCTCCTGCCTGAACGTTATGAGGACGAAGATTTCCGTGAAACCTTCTCGTCGCTGGTCGGGCAGGAAGTCAAACGGATCGATTCCATCGTGAACCAGCTTCTTCATTTCGCGCGGCCGGCCAAACCCAGCCTGCAGCCGACGGGGGTTCATCAGATTGTGGAGAACACCCTTCGCCTGGTGCGTCAGCAGCTCCGTCAGCGGAACATCGAGCTGATCAGCTCGCTGGAAGCCGCACGCGATATGATCCAGGGCGACCATGATCTCCTGGTACAGGCGCTTCTGAACTTTCTCCTGAACGCCATCGACGCCATGCCGGACGGGGGAATCCTCACCATCGAGACCTCGGTTCTGGACCGCGCGATTCCGGACATCATGGGCGAGATCCCAACCAAAGTGCGGTCCCGCCGGACGTTCCGCCTGAGCATTCGCGACTCGGGCAGCGGAATCAGTCGGGAAGACCTTCAGCACGTATTCGATCCTTTCTTCACCACGAAAACCAGCGGTACCGGACTCGGTCTTTCCGTCTCGCACGGGATCATTCATGAACACGGCGGTGCGGTGGATGTGGACAGTCAACTCGGTCGCGGTACGGTGTTTCATCTGATGTTCCCGGTGCTTGAGGAAGAGGTTCCGGCATGAGGATGATTCCGGACATTCTTCTCTGCTCCCGCGATGAAGGTCTGATCCGCCGGGTCCGGGCCTGCATGGACCCGGGCCGGGGCCGTATTCAGGTTGCGGCCTCGCTGCAGGAAGCGTCGTTGCTGCTGCAGGACGCGGAGCCGGGGCTGTTGTTCTGTGATCTCCGGATGCCGGAATGCCGTGACGGGATGGAGGCATTCGTGGAGGATCACCAGGATCATGTGATCGCGGCGTTTGGTGCGTTGCGGTCCGATCCTGCCCTGGCGATGAAACGGGCGGGGGTGTTCGCCGTGGAACCTCCGGATCTCTCCGCCGACCGTTTGCGGAACCTCATCCGCCAGGCTCATCTCCAGGTGCGATTGCAGCAGAAAATCCGGACGCTCGAAGAGAAGACCTCCCGCCCGATTGTACCATCCGCAATCCTCCCGACCGCCCCGGCCCCGGTATCGCGGGAACGAACTCGGGCCCTGAAAGAAATTTCCGGTCTTTTCCGCCATGTGGAGCGGCTCGACATGCTTTTGGAGAGAACGGTTGAAACCCTGGCATCCATCCTCATGGTGTCCCGGACCGGGCTTATCCTTCGGGATGAGCGGAAAGCTGGGTATGCCCTTACCGCAGGCTGGCATATGCCCCAGGAGGCGTGGGCGATGCAGTATCCGGCGGACGATCCGTTTGTCGCCTGGCTCGAACGCCATCCCCACACCCTGACCAAGCAGACGGTTGATGCTTCGGGCGACATGCGTGGTACCCTCCGGCGGGCCATGGACAGCATGGGGGCCGAAGTGCTGGTTCCCCTGCAGGCCCGAAGCGGGATGCTGGGTTGGATGGCCGTAGGCATACGGTCTACCGGTATTCCCTTTGAACCGCCTGATCTCGAAGAACTGGTGGTCCTGGCCGACCATATTGCGGTCTCGCTGGAGCGGGCCATGCTGTACCGAGAGGTCCAGGTTCAGAAGAAGCTCGCCGAGTCGCTTCTGCACTCCATTCCGACCGGTATCGTATCGACTGACGACAAAGGCGTGATTCAGTGGTTCAGTACCGCGGCCGAAGCCATCCTGAATATTCCGGCGGCCGATGTGATCGGGCGGGCGGTGGAAAAGCTGGGCAGCCGGATGGCCGACGTGGCCCGTCGAACCCTTTCCGGCGACCCGTCGGGATTTCCCATGGCATGGAAGGATCCGCTGACCGGCCGGTCGCTTTTTGTTACCGCGAACCGGCTCACCCAGGACAACACCTGCCTGGGTGCGGTGTTGATGATCCAGGACATGACCCTGCAGCGGAACCTGCAGGAGAAACAGGAACAACTCGAACGCACCGCGTTCTGGAACGAACTCGCGGCCAGTATGTCGCATGAAATCCGCAACCCGCTGGTAGCCATCAAGACCTTTGCCCAGCTCCTGCCCGAACGGTTCAATGATCCCGAGTTCCGCGAGGAATTCAGCAAGCTGGTCTCGGTTGAAGTGGACCGGCTGAACGGCATCATCGACCAGATCAATGACTTCGCCCATCCGCCCGAGTTGTCGTTTGATCCCATCGATATCCGACTGCCGATCCGATCCAGCATCGATGCCCTGGCCGAGCGGCTGAACGGAAGCACCAATGTTCAGATCGAGGAACGCTACGACGAAAATCTCCCCACGGTATACGGGGACGCGAAGGCGCTCACCGACTGTATCAACCGCCTGTTGGAAAACGCGATCGAAGCCCTGAGCGGAAAGGACAATGCCCGGATCCGCCTTTCGGTGGACCGCGGGCGGGGAGGGGACAACCGGGAAACGCTGATGATCCGAGTGGCCGACAACGCCGGCGGCATCAACAACGACCTTCGCGACAAGTTATTTTCGCCCTTCAGCACGACCAAGGCACGGGGTATGGGCCTCGGCCTTCCCATCGTGCAGCGTACGGTGGTGGACCACAACGGGAGGGTTCAGGTGGACAGCGATCGGGAGGGAACCACGGTGACCATGATTTTACCGACATCCGAGAACGGGAGTGCAGCATGAAACATATCTTGATCGTTGATGATGAACGGGGGAGCCGTGAATCCCTGCGCATGGTGTTCGGAAAAGATTACGAGCTCTCACTTGCTCCGGATGCCGCCCAGGCCCGTGATGTCATGAAAGACCGGTCGATCGATCTGGTCCTGCTGGATGTCAACATGCCCGGCCAGGATGGGGTGACCTTTCTCAAGGAATTGTCGGACCTGTATCCCAACACCCCGGTCATCATGATCAGCGCCTCGACCAATGTCCGTCCGGTGGTGGAGTCGATCCGGTCCGGCGCCTTCGACTTTGTGACCAAGCCGTTTGATGTGTCCGACCTTCGCCGCATGGTGGAGCGGGCGCTGCGTAACAGTACCCTCCAACGTTGTGTGCGTGCCCTGCAATCCGACGTTTCGCGTCAGTTTCCGCTCAACGGCATCATCGGCGAATCGGGCATTTTCCGCGATGTGCTTGAACAGACCAAGCGTGCGGCGGCTTCGGATGCCACGGTACTGATCACCGGCGAAAGCGGCACCGGGAAGGAAATGCTGGCCCGGCAAATCCATGCGTGGAGCGTGCGGCATGACGAACCGTTCGTGGCCGTTCACTGCGGTTCGCTCCCGGAAACCCTGATGGAAAGCGAGCTGTTCGGGCATGAGAAGGGCGCCTTCACGCATGCCGATCGCCGCCGCGCCGGACGCTTCGAGCTCGCGGGTTCGGGCACGCTGTTCTTTGATGAGGTGAGCGAAATGAGCCTGGTGACCCAGGTCAAACTTCTGCGCGTGCTCCAGGAACGGGAATTCATGCGGGTCGGGGGAACCCAGGTGATCAAGACCAATGCCCGGATCGTGGCCGCCACCAACCGCAACCTGAAAGCGGAGATGGACGAGGGCCGCTTCCGCGAGGATCTGTTCTACCGGATGAACGTGGTTCCGCTGGCCATTCCTCCCCTGCGGGATCGCAAAGAGGATGTATCGCTGCTGGCCCGGTATTACCTGATGTATTTCAAGCAGAGCATGAACATCTCCACCGAGGATCTCGAGCCGGAGACGATCAGCCTGTTGGAGCAGTATGACTGGCCGGGCAACATCCGGGAGTTGCGGAACATCATCGAGCGGATTCTTGTGCTGCACGGGAATCAGAAAACCCTCTCCCCCGAGGCATTGCCGGGTGAATTCCATCGGTATGGTCCCATCACCGGAGGAGATGTGACGGTGCAAACGCAGCCGCCGGTCAGCGGCGACCAATCCCTGGCCGATGCGGTCAATTCCTATGAACGGGAACTGGTGCTGGACGCGTTACGCCGGGCAGGCGGCGTCCAGACCCGGGCCGCGCGGCTTCTGGGTACGACGCGGCGGATTCTGAAATACAAAATGGACAAGCTGAACATCCGCGACCGCGATGTTCAGACCTCCTGACCGGTATCATACCAATCGCAAATACGTATCGGTATACATGCGCCAGACGATTTGGTTTCAGGTTTCAGTGTTCAGGTGTCAGGAGGGCCTGAAACCTGACCTCCGAACCCTATTGAGGAAGTCTGAAATAGTGCCAATGCGTTCTTCCGGCTGGTATCAGCCGCCCGCCTGTTCGGCGACATCAGGATGAATCACCGCGATTCCGTTCCGGATCGGGTAGGTGATCCCGTCGGCGGTCTGGAGCTTTTCCGGTTCCGGTTTGGTCAGAAGGTTTCCCGATACCGGGCATTGCAGAATGTCGAGGACTTCGTCGATACGTTCGGGCTGGCTCATGTCGGTTCTCCTGGGCGGACAGTTTCGGTTGATTCGGTCGTGCCCCGGAATGGAGCGATGACCGTATTGGCAATGGTGACCCCTTCGGGCAGACATACAAGATGTTCGATGAAAGCGGCGACGCGGTCGGGCTCGAGGGCAAAATCCTTTGCGCTGGCCGGGCCGTCCTTTTCCCAGAACGGTGTTTTCACCGCATCGGGCAGAACGGCGAAGACCTTGACGTTGTAGCTTCGCATTTCCTCGGCGAACGCTTCGGTCATGCCGACAACCCCGAACTTTGATGCGCAATACACCGACGTGAACGGCCGGGCAATTTTCCCGAGAATGGATGCCACATTCACGATGACCCCGCTCTTTTGTCCGGTCATGACCCGAGCGGCCGCCCGGTTGGCGTAAAACGTCCCCTTGATGTTGGTATCGAGCACGGCATGAATTTCCGCGGTGTCGATCAGCGGCATGATCTGGAGGCTGCTTCCCGGCAGGCGAAGGATCCCCGCGGAGTGGACCAGGATATCGAGACCGCCGAGCTCCCGAACGGTATGCTCGGCAAGGGCGTTCACGTCCTCCTCCCGGGCGACATCGCAGGGCAGCCCGGTAGCCTTGACCCCGGGGGAGGCGGTCCGCAGCTCGGCAACGGTCTTCTCGACCGCGGCTTCCCGCCGGCTCGACACACACACCGAGGCGCCGCGTGAAGCCAGTCGAAGGGCGGCTGCCCGGCCGATACCGCTGGTACCCCCGGTCACCAGGGCGACCTTTCCATTCAGGTTGGAGGTTCGATGATGCATGCCGGCCGTGGTGGTCAGCCTTCCGCCGCCGCTTTCTTTTTCTTCCGCCGGCGGGTCTTGTGAGGCGCCACGATTACGTTGTGCAGAATCATGTCCTCCGGCAGCGACAGCATGAACTCGATGGCCAGAGCCACCCGGTCAGGGGTGAGGGAGCCGTCGGGAGCCCGGACATGATTGACATCCCAGAGCGGTGTGTTGACCGCGTTGGGGAGCAGGAGGTGGACCTTGATGCCGAACTGCCGAACCTCTTCGGCGAGGGATTCGGTCAGGCCGATGACGCCGAATTTCGAGGCGCAGTATACGGAATCGAAGGCCAGTCCCTTCAGCCCCGAGGTGGAGGAGATGTTCAGGATCTGCCCGCCGCGTTGCCGCATCATGTGTTTGAGCACCGCGCGGTCGCAGAGAAACGTTCCCTTGAGGTTGATGTCGATTACCGCATTGCATTCGGTTGCATCGATCTGCGGCAGCAGGCGGGGTCCGTAACCCGCGGGACGCAGGATGCCGGCGGAATGCACCAGGATATCAATGCGTCCAAACGCTTCGTTGACCTTGTCGGCCATGGCCTCGGCCTGTTCTTCGCTGCTGACATCCACCTGCACGCCGACCGCTTCCGCCCCGGGGGCGGTTTCGCGGATCTCCGTGAGGGTGGCGTCGATATTCGCCTGGTTGATGTCCGCAACGGCGACCTTGCAGCCGGATTTGGCGAGACGAATGGCTGCGGCCTTCCCGATGCCGCTGGCGCCGCCGGTGACCAGGACCGACTGGCCCTTCAATGATTCCAAGGTTTCAAGACTCATGCTGTTTTCTCCTGTTCAGTCCGCCCCCCGCCGAACGGGGCGATCAGGGGATCGACCACCAGCGTATCCGGGGGCAGGGTTGCCATGTACACAATAAAGTCGGCCACGTCATCCGGTTTCATCAGACCGTGGGGAGCGAGATTTCTGGTGCCCTCCATCATCGGGGTCTCGACCACATCGGGCAGGATGGTCTGCAGGCGGATGTTATGCTGCAGAAGCTCCTCCGCCATACTGTGGACCATTCCCATCAGACCGCGCTTCGATGCGCCGTAGGCGGCGGCGTAGGGGAGGGCGATGGTGGCGCCGCGGGATGAGGAAACGGGGATGATGTTGCCCCGCTTCTGCCGGATCATCACCGGAAGCACCGCCTGGATGCTGTGGAACACACCGAGGATGTTGGTGTTGACCACCTCTTCCCATTCTTCCAGCGGGAGTTGGACGGTGGCGAACGGCACCTGCCGGTCGCGGCTCAATCGACCGCCGCCGCTGCCCGCCGAGGCCACGAGAAGGTCGATCCGCCCGTATGAACCATCCACCGCCTCCACCATGTTGCGGAGCTCTTCCGGGTCGAGGACATCCACGGCATATCCCTGGTGGGCGCCCTCCGGATTCCGGCCGCGGGCGATGTCCACCGACTGCTCGATGCGCTCGGTATTTCGGCCGGTGACGACGACATGAGCGCCG